>JBEICA010000034.1:0-19254 GCA_040373665.1 Burkholderiales bacterium | reverse complement strand
AGGCACGGGCACGGCCGCGCCCCGGGGCCGCGCGCGTGGCGGGCGCCCTGCTGGCCGCAGCGCTGCTTTCGGGCTGCGGCCTGGGCTACTACGCGCAATCGGTGGGCGGGCACCTGGACCTGATGCAACGGGCACGCCCGGTGGACGACTGGCTCGCGGATGCCGGCACCGCGGCGAGCCTGCGCGAGCGGCTGCAGCTCGCGCAGCGCCTGCGCGAGTTCGCCGTGCGCGATCTGCACCTGCCCGACAACGCGAGCTACCGGCGCTATGCCGAGCTGCCGCGGACGGCCGCGGTGTGGAACGTGGTGGCCGCGCCCGAGCTCTCGCTGACGCTCGAGACCTGGTGCTTCCCCGTGGCCGGCTGCGTCGGCTACCGGGGCTACTTCGACCGCGCCGACGCCGAGGCGCTGGCCACCCAGCTGCGCGCGCGGGGCCTGGACGTCGACGTCTACCCGGTACCGGCCTACTCGACGCTGGGCTGGACCAACTGGCTGGGCGGCGACCCGCTGCTGAGCACCTTCATCCGCTGGCCTGACTCCGAGCTCGCGCGGCTGCTGTTCCACGAGCTCGCGCACCAGGTCGTCTACGTGCCCGACGACACCACCTTCAACGAGTCCTACGCCACCGCCGTGGAGCGCCTGGGCCTGCAGCGCTGGCTGCAGCAGGCCGGGCCGGCGGCCCAGGCCGGGCACTCCGAGCTCGAGGCGCGGCGACAGGACTTCCGCGCGCTCACGCTGCGCGCCCGGCGCGAGCTGGAGGCCTTCTACCGCAGTGCCGCGAGCGATGCCGACAAGCGCGCGCGCAAGGCCGACATCCTCGCCGCCCTGCGACGCGAGCATGAGACCCTGAAGCGGGAGCGCTGGGGCGGATTCGCGGGCTACGACGCCTGGTTCCAGCGCGCCAACAACGCCACGCTGGGGGTGCTCGGCGCCTACGACGACCTGGTGCCGGTGTTCGAGCGCTTGTACGAGCGCGAAGGGCGGGACTTCGCGCGCTTCCACGCCGCGGCGAAACGCCTGGCGACGATGCCTGCCGCACAGCGCCGGGCTGCCCTCGAAGGCCCCTCGCCCTGATCACTTCGGGCGTATCGGAACGGCCGGGGCGGGGTCTGGTCTGGGATAGCACCTCTCGTGGGGGGCACGTGCACGTCCTCGAGCCCAGACGATCGCGCAGCATCAGGGTTCACCGCCCCGCTGGCGGGCTGGTCCGACTCGCTGACCAGGGTGGCGCTGGCCTCCGCGCGCGCCACCTCCTCGGCGGACCTCACCAGCACGTATCGGCGCAGGTCGGGAGCATCGGTCGAGGTTGCGGAGGCTCTCGGAGCACCCGAGGTCTGGGACTGGGCGGCCAGGACCGACGCGCCGAAGGCCCACGCCAGCACGCGGGCTGTGCGGGCAACAGACGGGGAGGGCTTCGCTTTCTCGCGTCTTGGGATTTCATCGCTCGAGGGGAACGGGGAAGCAGGGGATACACGAAGGCCGATCCGGAGGAAGCGGCAAGCACGCGAACTTGCGCCCTCCCCTACCGTGATCGTGGCTGCTCGGGACGAGACCCCAGGCTGCTCGCAGCTACAAGCGGGCCGACCTGAAGATCTCGTTGCGCCGGCTGGCAGGCTCGAAGGTTGACGTGCGGGACGGTCGATCTCAGCCACAGCCCCTGGCGCCGCCGCACGGGGCGCGTTATCGTGCGAGGTTGCCGCGCAGATTGCGGTCGAGGTGCATCGATGAGTATTCATGTGACAGGCCCGTCGAGGTCGGTGGGATCGGGCTCGCGCGGGCCGTCATGCGCCGCGGCGGTCAGAACCCAGGATGCCCGTGGCACGCCACCTCGGCCGGCATGGCTCGCCCGCCTGACCATATCCGCCGCCGCCATGCTGCTGGCCGCGTGCGCGGGTGTCGTCCCGCTTGCCGAGCACCATGCCGTCGAACCTGCGCCCGGCGCCACCTCGCTGATCGGCCTGCCCACAGATTTCTATCCCCCACAAGCGACCGCAGCCGACGGCCTGCAGCAACTCTCGCGCTCCGGCATCCCGAGGCTCAGGCGTCTCAGCGCCGAGGAGCGCGCCGTCGAGACCCGTGTGGCCACCGCCGTCGAGCAAGACCCGGCGCGCGCCCTGGAGGGTGCCCGTCGGCTCGCCGCCGCCTCCGGCGGCGCTGACCAGCCTGTGTACGAGGTCGATGCGGTCAAGCATCTCTTCGAAGGCTACGGCGTACGCCGGGCGCCGGCCAACCCCGCAGAAGCCCGCTTTCGCCTGACCCAGAATCATGCCCTGCACCCGACTGCAGTCGCCGTGACCCGCCTCGCCTTCCTCGAGCGGCTTGATGCACTGAAGCGTCTACCCGTCGGGGATCCGCGCCGTGTGGTCTTCGTCACCGGGGGGGGGTGCGCAGCGGGCAAGGGAGACCTGTTCGCGATGGCGCGCAGCGCCATCGGCCCGGACGTGCGCTTCGGGGCTGTCTGGGACGCGGCCGGCGAGGGCAACTCGCTGGAGAAACCCTGGATCCTTGCCGCTGCGCGCTCGCGCGGCCTGAAGGCAGTCTTCGGTTGGGCCGAGGCCGACCCTGAAATCCGCTACGACGCCGTGTTGTTGCGCGCAGCCTCGTCAGGCCGGGTGGTGGACGTTCTGACGTTCGTCGACTCCTATGTGCAGGGAGGAGCCGTCTTTCGCCGCTTCCTCGAGTCGCCGGCTTACCTCGCCGCGGAGGCTGCGGGCGAGGCGACAAGTTTCGGCATCGCGCCCGGCCCCTTCGACCCCGCCTCCCTGAAGGACAGGAGCAAGCCCGCCTATCCTCAGGCGCGGGCACTGAACCGTCCAGGCACGCCCCTGCGTCCGGCCGACCTGGCCGCCGCTCCCGACCGGATCGGCTCCCTGCAGGCCGCGCTGCGGGTGCTCGAGGCACATCTGCTGGCTGCCAGAGCGTCCGGCCGGAACACAGACGACCTGCTCCAGGGTGCCCTGGGCAACACCTTGAAGTTCCTGGACGATGAACCCGTTGCCGTGCGCACGCTGCTGCGCGACGCGCATGCCCGGCTGGTCCGTGAGGGGCATCGCCCACGATGAAGCGCTCGCGCCCACGAAATGCCGTCCTGGCGCTGGGCCTGGCTGCCCAAGGTCATCTGCTCGCGGCGCTGCAGCGCAGTGGTGCGGAGTCTGCGCAGGCCTGGCAAGAGGGCGAGCAGGCCCGGGACGCGCGCATCGAGCAGACCTTGCGAGACCTCGTCACCGAGGGCCGGATGCCCGAGAACCGCCCCGGCGTGGCAGCAGAAGCGCCGCAGGCGTCAGGACCGGCTGATGCAGCGCGCAAGCGTGTCTGACTCCGCTCAGGCAGCGCACAGTCAGGCCGCCCCCGCGCCCGTCGACGGCTCAGGCTCGATCCTCACGGCAGGAGCACCTCCGGCGGCGTTCGCCGGCAAGAGCGGGACGAGGCGCTACCGCGTGCGTGGACCGAGATCCCGAAGTCTCTGGCGACTCGCCGGCGAACGTCGGAGCATGCGCATCCGCAGCGGCTGCGCGGGACAGTCGTCGCAAGCCGGAATCACACGCCAGCCCTCCAGTTCGCCATCGACGCATGGCCGGGTTTCCGCACAGATCGCCAGTCTGTGATCGGGCGCCAGGTCGTACAGCGAGAACTGCCAGCGATCCCTGCAGTCTCCGAGGGATGGGTCGATGTCGAGCCGGATGTCCGGGCCCGCATCCAGCCCGATCGAGAATCTGTCCAGGGGGATGGACAGGCCCAGACCTCGGGCCTTGATGTAGCTCTCCTTGAGCGTCCACAAGTCCCAGAACCTCAACGCCTGTTCCGCCGCAGACAGGCCGGACATCGCCCGCCGCTCGGCCTCGGAGAAGAACTGGGCTGCGACATCCAGGGGTGGACTCCGGTTCACCTGCTCGATGTCGACGCCGAGCGCCCGGTCCTCTCCGGTCAGGAGCACGACCAGCGCTTCCGTGTGCGAGAGGTTGAAGCTCGGGACCGGTAACCGGAGATGCCGCGGCGCGACGGCCGGCTTGCCGTGGCTCGAGACGACGAACTCCCACTTGTCGGGCGGCAGCGGTGCGTGACGCGACAACACCGTGCGCACGAGGGCACGTGTCGTGCGAAAACGCCGTTGGAGGGCCGCGGTCGTGAACCCTCGCATCCTTTGCCGCTCCTCGACGCTCAGGAGGGCGAGCTGTCGAGCCGCCAGGGCAGCGTCCTCCTCGGAGGGCACCTGCGCCACCCAGACCTGCAGCCCGCCCCCCCGCCGCCCGGCCAATCTACGAATCCCAGGGGTGGCCGAGGGCCTCTTCGACCAGTGCCGCCAGGGATGCGTGTTCCGAAGCCATCACGATGCCGTGGTGGTCGGCATCCAGGCTGCGGTGGACGCATCGGCCATCGACCCACTGGTCCCAGGCCTGCATGAAAGGCACGCGGCCCTTGCCGGTGGCTTCGATGGTGACCACATCGCAAGGAAGCGGATCCCGCAGCCGGTAGTGTTGGAGCATCGTCAGGTGCCGTCTCACCGTGTCGAGCCCCTGGCGCTTGTCGGCTTCGTCCGCATCCGTGCCTAGATGACGCTGGATCTCGGTCAGCAGTTCCTCGTCACTCGGCAGGCGCTCCGACGGGGTGTCGACGGCATTGCAGCGTGGCGGGATGTCGATCAGCACCAGCCGGACACGCTTCCCCGAGGACGTGCGCAGCAGCCGGCGTGCAGTTTCGCTCGCCAGGTAAGCGCCGAAGGACCACCCCACGAGCGTCAGGTGCCCGGAGCGATCCGCCGGCAACTCGTTGTCGATCACGGAGGCCATGCGGTCTGCCTGGGTCTCGAGGGAGTCCGGTCCGCGCTCGGCTGCATCCTCGGACCGGCCCATCGAGACACCCCAGCAGCGCAGCCCCGGGCTGAGCCTGCTCGCGACTCCCTGGAAGAGCAAGGGTGTGCCGAGCAGCGACGGGAAGAAGACGACCTCGGACCGCGGCGCATGGGCCCCGCGCATGAGCGACAGCCGTGGCGCCGGATCCGTACCGTCCCCGGCAGTGAGCAGCCGCGCAAGGGCACGGGGCGTGGGCGCGTCGAACACGGCGAGCAGTGGCGTCTTGCGCTTGGCGATGCGCCTGAGGCTGGAACCAAGGCGTATGGCGCTGAGACTGTGCCCACCCAGGGCGAAGAAGTCATCGTCGGGCAAGACGCTTTCGCGCCCGAGCACCTCCCGGAAGGCGGCGCAGACTTCGGCTTCGAGTTCCGACATCGGCACGGCGGGCGCCTCCGAGGAGACTTGTCGGCGAAGGTCGTCCGTGACGACGGCCTGACGCAGCGCGTGGCGGTCGATCTTGCCGTTCGGGGTCAGGGGTATCCGTGGAACGAAGACGAAACGACCAGGGACCAGGGCCCGCGTCAACCGGGCGCCCAGGGCGCGACGCCATCCGGAGGCATCGAGATCCGGCGCACCGGGCGCGACGACGAAGGCGATCAGGGCCTGCCCCTCCGGCACCACGCAGGCATCGACGATGCCGGGCAGGCTCTTGACGGCGGCGGCGATGTCGGACAAAGAGGCGCGGTAGCCTTGCACCTTGACTTGGTCGTCGCGTCGGCCGTGGAAGATCACGGTCCCGTCGGCCGACCATTCCGCGTAATCGCCCGTCCGGTAGAAACGAGGCCCTCCCTCGAACCCCTGCAGCGTGAGGAAGCGCTGGTCCTGCCCCGCCGCGTGCCCTTGGTAGCCCAGTGCGAGGATGTCCCCCCCGAGCAGGATCTCGCCGACCGAACCCGGCCCCACCGGGTGCAATGCGGCATCGCAGATCAAGACCGTCGCGCCGGGTATGGGCCGTCCCAGGCGCTGGACTTCACGGCCTTCCTCGATCAGATCGTCCAGAGGGCCGGCGATGCATCCGACGGTCGCTTCCGTCGGGCCGTAGTGGTTCCAGACGCGCACCTTGGGATGTGCAGCGTGGAACTTCGACAGCAAGGCGAAGTCCTGGGCCTCCCCGCCGAGGAGCACATGCGCCAGACCATGCTGATCCGGACGAAGGGACTGCCAAGGCTCGGAGTTCCACAACATCGCGAAGTAGGAGGGCGTCGCCTTCAGGAAGGTCAGACGGTGCTCCACGATACAGCGCACGACCGACTGCGGATCGCGTCGCTCGGATTCGTCGAGCATGGTCAGGCAGGCGCCGTTGAAGAGCGCGCCGAAGACCGCCGTGTAGCCAAGGTCGTAGGCTGCGGAGGTCAGCAAGACACTGGCCGAGCCGGGCCCGACCCCGAGCGCATGGCCCACCCAGGAGGTGTAATTGATCAGGGACCGCATGCCGACCGCCACGCCCTTGGGCTTGCCGGTGGTGCCTGAGGTGTAGATGAGATAGGCCGCCGTGCCGGCGCCGTCAGGGATCGGCCATTCGGCCGACGTGTCGAAGACGGAAGTCGATCCGCCGACCCACTCGCCCTCGGCATCGAGCGGCGTGATGCCTGACAGGTCCCGCCAGTCCTGAGGGATGTCGCCGTACATCCAGCGTGCGCCGCTGTCGCGCAGGACGGCGTCACGATGGGCGGCCGGCCATTGCAGGTCCACCGGCAGGAAGGGCAGCCCGAGAAGATGGCAGCCGATGATGCCGCAGACCAGCGCCGGCCCGGGCTGTGCAGGCAAGGCCACGACATCCCCGTCGACCGCACCCGCAGCGCGCAAGCGCCGCGCGATCCTACCTGCCGCGGCGTGCAGCTCGTGGTAGGTGAGCATGGATCCCGACCACCGCAGCGCCGGGTGCGAACCGTAGGCTCTGAGCCCCTCGGCCCAGAGGGACGAGAAAGTCACGTGGGCGAGCCGACGCGCCGGCCCGACGGACCATTGGCGGATCAAGGCCCTCTCGGCTTCGGAGCGGAGGTCGACCGCCGCGATCGGCTGCGCGGGCTGCTGTGCGATCGCATGCGAGAAATGCTCGAAGCGCGCAGCCAGTGCCTGGATCGCACCGGCCTCGAACGCATTCGCGTCGTGTTCGAACTCGATCCGCACACCCTGGGCACCCAGCGGAGTGGCGCGCACGAAGAAATCGTAGTCGTTCACCGACCAGAACTCGAAATCGTGCAGCGCCACGCCCTGCGCGAAGCCTTGCAAGTCCCCCTCGAACGACGCCGACAGGGGGTAGTTCTCGACGACCAGGAAGTGGCTGATCGCGTCGCGTTCCAGGCCCGCGGCGCGAAGGATCTCCGGCAGGGGATCGACCGGCTGCTCGAGCCAGATCGCCCGCTGCGGTGCCATCACGGAGAGCACCTCCAGCAGGGTCGAGCCGCCCGGACAATGCACACAGACCGGGACCATGCCGATGGTCGGACCGACCATCGAATCGACCCCGGGCAGATCCGTCGGCCGCGCGGCGCGCACCGATCCGAAGAGAACATGCGATGTGTCGCCGAGCCGTGAAAGAAAGGCGCCCCACAGCGCGTGGAGGACATCGCTGAGCGTGCAGCGCTGCGTGCGGGCAATCCCTTGCAGTGCGCCGGTGGCGACTGGGCCGATCGTCAAGGCCTGGCTGGCCGGGCGCCGCTGGAGCCCGGCGACGCGGATGCGTCGGCCCGGAAGGGCCACCGGGCGCAGCTCGGTCCCGCCAAGGACGGACTGCCAGCGCCGGACGTCGCAGACCTTGCGCCGCGCTTCCAACCACGACACGTAACGGGCGAAAGGCAGCGAAGACGGCCCCGAAATCGAGGTGCCCGCCACGGCCGAAGCGTACAGTCGCGAAAGGTCCTGTTGCAGGATGGTGATGCACCACCCGTCCATCAGGATGTGATGGAACTCCCAGACCAGCCCATGGTCGTCCTCGGCGAAGGCCAGGCAGGTCACCCGCATCAAGGGCGGACTGTCGAGTGGCAGCGCCTGCGAGCGCGCCGCCTCGGCGCACTCACGCAGAGCCCGGGCCCGCTGGTCCTTGCTCAGCCCCGGCCGCGGATGCCGAGCCAGCGAGAACGGACACTGCCGCAGGACCACCTGCAAAGGCCGGTCCTTGAAGGACTGCGGGAAGGCCGTTCGCAGCACCGTGTGCCTGTCGATCAAGCCCTGCCAGGCGCGGTCGAAGGCGTCGAGGTCGAGCAGTCCGCGCAAGCGGAAGGACAACTGCATCCGATGCGCGTGGGCGCCCGCACGGCCTTCGGAGTGCTCGACCAGTTCGCGGAAGAACAAACCTTCCTGGAAAGGCGTCAGGGGGTAGACGTCAGCGACGTTCTCGCGCTTGATCATGTGGATGGGCCCGCCGCTGGACGCTCGACACGGTTCATGCGCGGAGGACGCGCGAGATCCCCCCTGAAGACCACACACCGCGGGCACCGCCCCACCGACGGGGAGGCTGGATGGCCCGGCACGGCCCGCGGTGTGCTCGCGGGGCCCTTGACGTGACAACGGTGAGAGCGAGCGGGTACCTGGCGTATCCGGGGATGCGCCCCTTCAGTCACCGAGGCAGCTCCTGCCCGGGTGGCGCCTGTCGGCAGCAGCGCCGCAGAGCTGGCCACCGGATGCTGTGCACGCAGGAGCCGTCCGACGTCGAGGGCCCCGCGGCGCCCGACCGTCGCAAGGCTCAGAGCAGCCACTCCCGATGGAGCCCGATCTCGAACCGGCCGGTCGGCGCTGTCTGGATCCGGACGTCGCCGACGTTCGCGTCGCTGCTCTGCGGCAACATCACGGAGCCGGGTTTCAGGGACCCACCGTCGCTGAACTGGACACCGCCGGTGACCCGACCCGAGCCGGTCACGGTGACGGACGTGCCGACGACGCGCAAGGAGCCCGAAACCTCGCCATCGATCTGCAGGGTGACGTCGCCGCTGACGACGATGTCGCCCTGTACCTTGGACCCGGCTGCCAGCGTGACCCTGGCGGCCCGGGCGGTCTGGGCCACGCGCAGGGCGACGGTGTCGGCACCCATCGCCACCACCGTCCCGGCGAGGTTCAGCTCGCTGCCCTGCCCGGCGACCGTGAATACTGCCGACCCCACCCCGGTGGACTCCGCCAGCGCCCCGGGAACCAAGGTGACTCGTCCACCATCACCGATCGTCACGCCGCTGGAGCCGTTGCCGAAGAAGGCCAGGCTGGGACGCGGAACGGCGCTCGACTGGACCGAGGCGTCGAAACCCGTCCAGTGGTTGGGGTTCTCGACCGTGATCACGTTGGTCTGGTTGAAGGTCTTGCCCGACGTGTTGATCGTGAGGGCGCCGTTGTTCACGCTGAGCGACGACGTACGTACGCTGTCACCGCTGCAGCTGCCGGAATTCCCGTTGAGCACGGTGGCGCCCAGGGCCTTGCAGGTTCCGGTGCTCTCCCGCGCCAGCTTCAAGTTGCGCTCCAGGCTCCACAGCATCATCGGGGGGTTGAAGCGGGACTTGAGCTCGCCACCGTAGGCCTCACCGGCCCCATAGGTGGGGAACCACGGCGCCGTACGACCGGCCCGGGTCACGTTGATCGCGAAGGCGAGATCCAGCGAGGGGCTGTAGAAGGCGGAAGTCGTCCAGGTGGCCACGGAACCGCTGTGCCCGAAGAGGTCCTCGGAGCCGGTGCCCAGGCCCTTCATGTAGTACGTGCCCAAGGTGTAGGTGGCGGGTACGTTGCCCATCAAGGAAGTGTCCCTGCGATTGAAATTGTCGACCTTCTTGAGCGCCTCGAACGACGCGGCTTTCAGGAAGCACGTCGCCTCGGACACGCAGGGCGTCCCCACGGTGCGCTCGTTGCGCCCGAGGACGCGGGCCCACTTCGTCAGGTCCTCCGGCGTCGAGATCATCGCGCCCGACGCCCAGGGAACCCGCGGGCCGATGAACGTCACGTTGAGCCCGGGCGTTCCCGGGGAGGCGGAAGACTCGGCATGGTTGGTGCTGGTGAAAGCGCTGCCGGTCGTGAAGTTCGTGCCCTGGAGGCCGAGCCGGGCCACGATGTCCTCGTTGATCATCCGATCGATGGAGCGCCCGTCGATCTTCTCGGCCATCATGCCCAGCAGGATGTAGTTCACGTTGGCGTAGTCGAAAACACCTCGGGGGGGCTGAGGCGTCGGCGCGTCGGGTTGCGGCTTGGCCAGGCCGCACAGGAACTTCCTCTGCACGGAGGCCTGGACGAGCTGCAGGGGCGTGTAGTTCGCGTCCGAGCGGTTCAGGATGGCCTCGTACCACTCGTCGAACACCGTCGCGGTGCGCCCCGGGAAGTTCAAGGATTCCTGGCACAGGTAGTCGGGCAGGCCGCTGCGCATCTGGAGCAGGTCACGCACGGTGATCGCGGCGGAATTCGGCACGATGCTGGCAACTTCGGGCAGGCGCTGGGCCACCGTGTTGTCGAGAGAGAGCAGCCCCCGGTCGACGAGTTGGAGCATGGCCACGGCCAGGAAGGTCTTGGTGACGCTACCGATGCGGTACTGGGATGTCGGGTCACTCCGCAGCGTCCGGGCGTTGTCCTTGAAGCCCTGGCCCCGCAGCCAGGTCAACCCGTCTCCGGTGCGCAGGCCCACGCTCATGCCCTGGAAGTGCCGGGGGAAGGAACCGGCCATGTCCA
This sequence comes from Burkholderiales bacterium, assembly GCA_040373665.1. Lineage (GTDB taxonomy): Bacteria > Pseudomonadota > Gammaproteobacteria > Burkholderiales. The sequence continues at coordinate 8,768 of JBEICA010000034.1, read as the reverse complement.
CCGTGGCGTTGAAGACAGGTTGCAGTGCCCGGCGGTCCAACGCGACGGTGGCGCGGCTCTGAAGGTTGCCGCGCTGCTGCGGGGTCAGACTCTTGAGTTGCTCGAGCGCGTCGTCGACCGGATCTCCGGGCGTGGCAGAGAAGGCTCGGTTGAGAAAGCCGGCGTCCGCGAGCGAAAAAGCGGGGAAGACGTCGCCACTCTTCACGGCGGGGATGAAGTCTTCGGTGACCCTCGAAGCCAGGTCCCGCGGTTGCGTCAGCAAGTCGCGGGTGGACGCCTCGGCAAACCACTGCGCTCTGTCCGTGCCGGCGCGCAGGAAATCTACCAGCATGTCCGTCAGCGTGCTGATGTTGGCCGTGGTGTTAGGCTCCGTGGCAGAGGCGACCGAGTAGAGCGTCCTCGTACCGTCGACGACCCTCAGCAGGCAGGGGCCCGCGCCGCCGGTCACGACGACGGTGAACGCCCCGTTGGCGCTGGAACGCGCCTGACCGCTGCCGACCGCGCATTCGGCGGTCACGTCCCCCACCACCGGGTCGCCGACCGCGGCCGTGCCCGAGATGCGCAGCGTCGGGGCTTCACCACCGCCGCCGCCCCCGCAGCCCAGCAGCAGGGCTGTCATCGCCGCCGCACTCAGCAGCGAAAGACGGCGGGTTGCAGAGGGGACGTTGCGCGTTTCGCGGACGTTCAGCCGAAGCCGCTCGTCTGTCGGAAGCGCTTCGGGCATGTGCAGTTTCGGGTTCATCGCGAGTGGACAGGTTGGGACCAGACAGCACCGATCCACCGTGCGCCGCAAAGTGGATCGACCAACGTGCCGGCGGACCGTCGATCCGTCCGCTCGGCATTCGCTCGGGCGCCCGCCTCGCACCCGCCGGAGCGGACACTCCTTGAGGGTAGAGACAGACGGACACCCGATGGCGGAACATTCATCCTCAAAATGTATCGCAATTGACGCCCACGCCCGAGCGGCTCTTCTCGGGCGCCGGGGGCGGGCCGACGCCGGTCACGCAGGCCGGCATCGCCTCGCGTGGGAACAAAGGGAGTCTCCGCCCGACCTCGCGGAATATACTTTTGTGTGACGCTGCTCAAGGAACCGGCGAGCGCGACCCTCAGCCGGAACGACCCAGAAGATGACCCGTAATGACTTTCGTGGCGGCATGCCCGTTTCCGCCGCCCCCGAAACACTCCGCCGCGACGGCATCGATCTGGTTCGGCTCTCCCGTCCGCAGCCCTGCCGTCGCCGACTCGTGTGCTTTCCCTACGCGGGGGCCGGTGCGGGCGTCTACCGCCGGTGGGCTCCCGTCGCGGCCGAAGACGTCGACGTGCTGGCTGTCCAGTTGCCTGGGCGCGAGAACCGGTGGCAGTCCCCCTTGATGACCGACCTGAAGCGCGTTGCCGAGGAGGTCGCCGAGCGCCTGAGGTCGATGCCCTCGTTGCCCACCGTCCTGTTCGGGCACTCGATGGGTGCGCTGATGGCTTTCGAGGTGGCACGACTCGACGCGGTGACGGACCTTCGCTGTCTGGCCGTGTCGGCACGGGTGGCGCCCCATCTCACCGGGCGCGAGACGCCGGTCTCCCGCCTGAGCGATCCGGAATTCATCGAGCACCTCTCCGCGGTCGGCGGCACGCCACGGGAGATCCTGGCGCAGCGTGAACTCATGGAACTGCTGCTGCCGATGCTGAGAGCCGATTTCCGGATGGTGGACGACTACCGCCCCGCTCCCTGGCCTCCGCGGTTGAAATGCCCGGTCCTTGCGCTCTACGGGCGTGAGGATGTCGCCACACCTGTGGACGGCATGAGGGCTTGGGCAGACGTGACCGATGGGGCGTTCGAGTTGCATGCTTTCGAAGGGGGACACTTCTTTCTCGAACCCGAAGGCCCGCGCGTGATCGACGTGCTGGCCATGGGCCGCAGCGGAGTGCCGGCGTGATCCTCCTTCCCGCTGGCATCGCGCCCGGACGAACCCCGGCGGCGCGGCTCTGACACGAGGATCGCAACCCGTGCCCCTGAAGGGCCTTGCCCGCCACCACAGCCGTCATGCACCCCGGTTCCCGGGACGACTCCGCGCAGTCCGCCGGGACGACTCCGCGCAGTCCGGGATGCGCTTCCGAAAGCCCCGACAGCTTCAGGTCTCCCGGTTCCCGACCTTCCTTCCATCCTGATGTACCCAGCATGAACCCCACATTCGAAAACAGGCTCGTCGACGCGCTCCAGCCCGTCAGGTTCCACGCGCTCGCGATGGCGCTTTACCAACTTTTCGAGACCGGTTTGTTCGACCACCTGGCCGGCGACCGCGGGCAGACCGTCGAGGAAATGGCCGAAGAGTTGAAGATGGACCCGTGGCGCCTGCAGACCTTCCTGCACTACCTGCGCAACGAGGGCTACGTCGGGATCGACGCTGATGGCGGCGTCCGGCTGGGCGCTGCGGCCCAGGCACTCGAGCCCTACCGCCCGTGGTACACGATGATGGTCGGCGGTTACACCCCCACGTGGATGGGCATGGGGGCGGCGCTGGCCGCCGGCTCGCCGCCGGCGCCGCGTGACCTGCGGCAGGTCGGCGTCGGGAGTTGCGGCATCTCGCACCACGACGCGATCCCCCTGACCCGGCGCCTGATGTCGCTGGCACCCACGCCCTGCACTCGACTCCTCGATCTCGGTTGCGGAAACGGCCTTTACCTGGTGGAGTTCTGCCTGGCCCTGCCCGACATCGAGCGCGCCTGGGGGATCGAGCCCAGTGCCGCCAGCTGCGCCGATGCCCAGCGGCTCATTGCCCGTCACGGTCTGCAGGATCGCGTCGCCATCATCAACGGTGTGGCGGCCTCGGCGCTCGAGATCGATCCGTCGCTCGCACCGAACTTCGCGGTGATCGGTTTCGTCCTGCACGAGATCCTCGGCCAGGAGGGGCGGGAGGGCGTGATCCGGTTCCTGCAGGGGCTGGTCGGCCGTTTCCCGCAGCTCAACCTGATCGTGATCGAGGTCGACGGCCGCCTTCACGACACCCGTAGCATGAGCGATGCCCTCGGGCAGGCGTACTACAACCCCTACTCGACGCTGCATCCGTTCACGCTGCAACGGCTGGAGAGCCCGGGTTTCTGGGAGCGCCTGTTCAGCGATGCCGGCCTGGACATGCTGGCCCGCTTGACCACCGATCCCGAGGTCGATTCGACGGGGCTGGAACTGGGCTACCTGCTGCGAAAGGCGGCGTGATGTCCCTGCCGCCCCAGGGCTCGGGGGCCACTTCTTCGCGTTTTCCTGTGCTCGCCCTGGACCGGGTGGCACAGTTGCTCGGCGGTTGGACGGGTGAAGGCGGGCGCGTCAACTTCGCCCCGGGACAGTCGTCCTTCGACGTCTGGCAGGCGATCGGCGAGCCCCCCCCGGTGTTGCCGCCCGGTCTGATCGGCCGCTACGGCGACCTGAACGGGTCGCTCGTGTTGCGCGAGGCGATAGGCCGACGCATGTCGCAGCGCCTGGGTGGTCGGATCGGCGCAGACCAGATCTGCATCACCAACGGAGGATCCGAGGCCCTGATGCTGGCGCTTCATCTGCTGCTGCCACCCGGTGGCGAATTGCTGATGCCCCGCAGCTGCTATCCGGGGTACCGCCCCCTGCACCTGTTCTTCGGCGCCGCCAGACATCTCCTCCCGTTGCGTCCCGACCTCAACGTGGACATCGACGCCGCCGAGGCTGCTCTCCGTGACAGGCCCCAGGTGCTGCTGGTCAACTCTCCGAGCAATCCCTTCGGTTCGGTTCTCTCCGCTGCCGACCTGCAGCGTCTCGGCCGTCTGCCCATCCCGGTGATCTTCGACGAGGTGTACCAGCCCTTGCCGCTCGACGGCGAGCCGGTGCCCAGCGCGGCCTCGCTGACCGACCGGCACTTCATCGTCGGCAGCTTCGCCAAGTCCCTGGCCGTACCCGGCCTGCGCCTGGGATTCCTCGTCAGCCCGCCCCATCTCGCCGAGGAGATCGTCAATATCAAGGCACTCGTGAGCGTGTGTTCGAGCCTGGCGGCCCAGCACGTGCTGGAGTTCCTTCTCGAGCGCTGGGACCTGCTGGAAGCAGCGCACCAGGCCCATCTCCGCGGCTGCCTGCAGCACTTCAGAGACGTCTGCGGGCACATCGGCCTGCCGCTGATGGCCGAACCTCGGGCCGGATTGTTCGCGACCGTCGCGCTCGGCACGTCAGGCCGACACGCGGCCGGACCGCTCCGTGAGGCGTGCCCCTCGCCCGACGCCGAAGGTGTGCGCGCCGCAGGCGAGGACCGCAGCCTCGCGGTCGCGCTCGAGCTCGCAGGCAGACATGGCATCGGAGTCGTTCCGTCCACCGATTTCCAGGACGCCGGCGCTTCCTTCCTCAGGCTGAACTTTTCCGTGCCCCGTTCGCAGGTGGAACCCGGCCTCGTGCGGCTGCAGCGGTGCCTGACGGGTCTCGGGGTGCTCGCGGCGCAGGATCCGCGCCTGAACTGAGGCGCAGCTCTCGCTGCGCTGTCCTTGCCCGCGGCCCCCCGGCCCCCCCGGGGCCCCCGCAGTGAGAGTCGGGGAGGCGGGCCCGAGCGGCCTTCAGGCCGGGGCCTTTCCGGCGAGCGCCGCAGGGGCGTCCTGCTCCTTGCGCGCCACGAACTCGACCGGCTCCAGGGATGGAACGAGCGGGATGCCACGCTCCAGGAACTTCTCCCGCACATAGGTGCAGAGTTCTTCGCGCGCCTTGCCCTTCTTCGGCATGATGGCCACGCGATAACCTGCGGAGAACTCGGCCACCCAGCGGCCGCCGATGTTCGTGATCCCTCGATACCTCACGCTCGGGTCGTAACCGGGAACGTCCTTGTTGATGATGCTCTTCGACTGCGCCACGGCTTCGTTGATGATTTCCATGACGACCTTCTGGTCGGCTTCGGCAGGCGCATGGAACATGGTCTCCGCGGCGATTCCGTAGGGAACCCGGCTGAAATTCTCGGTGACTGCTTCCGAGACGCGAGAGTTCGCCATGCTGACCATCGGTCCCTCGCTCGACTCGATGCGGGTGGTGCGCCAGGTGATGTCCTTGACCTGTCCGGAGAGGTTGTTGAGCTTGATGTAGTCCCCGATCAGGAAAGGTCGTTCGACGTTCAGCACGATGCCCGAGAACACGTTGGCGATGCTCTCCCTGATCGACAGACCGATGATCGTCAACAGCAATCCGGAGGCGGCGAGCAGGCTGGTCAAGGATTGGCCGAAGACGACCGAGACGATACCTCCCACGCCGACACCGTACACCAACATGCTGGCGACGAACTTCATGATGTTGGGCACCCGGCGCTGCGTCGCGGCTTCCAGTGGAAGCCATCCGAAGCGCCTGACCGCCAGATCGACCAGTCTCGCCCCGAGCAGCCACCACAGGCTCTCGTAGACCGAGACGATGGCCCTCGTCGTCGGCAGCAGCAGGCTGTCGAACGAGAACTCGATGACCAAGTTGCCCACCGACATCAAGAAGAGCGGCCAGAAGATCAGCCGCAGTATCCACGTCTGCAACAGCCAGTACCGCCCCGAGTGCCGCCTGTCGAGCACCAGTGCCGCGATGATGCCGATCAGCCCGAAGATCGACAGATAGAGGAAGTACTCGGGCGAGGCGAGGTCGCGAGCCGTCAGGGACTCGGGCTTGAGCAGGGTCCCCATCGTGATCACGGAGAACATCGGCTGCTCGCCCGTCATGCCGACGTACTGTGGAGCGCCGTCTCCGCGTTCCCGCCTCACGTCCTGGGACAACCAGGTCGAGTCGACCATCCAGTCCGACCCCGCCTTGACCACCCTGCGGTTCTGCAGGTCGGCCAGCAGCTCGCTGCCGGTGGGAAGGCTGAGCACGTCGACGACGTAACTCAGGTTGTTCCGGTTGAGCGTGCGGTGCCGGAAGCTGACACCCGCCACGTGCTGACTGAACGCGCGCTTGTCGTCGGCGAAGTTCAGGCGCATCACCTGCCGGACCCGGTAGCGTTGATACTGAACGTCGTCCGACTGGAAGGCCTCCTCGGGCTTCTCCAGCTTGACCGGCTGGAGCGAGTTCAGGATCTCGATGTCCTGCGGGTCGAACTTGCCGCGGAAACGGAACCAGATCGTGAAGTCGATCTCGGCCGTCTCCGCCCGGGTGTCGATCTTCGTGATCTCGTTGATCACCACCCCGGCGTAGACGACGTTCGTCCGGAACATGAAACGATCGTTGACGTAGAGGACGCGTCCCTGACGCAGGGCCTCGATGTAGTTGAAGTTGGCGCCCTTGGCGATCGGGAGCAACTGCACCGGTGCGCTGATCAGGCGGGTGCCGTTGTAGATGCCCATCTGCACCGGCAACTGCGCGCTCGACTCGACGAAGCGTATGTCGCCCAGCAGGCCGGCGTAGGGCTCCTTCGGTGCGGCCCGGCGCGCCGCAAGACGCGCGGCGTCGTACGACAGGGTCGCGAGCCAGTCAGGAGAGGCCCCGAAACGCTGCTCATATGCGGCGAGAAAGCGTTGGGCACGGTCGTTGGCGGTGTCGAACAACACGGAGGTGGCTGCGACGATGCCATGGGCCTGGATCTCGGCTTCGGCGCCGGAGAGCTCCTTCAGGGTGCTGCGGAAGTCGCCCCTGCTCAAGGTGGACGGACCGAAGATCTCGATGGCGTTGCCGATCCCCCGGATGTCGCGAACCAGCCGTGCGGCCGTCTGCGGCGTCGTGGCGAGGTAGACCGCGCCGACGTCGACATCCGACAAGGCGGAGATCACCGCCCGCACTTCGTCGTCGGAAGGTCGAGCCGACAGGGTGAACACCTTCCTGACCGGCGTCTCGAACTGCTTGTACAGCTCGATGAAGGGCTCCACATACGGATCCATCGCCGGGTCGGCGTCGCGCACCACGAACATCAGCCGCTGTCGCTGGATGTTGCGCGCGTAGTTGGCAGTGAAGCGTGACTCCTCGCTCGGGTTGAGCCCGAGGCTCCAGACGCCGGGCACGGGCACGGTCAGCGGCAAGGGCGTGACGACCCGCAGCTGGGCCTGTCGGTACTGGTCGGCGACGCTGCGAAGGAAGTCGGCGTCCAGATGCCCGACCACCCCGACCACGCGCTTGTCCTGCAGGACGGTGCGCACGCCGTCAGGCGTCTCCGGAACTGAGAGCAGCTCGATCTGTCGTCCGTCCCGACCTCCGAGCGCGTTGATCTCCTGCAGGTACATCTGAGCCCCTTGCAGCAGTGTCCGTCCCGCCTCGGTATCGCTCGACGCGACCACCGCCAGCCTCGGGCGAGTTTCCTCCGGGTCGGCGATCAGGATCTGGCGTGCGATCAGGGACATCACGGTGCCCAGCACGACGATACCGATCATGACGTACCAGAAGATCCGCCACTTCGTCTTCGACTGGAGGTAGCCGACGATCTTGGCCTTTACTGACATGCTGGATCTCCTGATCGAATGCTCTCGGAAATGGGATGGGGCGCACAGCGCGGATCGACCTTCATTCGGCACCGTCGTCCAGCGTGATCGACACCGTCCCCACGCCCGGAAGCCGGATGCGCACCGTCACGACCCGATTGGTCGCCGCAGGCTGGGATCGCTCCGCACGCCGGGCTTGCTCGATCGCCTTGTCGGGCGCGACCCCCTTGGCCAGGGCCGCCTGCAGTGCGCGCTGGTAGACGCGGCTGCCCGACAGCAGGGGTTGCACGGCCTGAGGGTCAGCGTCAGTGGACAGTCGCGCTGCCGGCGACGGGTTCTGCGGGGCAGGGGCAGATTGCTGCTGGACTCGGGCGAGGGCCTGCTGCGGGCTGATGCCCCGGGCCAGGGCCACGCCGAGCGCTCGATCATCGGTAGGCCGCCCCTCGGGCAGTCGGCCCTGCACGAGAGAGACCGAGGCGCTGCGCACGTCGCGTTCCTCGGCAGCGCGACTCTCACGTGCCGCTGCCTGCGCGCGTGCCAGGGCCTGCTCGGGCGAACCGCCGCGCAGCAGCGCCGCGCCGAGGGCCTGGTCGAAGCCGCCGGGCTCGGCCGGAGGCGCCGCACCCGCGGCCCCTTGCGAGAGCTGAGCTGTCGGGTTGCCGGCATCGGCCTGCTCCCACTTGCGCTGCTGCTCCTGCTGCGCCTGGGCACGAGCGATCGCCGCCTCTGCGCTCAGCCCCCGGCCGAGAAGCACGCCCAAGGCCTTCTGCGAGTCGTCCGAAAGACCCTCCACCAGCGCGGCGGGTGCCGCTCCCGCGCCGCTGAGCTGTCCGCCGGGACGGGCGTCCGCGGCCGCGGCGAGCTCTGCGTCCCGGACTGCCTCACGAGCGGCGGCGAGCGCCTGCTCCATCGTCCGGCCCCGGGCGAGCGCCGATGACAGCTGCCGCTCGAAGGCCGAATTGCCTTCCTGGGTCGATGCCTGGGACATCCTCGACAGCGACGCCGCCATGGCGGCCGGATCCGCGGCCACCAGCGCCTGCCGCGTGGCGGCCGCCGGCGTGGACGGTTCGGTCGGGAGCTGCGCCTGCAGGGTCTGCTGCGCGCGAGCGGTGGCCGCCTCGACGGAGACCCCGCGACTGAGCTGAGAGACCAGGGCAGCCTCGAAGGTCCGCGTGGCCGCGGCGACCTGCTGCGGCGTCGCGCGGGAACCGAGGACCTGGCTCACGCGGGCCTGCGTCAGATTGCTCAGCGCTGCCATGGGCTGATCCGCCGACACGAGACCGGACCGCGCCGACTGCACCGTGGCCGGGGCCGCGACGACAGCGACCGGTGCGGCGGCCGCCGGTGGGGCTGCAGGCGCGGGGGCCGGTGGCGGTGGCGGTGGCGGTGGCGGTGGCGGT
>JBEICA010000173.1:0-7344 GCA_040373665.1 Burkholderiales bacterium | reverse complement strand
GACGAGCGCGCCATGGACCCGCGGGTGCGGCGCCAGCGACTCGCGGTGGTGCCGCAGGAGCCGGCGATCTTCGCGGCCAGCGTGCGCGAGAACGTGCTGTACGGCCGTCCCGACGCGTCGGATGACGAGGTGCGGGCGGCCTGCCGCGCAGCTCACGCGTCGGCCTTCGTGGAGGCCCTGCCCGAGGCGTATGACACTTTGCTGGGCGAGCGCGGCCTGCGGCTGTCCGGAGGACAGCGCCAGCGGCTCGCGATCGCCCGGGCGATCCTCGCCGACCGCCCGATCCTGCTTTTGGACGAGGCCACCTCGGCGCTGGATGCGGAGTCGGAACGCGAGGTGCAACTCGCACTCGAGACACTGATGCACGGGCGCACTGTGCTGGTCATCGCGCACCGGCTCGCCACGGTGCGGCACGCCGATCGCATCGTGGTGATCGACGCGGGCAGGGTGGTCGGGGACGGCAACCACGACACGCTGCTGCGCGGCAACGCGTTGTACGCGCGGCTGTCCTCACTGCAGTTCGCCCGTGATGACCGGCCCGCGGTGGTGCAGACTGTCTGACCGGGGGTTGGGTCTTCCCGGCCGGCCTCGATCTATTTTTCCTGTTTTGGCGGGGTGTAGGGCTCGAACACCTGCACCACCTTCTTCACGTCGCTGGTCCGCGAGGCAATGGCCGCCGCATCCGCCGCCTCGGCGCTGGACACCAGCCCCATCAGGAAGACCACGCGGTTCTCCGTCACCACCTTGACGTGGTTTGCCTGGAACTTGCGCGCTTCGATGAAGCGGGTCTTGACCGCCGAGGTGATGTAGGTGTCGACGGATCGTGAGGCCAGACTGGTGGGGTCGGCGACGACGAGCTCGTTGACCACCTGGCGCACGCCCTCGATCTCGCGGGCGACCCGACCTGCCTCGGTCCGGGCCTTGTCGTCGGGCACTTCACCGGTCAGCAGCACCACACGGTTGTAGCTGGTGGTGTTGACGTGGCTGTCTTTCGGAAGCGCCGAAGAGACTTTGCTGCCAACCTTGACCTCGATGCTCTGGTCGTCGAGGTAGGTGCCGCTGCTGCGACGGTCGTCCGCCATGAGCGCCCCCGCGCCCACTGCGCCCGCCGCCACCACAGGCACACAGCCCTGCAGGGAAGATACGGCCAGGGTGAGGGCTGCCGCCAGACAGGTGACGCGCAGCAGTCCCGCCGTGAATCCGCTGCCGGTGGTGCCGGATTGGTGCGATAGGTTCATTCCTGGGCTCCGAAAAGCTGCACGTCGATGGCGTCACACAGGCAGTGCAGGCACAGCAGATGCACTTCCTGGATGCGCGCGGTCACGGTCGCGGGTACGCAGACATGCACGTCATCGGCCCGCAGCAGGCCGGTCATCTGACCGCCGTCGCGCCCGGTGAGCGCGACAACCAGCATGTCCTTGTCGTGGGCGGCCCGCACGGCGTCGAGGACGTTCGGCGAATTGCCGCTGGTACTGATGGCGAGCAGCACGTCACCGGAGTGCCCCGAGTGCCCGCACCTGCTTGGAGAACACCTGCACGTAGTCGTAGTCGTTGGCGATGGAGGTGAGCGTCGAACTGTCCGTGGTCAGGGCGATGGCTGCCAGGCCGGGGCGTTCCATCTCGAAACGGTTCAGCAACTCCGCAGAGAAGTGCTGCGCGTCCGCTGCCGAGCCGCCGTTGCCGCAGGCGAGGATCTTGCCATCGCTCATGAGGCAGTGGGCCATCTTTTCCGCAGCCGTGCGCAACGGGACGGCGAGGGTCTGGGCGGCCCGCAGCTTGGTCTCCGCGCTTTCCTGGAAGTGTCTGGTGATGCGCGCCAGGGTGTCCATTCCGCATTCCTGATTGAAGGCCTGGATTATCGCACCAGCGGGGTGGTGCCGGTGTGCCTGGGCACGTCCCTCAGGCCGAGAAGGCGTCGCGGATCCACTCGATGCGGTCGTCGCCGTCGATCAGGATGGCGTCGAAGCGGCACGGCAGCTCCGCCGGGAGGCGCGACAGGTACAGCCTCGCGGTGGCGAGGATGCGCTGCTGCTTGGTGGCGGTGATGCTCTCGGCCGCGCTGGCGAAAGCCCGGTTTCCGCGCTTTCGCACTTCCACGAAAACGAGGGTGTTGCCATCGATCACGATCAGGTCGATCTCGCCAAAGCGGCTGCGGAAATTCCGTTCCTTCAGACGGCAGCCGCGGGCGAGCAGATAGGCCAGCGCCCGCGCCTCGGCAGCGTCCCCGCTCGCCTTCACTGGGCTTCCAGGTCGCCCAGGGTCCGGACCCCTGCCTGCGTGAACTGGGCGGCGATCGGCTCGCGCTGGAACTGGCGCGACGTCCCGGGAACCAGTTGGCCGGTGACGCCGTCGAGGATGCCGAGGCCGCTGTAGGTGCTCCCGAGCATCATCTGCGACAGGCGCCAGGCGTCGATCCCGATGGCGTAGAAGCGTTCCTGCTCGTAGGTGGTGAACAGGCCGGTCGGCCGGGTGTAGGCCATGACCGCCGGGTGGTCCGGCGCGACCATCCAGGGCATGTCCACGAAGATGATGCCTGCGAGGTCGAACTGCCCGACCACCGCCCCTTCGGCCGTGTGCACCAGGGAGGTCGCGTAGCCCGGGAGGTTGCGGCCGAGATGCGGCCGGATCTGCCGCACCCGGGGGCCGTCGATGGCGAAGAACACGGCATCGGCCTTGCTGGCGGTGAGGCCGTCACGGATCTTCTTGATTCGCGTCTTCTCGGCCGTGAAGCCGTGCTGGTCGACGATGAGGCGACCACCGCGCGCGAACTCGTCTGCGAACGCCTGGGCGATGCGTCGGGACAGGGGGGTGTCCCCGACGATGATGGCGGCACGGCGGCGTCCCTGTCCCCGTGCCACCCGCGCCACCTGCCTCGCCTCGGACTCGAGGTGCACGCCGAAGGCATAGAAACGGTCCGGCAGCATCACGTCGGCGTCGGGGATGGACAGCGCCAGGGTGGGTACCGTGACGGCATTGCTGATGGCCAGCGCCTGGACCGCGCTGCGATGCAGGGGGCCGATCACGAGGCGCGCGCCGGCGCGCAGGGCGCGGTCGTAGGTGTCGATCGTGTCTTCCGGATCGTCACCGGTCGGGTAGACGATGACCGGCAGCCTGTCGTCGCGCTCACCGTCGGCCGCCATCGCGGCCTCCAGGCCGCGACGCACCGCGTCGGCGAAACGGCCGAAAGCTGTCGACTGCAGCGGCAGCAGGGCTGCGATGTGGGGTTTTTCCTCCGCCTCCGTCGCCGGAGTCTGGGCATGGGCACTCAGTACGCCGGCGGCGCCGTATAGTAGGGCGCACACGAACCATCGCCACACCCGGACCAGGATCCAGCTCCGTTGCATTCGACACCCTTCAGCGCTCAGGCCGGCGCATTATATGTGGTGGCCACCCCCATCGGTAACCTGCGGGATCTGACTCTGCGTGCCCTCGACGTGCTGGCCTCGGTGGATCGCATCGCAGCCGAAGACACCCGTCACACCCGGGCGCTGCTGGATGCGCACGGCATCGCCGCCCGCATGGCATCCCTGCATCAGCACAACGAGCGGGCGGGGGCGCAACGCGTTGTCGCATGGCTGGCGGCAGGGGAGAGCGTCGCTCTGGTCAGCGATGCCGGCACACCGGGGATCAGCGACCCCGGGGCCCTGGTGGTGGAGGCGGTGCGGCGCGCCGGGTTCCCGGTGGTACCCGTTCCAGGGCCGAGTGCGGTCGTGACGGCCATGTCCGTTGCGGGAGTCGACTCCGCCGGGTTTCGTTTCGATGGTTTCCTGCCGGTAAAGCGGGAGGCGCGGTTGCGAGCCCTCGAGCGGCTGGCCACCTGCGACCAGGTGGTCGCTTTTTACGAGGCGCCGCACCGGGTGCGTGAGACCTTCGAGGACATGGCCCTGGTGCTGGATGCGGCGCGGGGCGTGACGGTCTGTCGTGAACTGACCAAACGCTTCGAGGACATCCACGCATGCACTGCTGGTGGGCTGCTCGCCTGGCTGGATGCCGATGCCAACCGTGAGCGCGGCGAGTTCGTGCTGCTGGTGCACCCCGCAGCCGCGGAAGCACCGGACCGGCGTCAGGCGGAAGGCGAGCGTGTGCTGGCCCTGCTGCTCGAGGAACTGCCGGCTTCGCAGGCGGCCCGCCTTGCTGCCCGGATCAGCGGCGCACAGCGTCGCGAGCTCTATGCAGCGGCGCTGCGGCTCGGCGGCGGGGAGGGCGGAGACGGCGGCGAAACCTGAGAGTATGGTGTGCAGGGTCGCGTCATCGGCCCGGGGCTGCTAGCCTTTCTCTTTCGACTGCCCGGGAGACTCACACTTGGACCGCCTCACCCTCATCCGCCCCGACGACTGGCACCTGAATCTGCGCGAGGGCGCGGCACTGGCCGCCGTCCTGCCCGCCACGGCGCAGCGCTTCGCGCGCGCCATCGTCATGCCGAACCTCAAGCCGCCGGTGACCACGACGGCGCAGGCTCTGGCCTACCGGGAGCGCATCGTCGCCGCCCTTCCGGCAGGCGCCCGTTTCGAGCCTCTGATGACGCTGTATCTCACCGACCGCACTCCGCCGGAGGAGGTGCGGCGAGCACGGGACAGCGGGTATGTGCACGGCGTGAAGCTGTACCCGGCGGGGGCCACCACCAATTCGGATTCCGGCGTCACGGCGATCGGGCACTGCATGGCGACACTGGAAGCCATGCAGGACATCGGCCTGCCGCTGCTCATCCATGGCGAGGTCACGGATTCCAACATCGACGTGTTCGACCGGGAGAAGGTCTTCATCGAGCGGACGCTCGCACCCCTGACGCACGCACTGCCGCGGCTCAAGGTGGTGCTCGAGCACATCACCACGGCGGATTCGGTCGAATTCGTGCGCGCCGCCGGGCCGAACGTCGCAGCCACCATCACGGTGCATCACCTGCTGCTGAACCGCAACGCCCTCTTCCAGGGAGGCATCCGGCCGCACCACTACTGCCTGCCGGTGCTCAAGCGCGAGGAGCACCGCCGCGCACTGGTCGACGCAGCCACCTCGGGCAGTCCGAAGTTCTTCCTCGGCACCGACAGCGCGCCGCACGCCCGCCACACCAAGGAGGCCGATTGCGGCTGCGCGGGCGTGTATACAGCGCACGCCGCCATCGAACTGTACGCCGAGGTGTTCGATGCCGCCGGGGCCCTGGACCGGCTGGAAGGTTTCGCGAGTCTGCATGGCCCCGACTTCTATGGACTGCCGCGCAACCAGGACCACGTCAGCCTCGAGCGTCGCGCCTGGCGTGTGCCGCCGGAACTGCCCTACGGCAGCGAGCGTCTGGTACCCCTGCGTGCGGGCGGGGAGGTCGGCTGGAGCCTGTGCTGAGTCCACGCAGCCTGGCGCGTTACGCCTGGATCTCGGTCGCAGCCGCGCTCGCCACCATCGGCCTGAAGGTGTGGGCGTGGTGGGTCACCGGTTCCGTCGGGCTGCTGTCGGACGCCATCGAATCTCTCGTGAACCTTGCCGCGGCCCTGGTGGCCCTGTGGATGCTGGCGTTGGCCGAGCGGCCGCCGGACGAGGCCCACGCACACGGCTACAGCAAGGCGGAGTATTTCTCCAGCGGCTTCGAGGGCGCCATGATCCTGCTGGCGGCCGGCGCGATCATCTGGACCGCCGCGCCGCGGCTGGTGGCGCCGGCAGCGCTCGAGCAGGTGGGCTTCGGGCTGGCCATCAGTATCCTGGCGTCGCTGGTCAACCTCGGGGTGTCGAGGCTGTTGTTGCGCGCCGCGCGGCAGCACCGCTCCATCACGCTGGAGGCGGATGCGCGCCACCTCATGACCGACGTCTGGACCTCCGCCGGCGTGGTTCTGGGCGTGGTGCTGGTGACTCTGACCGGCTGGCAGCGGCTCGATCCCCTGATCGCAATCGCTGTCGGGGGCAACATCCTGTGGACTGGATACACCCTCCTGCGTCGCTCGGCCCTGGGCTTGCTGGACCCGTCCCTGGACCTGGCGCGGCTTGGGGCCATCCACGGGGTGCTGGACCGGTTCCGGGCCCAGGGCATCGGTTTCCACGCCTTGCGCACGCGGGAGGCGGCAGGGCGCTCGTTCGTCTCGGTGCACGTCCTCGTCCCCGGTGACTGGACGGTGCAGGCAGGCCACGATCTGCTGGAACGCATCGAAGGGGAGATCCGGAGCGCGGTGCCAGGCTGCTCCGTGATCACCCACCTGGAGCCGCTGGAGGATCCTCTCTCGCTGGCGGACGAGGCTCTCGACCGCAACACGGGCTGAGGCGGTGTGCTCGGCCGATTCATCCTGACCGTCAGCCGCGCCCGTCCTTCCAGCCGATGGCCCGCGAGATGACGTCGGCCGCCTGCCTGACCAGCAGCCCCCAGTTGCGATCCAGCCGGTTCGAGGGAGCCGACACCGACAGGCCCGCCACCAGGCGGCCCTCGTCATCGCGGATCCCGGCGCCCACGCAGGACACTCCCGGCTCCGCTTCCTCGTGGTCGAAAGCGAACCCGGTCCGGCGCGATTTCTCGATTTCCCGGGTGAGCGTGCCCAGGTCGCGGATGGTGTTGCGCGTCAGCCCGGGCAACTGGGTGCGCAGGGCATACTGCCGGCAGCTCTCCGGCCCGTCCTCGAGCAGGAAGATCTTCCCGACGGCGGTGACGTGCAGCGGGGCGCGGGCCCCGATCAGGTGGGCCACACGCATCGCCTGCCGGTCCGAAACGAGCCGTTCGACGTAGATCATCTCGTCGCCCTGGCGCACCGAGAGGTTGACGGTTTCGTGCAGCTCCGCGTGCAGGCTGCGCATCACCGGCAGGGCCTCGGCGCGCAGGTCGATGCGCGACTTGACCAACTGGCCCAGTTCCAGCAGACGGATGCCGAGCCGGTACTGCCCCGGCTCGACGCGGTCGATCAGGCGTTGCTCCACCATCACACCGAGAATCCTGTGGGCAGTGGAGGTGTGCAGCCCGGTCTCGGCGGCGAGCCGCTTCAGGTTCATGGGCTCGTGGCACGCCGCGAGGGCGTCCAGGAGGTCCATCATGCGCTCGATGACCTGGATGGAGGCTTTGGAGGAGGCTTGGGACACGGCAGTTTCGGACATGAGCACCCTGGATTCTAGCCGTGATCATTCCACGATTCGGGAATCGCGGCCATGCCGGACGTGCCGGGGGGGCATGCTATGATCCGCGCCCGTCGCTCTGCACCAGCCACTGCCTTGAAAGTCGGTCTCTTTGTAACCTGTCTCGTGGATCTGATGCGACCAAGCGTCGGGTTCGCCGCCCTCAAGCTGCTCGAATCCGCCGGTTGCGAGGTGGTTGTCCCCGCCACGCAGACCTGCTGCGGCCAGCCCGCCTACAACTCCGGTGACCGCGCCGCGGCCCAGACG
>JBEICA010000234.1:0-5767 GCA_040373665.1 Burkholderiales bacterium | reverse complement strand
CGACCCAGCCATCCGCGACCTCCTGCGCCACGCCGAGGCCGCCGCGAGGCTGCAGTCGAACGACAGTCAGGCGCGCATCGCGGCGATCGCGGTCATCGCCGAGAAGGCGGACGGCCGGGCGCGCTCGCTGCTGCAGCCGCTCACCGAGAAGTCGGCGGGCGGTACCTGGGCGGAGTCCGACGCGGCGGTGAGGCAGGCCGCGATAGAGGCGTTGGCCGCTGTCGAGCGGCGCCTGCTCTTCTATGACTACGCGGGCCGGATGTTCACCGGGGCCAGCCTGGGCAGCATCCTCCTCCTGGTGGCGCTCGGTCTGGCCATCACCTACGGCCTGCTGGGCGTGATCAACATGGCGCACGGCGAGATGCTGATGATCGGTGCCTATGCCACCTTCGCCACCCAGCAGGTGTTCCGCGCCCACCTGCCCCAGGCGATCGACTGGTACCTGCTGTGCGCACTCCCGGTGGCCTTCCTGAGTGCCGCTGCGGTGGGCATGGTGCTGGAGCGCACCGTGATCCGCTGGCTGTACGGGCGGCCGCTGGAGACGCTGCTCGCGACCTGGGGCATCAGCCTGTTCCTGATCCAGCTGGTGCGCAGCGTCTTCGGCGCGCAGAACGTCGAGGTCTCGAACCCGAGCTGGATGAGCGGCGGCATCGAGATCGCCAGCCTCGTGCTGCCCTGGAACCGCATCGTCATCATCGGCTTCTCGGCCGTCGTGCTGCTGCTGGTCTGGGTCATGCTGGCGCGCACGCGGCTCGGCCTGTTCATCCGCGGCGTCACCCAGAATCGCACCATGGCCGCCTGTGTCGGTGTGCCCACCGGCCGCGTGGACCTGCTCGCCTTCGGACTCGGGTCCGGCATCGGCGGGCTCGCCGGGTGCGCCCTGTCGCAGATCGGCAACGTCGGTCCCGACCTGGGACAGAGCTACATCATCGACTCCTTCATGGTGGTGGTCCTGGGCGGCGTCGGCCAGCTCATCGGCACTGTCTACGCGGCGCTCGGGCTGGGAGTGGCCTCCAAGATGCTCGAGCCCCACATCGGAGCGGTGCCGACCAAGATCCTGGTGCTGGTGCTGATCATCGCCTTCATCCAGAAGCGCCCTCAGGGACTGTTCGCCCTCAAGGGCCGCATGGTGGAGAACTGACATGGCCACCCCCTTCCGCATCCCGGGGCGCGAGCCTCTGTTCGGAGCACGCGGCTGGAGCGCCGTCGCCGCCTTCCTGGCGGCGGTGACGGTGCTGGTGCCGGTGCTGTTCCTCGTCGTGCCGGAATCCAGCCCGTTCCATCTCTCGGCCTATGCGGTGACCCTGGTGGGGAAGATCATGTGCTACTGCGCCGTCGCGGTCGCGATGAACCTCATCTGGGGCTACACCGGCATCCTGAGCCTCGGCCACGGGGCCTTCTTCGCGCTCGGCGGCTACGCGTTCGGGATGTACCTGATGCGCATGATCGGGCGCGAGGGGCAGTACCAGAGCGAGTTGCCGGACTTCATGGTGTTCCTCGACTGGAAGGCCTACCCCTGGTACTGGTCGTTCACCGATCACTTCTGGTACGCCCTGGCGCTCGTGATCCTGGTGCCGGGCGTGCTGGCCTTCGTGTTCGGTTTCTTCGCGTTCCGGTCGCGCATCCGCGGTGTGTACTTCTCCATCATCACCCAGGCGCTGACCTTCGCGCTGATGCTGTTGTTCTTCCGCAACGACACCGGCTTCGGCGGCAACAACGGCTTCACGGACTTCAAGCGCATCCTCGACTACCGTGTCTCGGAGCCGTCCACGCGCGCCTTCCTGTTCGCCCTGACCGGGGTCTATCTCACAGGCTGCCTGATCCTGACGCGGGCCATCGTGCGCTCCAGGTTCGGCCGGGTCCTGACCGCCATCCGCGACTCCGAAAGCCGGCTCATGTTCTCGGGCTACAACCCGCTCTGGTACAAGCTGTCGGTGTGGACGTTGTCGGCGGTGCTGTGCGGCATCGCCGGTGCGCTGTACGTGCCCCAGGTGGGGATCATCAACCCCGGCGAGATGTCGCCGGCGAACTCGATCGAGGTCGCCATCTGGGTGGCCGTCGGCGGTCGTGGCACCCTGCTGGGCCCGGTCATCGGAGCGGCTGTCGTCAACGGTGCCAAGAGCTTCTTCACCCAGTCCTTCCCCGAGTACTGGCTGTTTTTCCTGGGGGCGCTGTTCGTTGCCGTGACGCTGTTCCTGCCCCGGGGCATCGCCGGCTGGGTGAGCCGTCGCAAGGAGTCCGGAACATGAGCAGCCCCGGTGACAACGGTGATCTCAAGGCTGGACAGACCTCAGGGCTCGGCCGTGTCCGGCCCGAGGGTGTCGACGTCAGCCACGGCCCAATCCTCTACCTCGAGGGCATCGGCGTGAGTTTCGACGGGTTCCGCGCGCTGAACGATCTCAACCTCACCGTGCTGGAAGGCGAACTGCGCTGCATCATCGGGCCGAACGGCGCCGGCAAGACCACGATGATGGATGTCATCACCGGCAAGACCCGGCCGGATGTCGGCACCGCATTCTTCGGCCAGTCCATCGATCTCACTCGCTTCACCGAGGCCGAGATTGCGCACATGGGCATCGGCCGCAAGTTCCAGAAGCCGACGGTGTTCGAGAACCACAGCGTGTTCGAGAACCTCGAGCTGGCGATGAAGACGGACAAGCGGGTGCGCGCCAGCCTGCGCGCCCGGCTCGACTCCGCCCAGATCGACCGCATCGCCGAGACCCTCGCGCTGATCCGGCTCACCGATCATGCCGACCGACTCGCCGGCGTGCTTTCCCACGGACAGAAGCAATGGCTCGAGATCGGGATGCTGCTGATGCAGGAGCCCCGGCTGCTGCTGCTGGATGAGCCGGCCGCCGGCATGACCGACGAGGAGACCGCGCGTACCGCGGAACTGTTCGACAGCCTGGCCGGCACCCACACCCTGGTGGTGGTCGAGCACGACATGGACTTCATCGCCTCCATCGCCCGCACCGTGACAGTGCTGCACGAGGGCAGCGTGCTCGCCGAAGGCACGATGGACGCGGTCAAGAACGACGAGCGGGTCATCGAGGTCTATCTCGGCCGCTGATGGCCTCACACCGAAACCGCCCGGACGTCGACGCATGCTCAGCATCCAGCACATCGATCACTACTACGGCAGCAGCCACACCCTGCGCGACCTTTCCCTCGAGGTGCCGACCGGCGCCTGTACCGCGCTGCTCGGGCGCAACGGCGTGGGCAAGACCACGCTGCTCAAGTGCATCATGGGCGTGCAGAAGGTGCGCTCCGGCGCCATTACCCTCGACGGACAGGACATCACCCGGCGCACACCCTTCGAACGGGCGTCCGCGGGTCTGGGCTACGTGCCGCAGGGGCGGGAGATCTTTCCGCGCCTGACCGTGGAGGAGAACCTGCTCATGGGTCTTGCATCGCGTCCTGGCGGTGGTGTGCGTGACCTGCCGTCCGAGATCTGGGAGATGTTCCCCGTGCTCGACGGCATGCGCCACCGGCGTGGTGGGGATCTGTCCGGCGGTCAGCAACAGCAGCTCGCCATCGGTCGCGCCCTCGCCATGCGGCCCAAGGTATTGATCCTCGACGAGCCCACCGAGGGCATCCAGCCGTCGATCATCAAGGACATCGAACGCGCCATCCGCGCCCTGGCGCAGCGGGGCGACATGGCGATCCTGCTGGTGGAGCAGTACTACGATTTCGCGCGTGATCTCGCCGACCACTACGTGGTGCTCAACCGCGGCGTGGTGGTGCAGGCCGGGGCCGGAGCCGACATGGAGCGGGACAACGTGAGGGCACGGCTCGCGGTCTGATGTGCGGCTGCGCCATAATCGGCGCAAGACAAAGGCAGGCAGCCAGGAGCCGGACGAATGGAACTGACCCCACGGGAGAAGGACAAGCTTCTCATCTTCACCGCAGCCCTGCTCGCCGAACGGCGGCGGGCGCGCGGGCTCAAGCTCAACCACCCCGAGGCCGTGGCCTACATCACGGCGGCGGTGCTCGAGGGGGCGCGCGATGGTCGGTCGGTGGCCGACCTGATGAGCTACGGCGCCACGCTGCTCGGTCGCGACGACGTCATGGAGGGGGTACCCGAGATGATCCCCGAGATCCAGGTCGAGGCCACCTTCCCCGACGGCACCAAGCTGGTCACGGTGCACGCCCCCATTCCCTGAGCCGAGCGGAGACACGCCATGATCCCCGGAGAGATCCGCACCGCCCCAGGTGACATCGAACTGAACGCGGGCCGTCCCGCCGTCACCGTCGTGGTCACCAACACCGGCGACCGGCCGGTGCAGGTCGGTTCCCACTACCACTTCTTCGAGACCAACGAGGCGCTCGCCTTCGACCGCGCTCAGGCCTACGGCATGCGCCTGGACATCCCGGCCGGCACCGCCGTGCGCTTCGAGCCCGGCCAGAGCCGCGAGGTGAAACTGGTCGCCTACCAGGGCGGGCGGGTGGTCTACGGATTCCAGGGCAAGGTGCAGGGGAGGCTCGCAGACCATGGCTGAGCGCATCGATCGCGCCGCGTATGCGGGCATGTACGGGCCGACGGTCGGCGACCGTCTGCGGCTGGCGGACACCGAGCTGTGGCTGGAGGTCGAGCGTGACCTCACCCGCTACGGGGAGGAGGTGAAGTTCGGCGGCGGCAAGGTGATCCGCGATGGTATGGGGCAGGGCCAGCTGGGTACGGCCGACGTGGCCGACACCGTCATCACCAATGCCCTCATCGTCGACCACACCGGCATCGTCAAGGCCGACGTCGGCCTGAAGGGCGGGCGGATCTGGCGCATCGGCAAGGCGGGCAATCCCGACGTGCAGCCCGGCGTGGACATCCCGATCGGCGGTGCCACCGAGGTGATCGCAGGCGAGGGCATGATCCTCACGGCCGGTGGCATCGACTCGCACATCCACTTCATCTGCCCGCAGCAGATCGAGGAGGCGCTGATGTCCGGCGTGACCACCATGCTGGGTGGCGGCACCGGACCCGCGACCGGGACGAATGCCACCACCTGCACGCCCGGACCCTGGCACATCCACCGCATGCTGGAGGCCGCCGAGGCCTTCCCGATGAACCTCGGCTTCATGGGCAAGGGCAATGTCAGCCTGCCCGGACCGCTGGAGGAACAGATCGCCGCGGGGGCCATGGCTCTCAAGCTGCACGAGGACTGGGGCACCACGCCGGCGGCCATCGACGCCTGCCTGTCGGTGGCGGATCGCATGGATATCCAGGTGGCGATCCACACCGACACGCTGAACGAATCCGGCTTCGTCGAGGCCACCATTGCCGCCTTCAAGGGCCGCACCATTCACACCTTCCACACCGAGGGTGCGGGCGGCGGCCACGCGCCGGACATCATCAAGGTGGTGGGCGAGGGCAACGTGCTGCCCTCATCCACCAACCCCACGCGTCCGTTCACCGTCAACACGCTCGAAGAGCATCTCGACATGCTGATGGTGTGCCACCACCTCGATCCGGCCATCCCCGAGGACGTGGCCTTCGCCGAGTCGCGCATCCGTGCCCAGACCATCGCCGCGGAGGACATCCTCCACGACCTGGGTGCCATCAGCATGATGTCCTCGGACTCGCAGGCCATGGGCCGGGTCGGCGAGGTGATCCTGCGCACCTGGCAGACGGCGCACAAGATGAAGGTGCAGCGCGGCGCGCTGCCGGGCGAGACCGGCGACAACGACAACGCGCGCATCAAGCGCTACATCGCCAAGTACACCATCAACCCGGCGCTGTCGCACGGCATCGCCCACGAGGTGGGTTCGGTGG
>JBEICA010000099.1:0-11133 GCA_040373665.1 Burkholderiales bacterium | reverse complement strand
CAGCAGCGGGTCGAGGCGCTCGAGCGTGATGCCAGCACCCTGCGCCAGGAGCGCGATACCGTGTCGACCCGGCTGGAGTCCACCCAGGCCGAGCTCGCGAAGGCGGTCGCTGAACTCGAGCGGCGTCAGACGGCGATCGAGACGCGCGATCGCGAGGTGCTCAGGCTGCAGCAGTCCGTGGCGGAAGGCTCGGAGGCGAATCTGGTCTGCCGGGAGAAGAACCGTGAGCTTACCGCCGTCGCGCGCGAGTTGCTGGTGAGATATCGGGATGTCGGCGTGTTGGACGTGCTGAAGCGTCGCGAGCCGTTCACGGGTGTGAGACGCGTTCAGGTCGAGAACCTGCTGGAGGACTCTGCCGGCCGGATCGAGGGGGCCCGCCTCGAGCCGGTGCGCTGAGCCTGCGATTCCGCGCTGGCGGCCGGTGCGTTTCGTGCTCCGGCTCTGGGATAATGCGAGGTCTCGATCAGGCAGCCGGCGTCCCCCATGAGTCCAGTGTTTTCCTCCCCCGTACTCCCCCGGGTCCTGCCCTTCGCCCTGTACATTGCCTTCCTGGCCCTGAACAGCGTGATTCCCGAAGGCGCCATGGATACCCGCTGGCTCTATCCGTTGCGCGTGGGCGTTGTGGCGCTTGCCCTGGCCGTGTTCTGGCGCCGATACGACGAGTTGCGCGGCCGCGCCGGCATGGCGGGCGGTTTCTGGGCGGTCTCGCTCATCGTGGGCATGGTGGTGTTCGTGCTCTGGGTGAACCTCGGCGCCTCGTGGATGGTGCTGGGCGAAGCCGGCAAGGGGTTCGATCCGCGTGACGGGGGGGTGATCAATCCCGTGCTGGCGGCCTCTCGGGTGGCCGGGGCGGCCCTGGTCGTGCCGGTCATGGAGGAGTTGTTCTGGCGCTCTTTCGTCATGCGCTGGATCGACAATCCGCGGTTCCGCGACGTCCTGCCCACGGCCGTCAGCCTCAAGGCGTTGCTCCTGTCCTCCCTGGTGTTCGGCTTCGAGCACCACGAGTGGTTCGCAGGGGTGATCGCCGGGCTGGCATACGGTTGGCTTTACCGCTTCACGGGCTGCCTCTGGGCGCCCGTGGTTTCGCATGGCGTGACCAACGCCCTCCTCGGCCTGTGGATTCTCTATGCCGGGGCGTGGCATTTCTGGTGATCACCGAGTCCGGTCCATGACTTCCTTCCTCCGGCGGTCTGCACGTGCCGCGTTTTCCCTGCTTCTGGCAACGCTCGCCAGTGCGCCGGCGTGGAGCCTGGAGGGGGACCGCATTCGTCCTTCCGTCGGGCTGTCCTACGCCTACAACAACAATGTCTATTTTCTCGATGATCGGTCCAGCGGCGGAACCCTGCTGCGCAATGGCCAGCGCGGCGATCGCACCCTGGGCCTGCAGGCGGGCCTGGATGTCGACCACTACGTGAGCCGGCAGAGTTTCACGCTGCGTTCCCAGGCGACGCAGACGCGCCATGGGACCTACGACAATCTCGACTACCTCGCCTACAACGCGCGTGCCACCTGGAACTGGGTGGCGGGTGAGCGCTGGGACGGGGACGCGGGGCTCGAACTCAACCAGGTGGCGTCCAACCTGTACGATTTCGCCAATGCCGACCGGAGCGAACGCAACCTGCGCGACCAGAAGCTCTGGTTCGCCAGTGCCATGCTGCGGATGTCACCGGACTGGAAGTTGCGGGGTGCCCTGCGTTACAGCGACATCGGCAACAGCCTGCAGCGATTCAACACGCTCAACCTCCAGGAGTGGACCTATGAGGCCGGGTCCCGTTTCTACAGCAAGGGTACGGATGACTTCGTCGGGGTCAATCTGCGCATCGCCGACGGGCGTCTGCCCAACCGTATCGTCACGGCCGGCGCGACCATCGACAACGCCTACCGCCAGTACACCCTGGAAGGTGTGGTCGACTACCAGTTGAGCGGCCTGACCCGCCTGTCCGGAAATCTCGGGTACACCAGTCGCGAATACCAGCAGTTGTCGCAGCGGAATTTCGACGGCTTCACCGGGCGCCTCAGCGCCGTCCACGCGTTTTCCAGCAAGACCTCTTTCAATGGCGCCGTGTTCCGCGAAATCGGTGCCTGGGAGGACCTCACGGCCAACTTCGTGCTGACCCAGGGGGTCAGCCTCACGACCAGCCAGGCGATGAGCGACAAGCTCGCGGGCCAGCTCCGCTACTCTTTCCGGACCCGCGCCTTTCTGGGGGATCCGAATTTCGTCCTCACCGGCACGCCGACGCGCGAGGACGCTTTCCATTCGCTGTCACTGGCGCTGACCTGGCGGCCGACCCGCCTGTCCCAGGTGGTGGGCGCCGTTTCGCGCGACACCCGGTCGGCCAATGATGCCTGGGCTGCAAACGGCTTCGGCCCATTCAACGATTTCTCGGCCATCAACGTCTCCGTGACGGGGCAGATCACCTTCTGAGCACGTCTGCCGCTGAAGTCCGACCCGGCGAGCGACACGCGACAGCCGCCAGCCAGGGGATATGTGCCCGCGGTCTCCGGGGAGCGCGGCGAGGGCGGCAGGGGTCACCTCAGCCGCGCGCGTGATCTGCGCCGGGCATGCCAGCCGGGACGAGTCGTCTGTCTTCCGTGTTAGATTCCCGGAAATCAGAAATGTCGCGCCCATCGTCCGACCATCAAACACGGCGTCGGCGGGTCGTTACGAGAGCATGCCCAGATTCGCCGCCAATCTGCATTACCTGTTCACCGAGGTGCCCTTCCTGCAGCGCTTCGCGGCGGCCGCGCGCGCGGGTTTCAGGGGGGTGGAGTTCCAGGTCCCTTACGACCACCCGGCCCCGGTGCTGCGGGATGCCCTCGGCGAGCACGGGTTGGAAATGGTGCTGTTCGATGCTCCCATGGGGAACTGGGATCGTGGCGACCGCGGCCTGGCGT
This sequence comes from Burkholderiales bacterium, assembly GCA_040373665.1. Classification (GTDB taxonomy): domain Bacteria; phylum Pseudomonadota; class Gammaproteobacteria; order Burkholderiales. The sequence continues at coordinate 8,238 of JBEICA010000099.1, read as the reverse complement.
GCGTTCCTGGCCGTGAGCACGAGTTCAGGGAGGGGCTGCATCGCGCCCTCGAGGTCGCCTTGGCGCTGTCGTGCCCGACGGTCCACGTCATGGCCGGAGTCATTCCGCCGGCCGTGGATGTTGCCCGGTGCGAGGACCTCTATGTCGAGAACATCCGTCACGCCGCCGGGTTCTTCGCCCCGCACGGCGTTGCGGTGGTGATCGAGCCCATCAACCCGCGTTTCGGCGTGGTCGAGGGCGGGGCTGCCTACACCACGCAGGGGATGCGCGGATATTTCCTGAACACTTCGACCCAGGCGGCCGCCCTGCTGGCGAAGATCGGTCACCCGAACGCCTGGCTCCACCTGGACTGCTACCACATGCAGATCCTGGAGGGCAATCTTGCCGAGGCCCTCCGCCGGCACCTGCCGCGGCTGCGTCACCTGCAGATCGCCGGCGTGCCCGGGCGTCACGAGCCGGATCAGGGGGAGATTCACTACCCCTACCTGTTCGCGCTTCTGGATGAACTGGGTTACGCCGGCTGGATCGGCTGCGAGTACCGGCCGCGCGCCGGCACCCTGGAGGGTCTGGGGTGGGCCCGTTCCTACGGTATCGGTCCGGGGGTCGGATGAGTGTCTCCGACAGCCGATCGCCAGCCTTGCCCGCAGCGACCGAGACTGGCCGGGTGCCTGCGCGGGCCTGGATCTGGCGCTCCTACCTGAAGACAACGCTGGTTCCGCTGCTGCTGGTGGAACTGGTGATCATCGCCGTCTACATCGCCACCTCCGCCCTTTCGCATCGGGAGAACGTCGCCTACCTGCGCATGATGTCCAAGGCCGAGGCGCGGGGCATCGCCACCCGCGAGGCGCAGAACATCAACGAGAAACTGGCTGCGGTCGCGGGTCTGGTGCGGGTCCTGCAGACCGAGACTGCCAGAGCCCTGGACACGCCGTACACGCCTCCCGCCGACATCCTGACCTCCTACGCCATGTCGGCAGACGGGGTCTATCACACGCGGCGAGACACCGGTAACGCCGCCATGTTCTACAGCGGGATCTCTCCGATCGGGGCGCGGGAGCGGGACAAGGCGCACCGTCTGGGGCAGGTGGACCGGGTGCTGCGCGCCGTGAAGGAGGCCAATCCCGCGGTGGTGCAGGCCTATGTGAACACGCGAGACTCGCTCAACCGGATCTACCCCTACGTGAACGCGCTGGAGATGTTTCCGGCGAAGCTCGACATCACCACGTACAACTTCTATTACGAGGCCGACGCCCGGCACAACCCGGCGCGCGGCGTGACCTGGACCGACGCCTATCTCGATCCGGCGGGTGCCGGGTGGATCGTCTCGGCCATCGCCCCTGTCTACCGTGGCGACGTCCTGGAAGCGGTGGTGGGGGTCGACGTGACCATCGAGACCATCATCCGTCAGGTACTGGACCTGTCCATTCCCTGGGGGGGGTATGGCGTCCTCGTGTCGGACTCCGGCACCGTGATCGCGTTACCGAAGGCCGGGGAGGCTGACTGGGGACTGGCCGAGCTCACGACGCATGACTACCAGACGGCCGTCACCCGGGACACCCTCAAGCCCGACGACTTCAACCTGTTCAAGCGCCCGAGGCTCAAGCCCGTGGCCGATCTCGTCTCGGACTCTTCCGCGGGAGCCTCCGAACTCGACTTCGGGGGGGCAAAGCTGGCGGCCTGGGGGACGGTCGCGGGCCCGGGCTGGAAGCTGCTGGTGGTGGTGCCCAGGGAGAATGTGTTCGGCGTCGTGGACCACCTGCGGCAACGCGCCGACGGCATCGCCATGGCGATGGTGGCAGGGCTGGTGGTGTTCTATCTGGTGTTCTTCGGCTGGCTCTACCAGCGGGCGCGCAGCGAGAGCCGGAAGCTGACTGCGCCCTTGCTCGACCTGAACGACACCATCCGCCGGATTGGTCAGGGCCAGTACCACCACCCGGAGCGCAGTTACGAGATCGCGGAACTGGACGAGTCCGGTCGGGTGGTAGCGCGGATGGCGCGCGCCATGGGCGAGACTGTCGACAAGCTCGACGAGGCCAACCGTGCGAAGCGCGAGTTCCTCTCCAACGTCAGCCACGAGATCCGCACGCCGTTGAGCGCCATCCTGGGCATGGCGGGGGAGATTGCCGGCACCTCCCTGGACGACACGCAGCGGGAACACCTGGAGACCCTCAGGAGATCGGGCGCCGAGCTGGTGCACGTGATCAACAGCATCCTCGAGTTCACCGCGCTCGAAGCGGGCAGCAAGACGCTCGAGCCCGCGTCGTTCAACCTGCGCCAGTGCCTGGAGGAACTCGGGCAGTTGTACCGTGCTCCGGCCGAGGATCGGGGTCTGCAGTTCGCCATCCGGGTTTCGGACGATGTTCCGGTGCGGGTCATGGGCGACGAGTTCCGCCTGCGTCAGGTGCTGATGAGCCTGGTGGACAACGCGCTGAAGTTCACCATGCGCGGGAGCGTGGTGCTGGACGTGCATGGGCTGCCGGGCGACGCCGGGTGGGCGCGGCTGGCCTTCGCCGTGCGCGATACCGGTCCTGGAATTCCGCCCGACAAGCTCGGCGTGATCTTCGAGGCCTTCGCCCAGGCGGATGGCTCGGTGGCGCGTCGCTTCGGGGGGCTCGGACTGGGCCTCACCATCGCCGACAGGCTGGTGCGGCTGATGGGCGGGCGCATCGAGGTGCAGTCGCGCGAAGGGCAGGGCAGCACCTTCAGCTTCACGCTCGATCTCGCGCGCGACATCCCCGAGGCGCGCGAGCCTGCAAAGCCCCGGGCTGGCCTGCACGCAGCCGACCACCTGCCTCCTGCGCACTCCGCAGGTCAGCCGCGTCGGTTGCGGGTGCTGCTGGCGGAGGACAACCCAGTCAACCGACGCCTGCTCTGCGTGATGCTGGAGCGCATGGGGCATGAGGTGACAGCCCTGTCCGACGGAGCCGAGGCACTTGAGGCGCACCTGCCGGAGCGCTTCGACCTCGGGTTGTTCGACATCCAGATGCCCGGGATGGATGGCCTGGAACTCACGAAACGCATCCGGGAACGCGAATCCGCCGAAGGCATTCCGCGGATGCCCGTGCTCGCCGTGACCGCCAACGCCTTCCTGGAGGACGGCGGCACCTGGAAGCTCGCCGGCATGGACGCCTGCCTGTCGAAGCCATTCTCGCCTTCAGCGCTGGCGAGAGCCATCGACGCCCTGACCTCGAGCACGCCGGAGACCGTGGAAGCGGCATGAGCCGCGCCCCGGGGTCCTGCAGCCGCTTTGGATCTGCTCCTCTACCCCGACCGTTTCAGGGCAGTCTGATCGCGAAATCGCGCGCCGCTTCCTGGGCGAGCGCGCGGAGCGTCACCGGGCGCTCGCGGCTGGTCTCCACCGAGACCGTCAATTCGTCGATGCCCTCCCAGACAACGGCACCAGTGCGGGCGTCCCAGACCTGGAAGAACATGCGCATGTGCGCGAACTGTGTCTGAAGGACCGACAAGCCGAACAGGCCGAACCGCCCCTTGGCACCCTGGTCGAAGCGAGCGAGCTTGATCTGGCCCAGATACCGTGCCCCGGTGGCCTCTCCGAGCCGCTCGAGGACATCCTGCTGGAACACACCGGTGAGTCGGTAATCGTAATAGAGCTGCTGGTAGCGGGCCACGAGGTCGTAGCGGTTCACCGCAGAGAGCACGTCCGGCAGAGGCACGATCGCAATATCCGGCCGCGCGCGCGACAGGGCCTCGGTGAACAGGAGGGCCAGCGTTTGCCGGTCCTCCTCCTGACCGGTGGCGGCAGAGGGCGTGAGAATCGCCAGGCCGCCCAGGGCGAGTTCCCCCTTACCGAGGGAGTCGGCCCGGATTTCGGGCTGGCTGTAGTGTTGCGGCGCGAACGTGCAGGCGCCGAGCGAGGCAAGCAGGCCCAGCAGCGCGCGTCGCGCGGGGCGGCGCAAGGCGGGCGGTGCTGCGGCATCGTCCTGCATCGCAGGGTCGCTCGGGGGCGGCAAGGTCGACATCGGATGAGACTCAGCGGCCCGGAGCGTCATTGCCGCTGGACGGACAGGGGTAGAGATCGGCCAGCGCCCGCCGGACGGTCCTGGCGCCCGATTGGCCCCAGAGTGCCTGATTGGTCGTCATCCACTCCCGGACGACGGGCAGCAGGTCGCGCGCCCGCACGCCGTCCGGCGTGCAGATCTCGCTGCCTGCGTGCAGGTCGTGGATGCCGCTGACGAAACCCAGGGCGAGCGTCACATCCTTGAAAGACCCGCCGCGTTTCGTGGCTTCGGCCAGCCATTCGTCAACCTGTGCGTTGCTGACGAACTCCGCCCTGACCGGGAACATCACACCCAATGCGAGGACGGTTGCGGCCGCGATGCGCCAGGGGTTTCCGCCGGAGAACCGGCGGCGGGTGGCGTCAGCGCATGAAGGAGCGGTTGATCTCATGGTGACCTCTTCGAGCGGAGTGACCGCCCAGCAGTCTACCCCGGATCGGCGTCGGACCGATGGCAGCGGCATTTTTGCCTGCCGCTCTTGCGCTCCGTGGCGAGAAGGGGCAATCTTCCCCGCCGCATTTTCTGACGCTCAGCCTGTGACATCATGGAACGGAAAACGAGCAGGAAGCCGCTGACCGAGGCGCAACTGGTGGCAGCCCCGGCCAAGGACTACATGAACGAGGACCAGCTCGCTTTTTTTCGCGAGCGCCTGAACCAACTCAAGGCCGAGTTGTTGGCCAACGTGCGCGACACGAGCGAGCACCTGCGCGAGACCGAAGCCACCAGCGATGTCTCGGACCGTGCCACCCAGGAAGAGGAGCAGGCGCTCGAACTGCGCACGCGCGACCGCGAGCGCAAGCTGCTCAAGAAGATCGACGAGGCCCTGACCAGGATCGACGACGGCAGCTACGGCTTCTGCGCCGAGACCGGTGAGCCGATTGGCGTGCGTCGCCTGCTGGCCCGTCCCACCGCCACGCTGAGCATAGAAGCGCAGGAACGCCGCGAGCGCCTGCAGCGCATGTACGGCGACTGATCCCATGGGCGGTTCCTCCCACGGGATCCTGGCGTTTCTCCGGCAGACCGACGCTGTCGGTCTTTCCGTCGCGGTGCTGTTGCTGGGCATGTCTGTGGCCAGTTGGGCGGTGATGCTGGCCAAGGTGACGCGGGCCATCGCCATTCGCAACAGCGCGCGTCGCATCATCGACGGCTTCTGGGGCGCGCCCAGTCTTGACGCGGCGATCGCGCAGTTGCGCGCTCGGGACGGCAATCCCTTCATCACGCTGGCGCGGGCCGCGGTGGGTGCGAGCGTGCACCACCAGCGTCACCAGGCGGGACGGCTCGGCGACAGCATGCCCCTGTCCGAGTTCGTCGGACATGCGCTGCGTCAGGGCATCAACAGCGCCAACGCGCGACTCGAGGCGGGCTTGTCGCTGCTCGCGTCGGTCGGCAGCACCGCGCCCTTCGTCGGATTGTTCGGTACCGTGTGGGGGATCTACCACGCGCTGATCGGCATCAGTACCTCCGGGCAGGCCACCATCGACAAGGTTGCCGGTCCGGTCGGCGAGGCCCTGATCATGACGGCCCTCGGCCTGGCGGTGGCCATCCCGGCAGTACTCGGATACAACGCCCTGGTGCGGGCACACCGCCTCATCCACGCCGAGCTCGACGCCTTCGCGCATGACCTTCATGCCTATCTTGCCACCGGCGTCAGGCTGGAGTCCGGGTCCTCCCCGGCGGCGGACTCATCCCGGGGGCGGGCGTGAGTTTCGGCGGTTTTCAGGACGGGCGTGGGGGTGGGCCGCAGCCGATGGCGGAGATCAACACAACACCCCTCGTCGATGTGATGCTGGTCCTGCTCATCATCTTCATCGTCACGGCGCCCCTGCTGACCCACGGCATCCGAGTCGACCTCCCGAAGGCGGCCAGCAGCGTTCACGCGGAACAGCCCGATACGGTGACGCTCGCTGTCGACCGCGACGGCCGGCTGTTCTGGAATGACTCGGCCCTGTCCGAGGCGGAACTCGAGACCGCCATGCGGCAGGCTGCAGCCAGAACGCCGCAACCTGAGCTGCAACTGCGCGCGGATCGCGAAACGCGCTACCAGCGGCTTGCCGAACTCATGTCGATGGCGCGCAATGCGGGCCTGACCCGGCTGGGCTTTGTCACCGATCCCGGCGCCAGGCCGGAGGCGGGCGGCGCCACCCGCTGATCGGTTGTCCGCCTCCGTGCGTGCCAGTCAGTTGGGCCGTTCCATCTTGCAGGTGGTCGGCTGGGATGTGTCCCTGGCCTCGATGCGCCGGTCCGTGCGGAAGCCGAATCCGGTGCGCTCGATGTCGTAACGCGGGTTCTTGCCGTCGGCTTTGGCGAAGGTTGCGACGAACAGCGGCTGCAGCAGCTGGTGGTTGTCCGCGCGCATCACGACCTCGCCGGTGTCGCTCTGCCAACGCATGCCCTCCAGGGCGCGCGCGACAGGCAGGGGATCGGCCGAACGTGCCTGTTCCATCGCCCTGGCCAGCATCTCCACGGCAGTCAGCGGGGTGGAGTAGAAATAGTCGTCCTTCACACCCTTGAACCGGTCCCGATAGCCGAGGACCAGCTTGTCAGCTCCCGGAGTGCCGACGTTGGCGTGCCAGGTGGCGACGATCTTGAGATGCCCCGCACCGGATTCCCCGATGGCAGGCGGGGTCCCGGAAATCCCGCCGTAGTAGGTGAAGTATTCCACCCGGAGGCCGGCGTCCTTGCCGGCCTTGATGAGCAGCGACAGGTCGTTGCCCCAGTTTCCGGTGATCACCGAGTCTGCGCCTGCCGCCTTGATCTTCGCGACGTAAGGTGCGAAGTCCTTGACCTTGCCCAGGGGGTGCAGGTCATCCCCGACGATCTGGATGTCGGGCCGCTTCACCGCCAGCATGGCCTTGGCGCTGCGGGATACGGCGTGGCCGAAGGCGTAGTCCTGATTCAGCAGGTAGACCTTGGAGATCTTCCGGTCGGCCGCAATGGCATCCGTGATGGCCGCCATCTTCATGTCGGAGTCCGCGTCGAAACGGAAGTGGAAGAAAGTGCACTTCTCATTGGTGAGGATGGGGTCCACCGCGGCGTAGTTCAGGAACAGCACCGCCTGGTCCGGATTGCGCCGGTTGTGCTTGTCGAGGGTATCCACCAGCGCGCCCGCAACGCTCGAGCCGTTGCCTTGTGCGATGTAGCGAATGCCCTGGTCGATCACCTGTTTCAGTGCCAGCACGGACTCCTGTGGGCTGGCCTTGTTGTCGAACGTGACCAGTTCCAGCTTCCGGCCGCCCAGCACCCCGCCGCGGGCGTTGATGGCTTCGATGGTCATCTGGAAGTGACGCACCTCGGACTCGCCGACGTTGGCGAAGGGGCCGGACAGGGGGTCTATGAAGGCGATTCTGATGGTGTCCGCGGCGCAGCTGCCGCCACTCCACAAGCCGGCGGCCAGAAGTGCCGGGCCGATCCAGGTGCGCATGAAAAATCCTCCTTTCTCCTCATCTCGGCTTCGGACGCCTCCGTCCGTCGGGCTTGCCGCGGCACATTGCCCATGCCGGGAGCGTACCACCATGGACCGGGAAAACTCGTCACGGCGTCATGGCCGTCCGCTCGGCTCGCGGTCTATACTCACGGCCGGCCCGGGGCGGCGCCAACGCGTCGTCCGCACCCGACAGCCAAATCCAAAAAGATAAAACGAGGGAGGAAGTATGGAACTCTGGTCGCAGGTGTACGACCCGCTGGGCAATGCCTTCTTGTCCACGCTGGTCGCCGCCGTGCCGGTGCTGGTTCTGCTCGGCGGTTTGGGCTTCTTTCACATCAAGGCGCACGTCGCCGCCGTGCTCGGATTGATTTCCGCGTTCGCCATCGCGGTGTTCGTCGTGGGCATGCCGCTGAAGATGGCGGGCATGGCCGCCTTCTTCGGGGGCGCCTTCTCGGTGGTCGGCATCTGCTGGATCATCGTCAACCTCATCTTCCTTTATCGTCTCACGCAGAAGACCGGGCTGTTCCAGGTGCTGCAGGACTCCATCGGTGCCATCACCGGCGACCGGCGGCTGCAGTTGGTCCTCATCGCCTTCTGCTTCGGGGCCTTCTTCGAAGGGGCAGCCGGCGGCGGGACGCCGGTGGCGGTGACCGGGGCCATCCTGATCGGGCTGGGCTTCTCGCCACTCGCGGCCTCGGGTCTGTCGCTGATCGCCAACACGGCGCCAGTCGCCTACGGCGGTCTGGGCACCCCGATCATCGTGCTCAACAGCGTCACCCAGAATACCGACGAGTACCT
>JBEICA010000444.1:0-1604 GCA_040373665.1 Burkholderiales bacterium | reverse complement strand
GGGCGTAGGCCTGCCCTATGCGATGGGCATCAAGCTGGCCAAACCCGAGGCCGACGTGTTCTGCATCACGGGCGAGGGCTCGATCCAGATGTGCCTGCAGGAGCTGTCGACCTGCCTGCAGTACAACACGCCGGTCAAGATCATCTCCCTGAACAACCGCTACCTCGGCATGGTGCGGCAGTGGCAGCAGCTCGATTACGGCGGCCGCTATTCGCACAGCTACATGGACGCGCTGCCCGACTTCGTCAAGCTGGCCGAGGCCTACGGCCACATCGGCCTGAAGATCGAGCAGCCCGCCGACGTGGAGCCGGCCCTGAAGGAGGCGATCCGCCTGAAGGACCGCACCGTCTTCCTGGACGTACGCACCGACCCGACCGAGAACGTCTGGCCCATGGTCCAGGCGGGCAAGGGCATCTCCGAGATGCTGCTCGGCTCCGAAGACCTGTGACGCGCTGCGGCGCTGCCGTCAGGCCCGAGGTGCCCACCGCACCCCAGGTTGGGACGGCGGACCGCGCGTCACGGAACTCCACCCCCACCCAATCCACGATCGAAGATCGTTGCCAAGGCCGGTCTGCTCACCCGCAGACTGGCTGAAGAGCACGAAGGACGAAGCCCATGAAACACGTCATCGCCGTGCTTCTCGAGAACGAGCCCGGCGCCCTGTCCCGCGTGGTCGCGCTGTTCTCGGCGCGCGGCTACAACATCGAGAGCCTGAGCGTGGCCCCGACCGAGGACCCCTCGCTGTCGCGGATGACCATCGTCACCACCGGCTCCGACGACATCATCGAGCAGATCACCAAGCACCTGAACCGGCTGATCGAGGTCGTCAAGGTCGTCGACCTGACCGAGGCCAGCTTCACGGAGCGTGAGCTGATGCTGATCAAGGTGCGCGCGGTGGGCAAGGAGCGCGAGGAGATGTCGCGCATGGCCGACATCTTCCGCGGCCGCATCATCGATGTCACGGAAAAGACCTACACGATCGAGCTGACGGGCGACTCGGCCAAGCTCGACGCCTTCATTGCCGCGGTGGACCGCGCGGCGATCCTAGAGACCGTCCGCACCGGTGCCTGCGGCATCGGTCGCGGCGAGCGCATCCTCCGAGTCTGACCCTGTCCCCCCTGGAGCATCCCCATGAAGGTTTACTACGACAAAGACGCCGACCTCAGCCTGATCAAGGGCAAGAACGTCACCATCGTCGGCTACGGCTCGCAAGGCCACGCCCACGCCCAGAACCTGAACGACAGCGGGGTCAAGGTCACGGTCGGCCTGCGCCGCGGCGGGGCCTCCTGGTCCAAGGTCGAGAAGGCCGGCCTGAAGGTGGCCGAGGTCGCCGAGGCGGTCAAGACCGCGGATGTCGTGATGATCCTGCTGCCTGACGAGCAGATCGCCTCGGTCTACAAGAACGACGTCGAGCCCCACATCCGTCAGGGCGCCTCTCTGGCCTTCGCTCACGGTTTCAACGTCCACTACGGTCAGGTCGTCCCGCGCGAGGACCTCGACGTCTGGATGGTGGCGCCCAAGGCGCCCGGCCACACGGTGCGCAGCACCTATGCGCAGGGCGGCGGCGTGCCGCACCTGATCGCGGTCCACGCCGACCGTTCGGG
>JBEICA010000249.1:0-5391 GCA_040373665.1 Burkholderiales bacterium | reverse complement strand
GGTAGGCGCGATTGGACTCGAACCAACGACCCCCACCATGTCAAGGTGGTGCTCTAACCAGCTGAGCTACGCGCCTGCCTAAGGATGACGACTATAGCCTATCCGACGCTGTCTTCCAAGTGCGGCGTGACCTGGGGCGTGGCGAGACCCCGGGACGCCGGCCGCGACCGGGCCGGCACCACGAATCAGCGCATCTCGAACAGTTTCCCGAAGTTCGCGATGTCGAGCACCTGGCGAACCGTGCCACGGCAGTTGAGCAGCGCCACGGTCTGGGAGGCCGCCTGCGCCTTTTCCTTGAGCATGAGCAACATACCCAGGGCGGAACTGTCGACGTAGTCGACCTGCGCGAGGTCGATCTCGAACTGCTTGACCTCCGCCGAACCGATGAGGCCCTCATAGGCGTCCCGGAAATCGCGGTGGGCGTTGAAATCGAAGCGGCCGGTCAGGCGAATCGTGGCCTTGTCGCCTGCCTTGTGCACGTAAGTCTGCATGTCTATCTCCCCATAACCAGGGCGCCGATCCGTGCGATCGTCACACCCGTAGCTCACGCCCGGCTGCCGCCCAGGACAGCAGCCGCGGCGCGATTTCCATCAACGGCGCCACTTCATCCACCGCCCCGATGGCGATGGCTTCCCGCGGCATGCCGAACACCGCGCAGGACGCCTCGTCCTGCGCGATCGTGCGCCCCCCCGCGTGCTTCATGGCCAGAAGGCCGAGTGCGCCGTCCTTGCCCATGCCGGTGAGGATGGCGCCTGCGGCTCGTCTGCCCGCCGCTTCCGCCACCGACTCGAACAGCACGTCGACGGACGGCCGGTGCCGGTTGACGGGCGGCGTGTCCCGGAGCCGCGCGAAGAATAATCCACCTCGGCGAACTAGGGTGAGATGCGAGTGCCCCGGGGCGATGTAGGCGTGGCCATCGAGCAGTTTGTCGCCATCCGCCGCCTCGCTGATCGTGATCCGGCACAAGCTGTCCAGACGCTGAGCGAAGGAGCGGGTGAAGGCGGCCGGCATGTGCTGGGCCACCAGGATCGGCGGGCACTGCGGGCTCATGCGGGAAAGCACGACCTTGAGGGCTTCGGTGCCACCGGTGCTGGCACCGATGGCGATCACGCGATCGCTCGCCGCCGCCGGGGCCTGGGCCGGGACTGCCTCGCAGGCCGCCGCGCTCACGCAGCCGCCCTCCGCCCCGTCAGTTCGTACACCGTGCGCCCCTTGAGGCGGAACGCGTCGGCGACGTGGAACAGACTCTCGGAATGCCCGACGAACAGCAGCGCATCCGGATGCATCAGGGGCACGAAGCGGCGCAGGATGCTCGCCTGTGTCGGCTTGTCGAAATAGATCATGACGTTGCGACAGAACACCGCGTCGAACCGACCCTCGGTGGGCCAGATCGGCGACAACAGATTGATCTGACGGAAGGTCACGAGCCTCGCCAGTTCCGGACGGACGGTGACGGTCTTCTGGTCCCCCGACTGGCCACGCGTGAAGAAGCGTGACACGCGCTCCGCCGACAGGCGCGCGATGCGGTCCACCGGGTAGACACCACGCCGGCCGACGTCGAGCACACCGGTGTCGAGATCGGTGGCCAGGACACGCACCGGTGCGTCGAAGCCACCGAACGCCTCCACGGCGGTCATGGCGATCGAGTACGGCTCCTCTCCCGTGGACGCGGCGCAGCACCAGATCGACAGGGGACGGCCGCGATGGGTCAACAGGTGATCCGCGAGCATCGGGAAGTGGTGCCCCTCGCGGAAGAAATAGGTCAGATTGGTCGTGAGCGCATTGGTGAAGGCCTCCCACTCGCGATCGTCTCCGCCGGCGCGCAGATAGTCGAGGTAGTCGCTGAAACGCCGCATGCCGCGCGCCCTCAGCCGCCGCGCCAGCCGGCTGTACACCATGTCCGACTTCTGGGCGGACAACGAAATGCCGGCCCGCTTGTGGATGAGCGCGCGCACCGCCTCGAAATCGGCGGGGCTGTACTCGAACTCGCGCGCCGTCTCGCGCGGCGATGAAAGGCTGTCCTTCAGCGACGACAGCGTCGTCGGCCGGTCGACGGGACTGCGCACCTGCGGGGTCCGCGCATCACCGATCCTCGCGGGTGGCTGCCGGCGCGGGTCACCTGCTCCGGGAGCCTCGACGCCAGCCCGCGGGACGCCGGCAGTGCCGTTCCCGTTCATGCGGGGAACTGTCGACGATGGCCGATGGCCGCTCGGCACAGGCTTGCCCGAAGGCCTGGACTGCAACCGCGACTCGGGTCTCGACACGACAGCAGAATCGGTTGGGCCGGATGGCACGGACGAACCGGCGCGAGGGATCAATGCGAGCGTCCGCGGCCCTGCGCCGGTGTGCGGACCCTGGAGACGCTGTGTCCGAACTCTGCGAGCAACGAATCCGCGCGCCGGTCGAAGCTGCCGTTCTCCAGCGCGGAGCCCACGGCAGCGGTCTGGGCCAGCACCTCGCGGACGGCGTCGTGGCGACGCCTGGCCTCCGCGACCAGGCGGTCGATGGCGTCGCGGAAGGCAAGCTGACCGGTGGCGAGGCTCGCGGTGGTCTCGAGCTCGCCGGCCAGCCGCGTGACCTCGGCAGCGGCCTCGCTCATCGCGAGGTTCGCCTGGCCGACCTCGGTCAGCACCGACTCGACATTGCCCGTCTCACCCAGCGCCGAGACGCGATCCTGCGAGGCCATGGCGTTGATGCGGTCGTCCGCGCGCAGGATTTCCTGTTCGATCCCCTCCATCTGCTCGAGGATCTGACGGCTGAAGGCGCCGGTCCGGTTGGACAGGTTGCGCACCTCGTCGGCGACCACGGCGAAGCCGCGCCCCGCCTCGCCGGCACGCGCCGCCTCGATCGCGGCGTTGAGCGCCAGCAGATTGGTCTGCTTGGCGATACCGTCGATCTCACCCAGCAGGCCGGTCACGTCCTTGACGCGGGCGGCGATGCTCTCCATCTGCTCCACCAGTTCCATGCCCGAACGGCTGCCCTCGACCATGCGCGACACGTGGTCCTGCAGGCGATTGGAGGCCTGGGAGACGAAGTCCTGATAGGTCTCGCTCTTGCCGGCCTCACCGGCCGCGCCGGCGGCGATGTCCTGCTGCCGGCGGGCGCGGGTGGAGATGTCGCCAAGGTGGCGGACGAGCTCGGGCACGGCGTCCTCGAGCAGTGCCGTGATCCGTTGGAGTTCGTCGTCGGCCTGGGCCAGCTGCTTCTCGAGCTCGGCACCGGCGCCGGAGAGGGCGCGGCCCAGGGGCTGGCGATGGTCGTCGACCACGGGCTCGTCGGCGATCGACAGGCTGACGCCGTCGTCGGCCGGCCGCCATGCCGCCCATGCCCAGGGCAGGACCGCGCCCACGGCGGCAACGGCGAGGGCGACCGGAGGCGACAGGGACATCAGGGACCAGCCGGCGACCAGCGAACCGCTGAGGAAGACGAGGCCCAGCCAAGCGGCGGGCGCGGTGCTGACTGGCTTGGAAACAGAGGATTTCTTGGTCATGGTCGGGGGCACCGGGCTCCAGTGGCCGGCGCGCTGCGGCGGACCCTCCCGCGGCAAGGCGCACCTTCTGAAGGGTCTTATCGGTCGACCCTGCGGCAACTTGAAGGGCGCATGCGACCCGCGCCATATCCGGTACGCCATGGGCCCGGCGCACCGGGCCCTCGCCTCAGCAACGCCGGGTCGAGGCAACGCCTGGAAGGGCCTGCAGCACGGCCAGCACCCGCTGCAGTTGGGCGTCGTCGGCGACCTCAACGCTCAGACGCACCCGTTCCGCCGCGCCCCGACCCGCGGTGCGGGCAGCCCGCACCGGGAAACGCTCCCGAGCGAGTGCATCCACCGCACTGCGAAGCAGTCCGCCACCCTCCCCCGCCACCTCCACATCGGCCTGGAATCGTGCCTCGCCCCGTGTGGGCCCCCAGCACGCCTCCAGTCGCCGCTCCTCCGGGAGCTGGCGTACGTTCGGGCAGTCCTGCCGGTGGATGGACACCCCCTTGCCCCGGGTGACGAAGCCGACGATCGGCTCGGGCGGCAGGGGATGACAGCATCTGGCCAGTTGGGTGAGCAGGCGGTCCATACCCACCACCAGGATGCCGCCCCCGCGCCCGGTCGGCGCCGGGACGTCGCTGAACGCCGGAGGCAAAGGTGGCGGCGCCACGTCCGCGGTCTGGGGCCGCCCGCGCAGCGCGGTCTGGAGCGTCCGCTGTCCGATCTCGCCCCGACCGATGGCCGCGAACAAGTCCTCCGCCCGGGCATGCCCGAGCGTGACGGCCAGCGCATCCAGCGGCGGCATCGGCACGCCGACGCGGTGCGCCTCGCGCTCGAGCACGGCCCGGCCCTGGGCGACCGACTGCTCGTGATTCTGGCTGTTGAACCACTGCCGGACCTTGGCGCGCGCCCGGGCGCTGGCGATGAAGCCGCGCGCCGGATTGAGCCAGTCCAGGCTCGGCCCGCCCTCGGAGGTGGCGATGATCTCCACCCGGTCGCCATTGGACAGGCGGTGGGTGAGGGGCACGATCTGGCCGTTGACCCGGGCGCCGCGGCAGCGATGCCCGAGGCTCGAATGCACGTAGTAGGCAAAATCCACCGGCGTGGCGTCCGCGGGCAGCGCGATCACCCGGCCCTGCGGGGTGATGACATAGACGGTGTCCTGCAGAAGCTCGGCGCGGAACGAGCGCGCCAGTTCGTCGCCGTCACCTTCACCCCCGAGCCGCCAGTCGAGCATCTGGCGCAGCCAGGCGATGTGCTCGCCGAAGCGGGCATCGCCCCGGCCGCCTTCCTTGTAGCGCCAGTGCGCCGCCACGCCCAGCTCGTTGGCCTGGTGCATCTCGTGGGTGCGGATCTGCACCTCCAGCACTTTCTCCTCGGGGCCTATCACCGCCGTGTGCAGGGAGCGGTAGCTGTTGGCCTTCGGCCGCGCGATGTAGTCGTCGAACTCGCGCGGGATGGGCACCCACAGGTGGTGCACCAGTCCGAGCGCCGCGTAGCAGTCCTTGACGTCGTCCACCAGGATGCGCACGCCGCGGACGTCGAACAGGTCGGCGAAGGCGAGGTCCTTGCGCTGCATCTTCTTCCAGATGCTGTAGATGTGCTTGGGGCGCCCGCTCACCTCGGCTCGCAGGCCAGCCCGCGACAGTTCCTGGCGCAGCAGCGTGGTCACCTCGGCGATGAAGCGCTCGCGATCGGCGCGCTTCTCGTCGAGCTGGCGGGCGATGTCCCGATAGCCCTCCGGGTCGCGGGCACGGAAGGCGAGATCCTCCATCTCCCACTTGACCTGCCAGATGCCCATGCGGTTGGCCAGCGGCGCCGCCAGCTCGAAGGTCTCGTGCGCGGCCTCGGCACGCTGCGCCGGGGAACCCTCGCGCCCGAGGCGCCGCAGATCGACCAGGTGGAACGCGAGGTGC
>JBEICA010000270.1:0-4964 GCA_040373665.1 Burkholderiales bacterium | reverse complement strand
GCTCAGGCCACCAGGCACGTGGCTGCCGATCCACTCTGCCGAACTGAGTGCGTCGAGCTGCCGCGCCGTGGCGCTTGGGCGGCGGTATCCGGGTGTACCGACGGCCTTGAGCTGACGGCGCAGCACGGGCAGGACCAGGGCGAAGTCGCCCACGGCCTCCTCGAGGGTATAGGGTTTTCCATCGAACATGATCAGGTTGGCCGTGCCGGGTGCTTCGCCCTCGACCACGTTGTCGATCGCAAGCCCGAGCCCCCGCGCGAGCCGCAGCAGGTGTACGTGGCTGGTGTCGAGGAGCTCACCACCGCGTTCCGCCACCTGCCCTTGCTCGAAGGTGCTGCGATCGGACCAGCAGCGGCCCCCAAGACGGGCGCCCGCTTCGTACACATCGGCATGGATGCCGGCGCGCGCGAGCGCATGTGCCGCCGACAGGCCGGCAAGCCCACCGCCGATGACGGCGACGGGCGCAGCCTCCCGCCCGCCGGTCGCGGCGAAGGCACTGGACAAGGGGGCGGCCGCGAGCGAGGCACCGGCCTGCAGAAGTCGCCGCCGGCCGGCGGAAAGAGATGCGTCCGGGGCGCCGGAGGTGGTCGGGGATTCGCCGCGGGCGGACTTGGAGGCCTGGCGCAGTTGGCGCAACAGGGTATGGCGCAGGGATGTCATCTGGTCTTGCTCAGGATCGTACCCCGCCGGGGCACGGTCGCGTCCGGCAGCGCCGGGCGGGGCAGTACTCCGCGGGCGGGGCAATGGTTTTCGTTCCGCGGGCTGCGCCCGGCGGGCCTGGGAAAGGGCTGATTGCAGCGTGAGTTCGCCTGCTTTGATCTGCCCTTCCGCTGCGTCAACCCTGGCAATGGCTGGCGGGCCCGACGCTCTGATGAAGACGTGGCGAAGGTATCCGGCCGAAGCATGCAATCTGTGGACAGGCGCGCGTGCCGGCGGTTCCTCGCAGATGCAACTTCATGGCGATCCTTCGACAGCGCAGTACTGATGCAGACCTGCCCGTCGGGAACGACGGATGTCCGGACGCGATTGCGCAAATGCGGGCGCAGTTTTGACTGGCAGGCCAGTCACCGCCTGCCCGCTGGGCAGCGCGTCCCCGCCTGTGCGCGCGCAAGACGGGAATGGAAACAAGAGGGCCTGCATCCGCGTGCCGGGGGCGGCGAGGACACGACCGGGCAGCCAGCCGGGTACGTCGTCCCCGGGCGTTCGGGGCGCACCTACTTCAGCGAGAGGATGTACTGCGCCAGGGCGATCGCGTCGGCATCGGACACCTGCGGCTGCGGCGGCATGATGTCCTCACCCCAGACGCCGGTACCGCCGGCCTGGATCTTTCTGGCCAGCGTCTTCGCCGCGCCTTCCTCACCCGCGTACCTGGCGGCGACGTCGACCAGTTTGGGGCCGTACTTCCGCTTGTCGATGCCGTGACAGGCGAAACAGTTGTTCTTCTGCAGCAGCTCCTTGTCCGCGAACGCCGGACTCCCATGAGCAAGCAATGAAACGGCAAACGACAACACCAGCACAACTCTCACCATGACCTCCCGATGAGCATCGAGGTTATCGATTCAAGATGGGACATTCTCGGAGCGTGATGTCCCGATGACGGACCCCGTGGTCAATACCGCGCGCCCTGCGACGTCGGGCCTTCGGCGCGGCTGCGCGCAAACGCAAGACGCGCCGCCTTTCGAGGGGCAGCGCGTTTTGCGCGGAACAGGTTACTCGGGTGTCACGCGGATGATGTTGCCCTGGTCTTCCAGCGCTACGTAGAGATCGCCGTCAGGGCCCTGCACCACCGAGCGGAAGCGCCCGGTGGCCGTGGGCCAGGACACCTGCGTGACCTTGGAAGACAGCCCGTCGGCACTGATCTTCAGCACGTCCAGGCGGTTGCCCACCGGGGTTCCGTGGATGCCGATGCCGGTGTAGCCGACGATCATCGATCCGTCCCAATCCTTCCACTTCGCGCCTGTGATGAAGGTGGAACCGAACATGCCCTGCGACAGGCCGTTGTTGTTCCACGCCGGTTTCATGGCATTGGGGTAGGTCTTGAGGTCGGTCATGGGCATGAACGCCGCGCGCTCCTTCGGATCCATGGCGCCCATCTGGTTGGGCGAGTAGCCGCAGTAGTCATCCGGGCAGTCCTTGCGGCCCGCCACGTTCGGGCGCGGATCCCAGCCGGCGTTGCCACCGTTGACGAGCGCGGTGACCTCATCGGTATGCCAGGGGCCGTTCTCCGAAGTGAAGGGACGACCGTCGGTCGGGCGGAAGGTGATGCCCTGCGGGTTGCGGTGGCCGTAGGTGTAGACGCGGCGGTCGAATCCGGCGGGCGGGTTGTTGCCTGCGGCGGCCTTGCCGTCGCGGTCGATGCGCAGCACCTTGCCGCCGATGTAGGTAGGGCTCTGCGGGGCGATGCCAAGGTGGTTGTCCCCGGTGGTGACGTAGAGGAAGCCGTCGGCAGGGTTGAAGCGGACGCGGCCGCCGTTGTGCGCGCCAGGGCCGCCGAAGGGATGCTTGGTGGCCTTGGGCTTGTAGCCGATGTCGGCGACGATGTCGGTGCGGTCGGACACGTCGCTGAAGGATGCGTCCACCTTGAACCGCATGACGCGGTTGACCAGTTTGCCGTCGAGGTTGGAGCTGGAGTAGACGTAGACGTAGCGGTTGCTGGCGAAGTCCGGATCGACCGCCACACCCATCATGCCGGCCTGGCCGTCACAGAACAGGTCGGCGCTGGAGGAGGCATAACCCGTGGAGTCGCCGAGGCCATGGAGCCTGTTGACGGCGCCGGAAGGCAGGCGGACCGACAGGCCCTTGCACTTCTCGGTGAAGAACATGGTGCCGTCCTTGAGGAACGCCATGTCCCAGGGCAGTTCGAGCTTGTTCACCACCACCTGGGTCGACAGATTCGGGGCCGCGGCGAACAGGCCGCCGGATGCCACCAGACCGACAGATGCCAACAGCGCCTTGAGTGCGTTCGAGGTCTTCATCAATCCTTCTCCTTGGAAAGGAACATCATCGACTGCGTGTCTTCAGGGATACCCGCGCTCAGCCCGCTCCGGGGCCTGGGCAGGCACGGGGCGTGGCGGACAGCCTCTGGAGCGCTTGACGACGGGGCCCGGCGCGAGGGCGCGTACATCGCCGACCGATCGAAGACGCGGCATATCGATGCAGGTCCCTGCAGGTCGGGGCTGCGACCTCAGGTCGCAGCGACGTCCACCAGAAGCATGTGCAACAGCATCGCGAGCCGGTGGAAGACCGTCAATGCCCCCGCCTCATCGCGTGAATCCGACCCAGGGTGGGGTTCCGATTATTTCCGTGTCGCGCCGGGAAACATTCCCTGTTGCTGATCCGGACGGGGCGGAACACCTTGTCCGCTCGGTGGTGCGCAGCAGGCGTGTGAGGCAGTCGCGCGGGGCCCTGAGGCCAGGGGCGCGGAGGTATCAGCGAGAACGTCCCGCCGGTCGCTTGGTGAAGGATGCGTTGCTGACGCGCAACCGCGTTGCACACCGGAAGCCGAGATCGCGAGATGCGCGGGGCCGAGACCCGCGCGGGGGAAGGAACCCGTGAGCTGGCAGGACATCGCGGCACTCGCAAGTACCGCGACCGCAGTTCAGTGTGAGGCCTGCTCGCCGCGCCATAGCGCCGTGACGGTGTCGACGTCCGTCACGTAGGCGAACACGTCACTCATGCAAAGCAACGCCGCCTCCTGATGGGCTGGAGATACCGCCGCCACCGCGTCGCGCGGCACGAGCACGCGGTAGTCGAGGTTGCGCGCGGTGTAGACGGTGCTCATGACGCAGCAATGCGTGGTGACTCCGCAGCAGACCAGATTGGCGATGCGCCTGCCGCGCAGCAGCAGGTCGAGGTCGGTGCCGAGGAAGCAGTCGTATCGCCGCTTGTTGCGAATGCGATAGTCACCCGGCCGGACGTCGAGCCCATCCGTGAGCTCGCACCCCGGAGTGCCCTCGAGGCAATGGATGGGGTCGTACTCGAGCTCGATGCCGTAGTCGCTCAGATCGGGCCGGTGCATCTCGTGGGTGAAGATGATCGGGAGGGAATGCTCCCGAGCCCAGGCAATGAGCCGATTGATCGCCGGCACGATGGCCCGGCCACCGGGAGTCTCCTGCACGGCGCCAGGGTCGACGAAGTCACGCTCCATGTCGATGACGAGAAGAGCCGTGTCGGCCGGATGAATGCGCTCGCCCGGCAGCGGGCGGATGAGAGGGGGGGCGCTCATCCGGGCCGCCGACAGATGAAGTCGACCTCAACCCGGGCACCCTTGGCGAGCCCGGTGACGCCGATGCAGGTGCGGGCAGGCAGGCGGTCGGCCGGGAAGTATTCGCGATAGATCCGATTGAAGACCGGATAGTCCTCCTCGAATTGCGTGAGGTAGGCCCCGGTGCGCACGACGTCGCCAAGCGACAGGCCGATGCCCGCGAGCACGCGCTCGAGATTCGCCATCACGAGACGGGTCTGTGCCTCGATCCCCTCCGGTACCGGCAGTTCGGGCGCGCCGGGCGTCGTGGGCATCTGCCCGGTCACGAACACCCAGCGGCCGACTTCGGTGGCGTGGCTGAACGGGCCGACCTGTTCCGGGGCTCCGTCGACGAGGTGGAAAAGAATGTCGCTGCTCATGGGGCGCTCCTGTGGATATATCCGGCGAAGTATGCCCGCCGACAGGTGCTTTGCGCTCGGGCCGGCGTGCGTGACCCGCCATGCTCGAGCGGCAGCCGATGCCTCTGGACCGCGCCCGCGTCGCTTCGCGCCGGACCGGCGTGCCCGCGGCGACAACGTTCGGGATCGCGAGCAGGGCACGGAGCGGGCCGACCCAGCCGCCCGCTGCGGCACAGCCCGGTCGCAGGGGGCAGAGCGCAAGCATTTCGACCCCGAAAATGATCGTCTCCGCCCCGGAAACCCTTGTTTCCGGGGTGTTTTCCTTTTCGAATCCTGGGGCATGCGAGGTCCGACCCCGAAAG
>JBEICA010000178.1:0-7073 GCA_040373665.1 Burkholderiales bacterium | reverse complement strand
CGAGCATCCACTTCAGGTGTGGACACCTGGATAGCCGACTCCTGCAGAATGCTACTGGTAGTGATGTTGGTCGTCTGCGACTTCTCTGCCTCGAGTTGTTTCTGGGCTGCTTCACGAGCGTTCTCTGCCTCCTTCAATTCAAGGCGAGCCTGATTGAGCTGGTTGCTTACGTCGCCGAAGGACCAACTGACCTCCCGGCCCTGCCCCGTCTGCATATCGATGTTCTTGAGCCTGAATTCCTTGAGGCGTGTTTCAGCCTCTTCCAGTTTGACCACATAGGCCTTGATCTGCTCTTCGATGAATTTCTTGGCGGAATCGGAGTCTTTGCGAGTGGCACCCAGGCTGGACTCGACAAATATCGACACCAGGGCCTGGACGACGCGCTTGGCCTTGTCGGGATTTTCGTCCCGGTAGGCCAGGGTGTAGAGGTTGTCTCGGCCAGCATTGCGAATCTCCAGGCCCCGTGTAACCCGATCAATAAGGGCATCCTGGGCTGCCTTGTTGTTGCTGCCAAGGTCAAGGTCGGCCATACGGATGAGCTTTTCAACGTTCGGGCGGCTGATCAGGGTGCGGCTCAACATCGTTACCTGTTGTTCCACGTTGGGCTGCACCGCCAGACCGGACATGAGAGGCTTGAGGACGGACTGGGTGTCGACGAAGACGCGGGCGCTGGCGCGATACTGGTCGGGCGCCACCGCCAGGGCCACCAGCCCCGCAACGGCCACCACCCAGGCCACTGCGAGCCCGATCATGCGCCGGCGCCACATGCCGCGCGCGTACTCGAGCGCCTCCTGAAAGATCACGTTCACGCCATCACCTCTCCAGCCACCGCAGTCGTCGCGTCATGCCCGTGGAACCCGGGCTCAGAACCAGCTCTGCGGGATGACCAACACATCGCCCGGCTTGACGTCGACGTTGGCGCGGATGTCGCCGCGGCGGATGAGGTCCCAGAGCCGGACGTTGTAGAGCTTGCCGCCTTCGGAGCCGCGGAACAGCACCGCGCGGTTGCCGTCGGCGAAATCGGTGATGCCGCCGACCGCGATCATGAGGTCCAGCAGGGTCATGTTCTGACGGTAGGGCAGCGCCTGGGGACGGGCGGCCTCGCCGACGACGCGGATCTGCTCGGAGTACGGCCCGACGAAGTTGGTGACGATCACCGTCACGATCGGGTCGCGGATGTACTTGGAGAGGGCCTTCTCCATGTCGCGCGCGAGCTGGGTGGGCGACTTGCCGAGCGCGGGAAGATCCTCGACCAGCGGCACGGTGATGCGCCCATCCGGCCGGACGGGGACGGACTGCGACAGGTCGGGGTTGCGCCAGACGACGAAATTGACGTTGTCGCCCGGGCCGATGAGGTAGTTGTAATCCGGTGAGGCCGCCACCCGTGGCGCCGGCGGATAGGTGGGCCCGGTCGCGCAGCCGGCCAGCAGGCCGAGCAGGGCGAGGATGGCGACCAGGAAGGACCGGCTCCGCAGGGAACAGTCGCGCGACATGTGTTGCCTCCAAATTTCGTTGTTCGAGCTTCAACCGGGCGGGACGCGGACCCCGGGCCTTCCGCCGCACCGGGCATGGCGCGGTCGCGAACAGAGTCGTGCAGCGTACCCGATCATGCCGTCAGTCTGGCCGGTCGACCGGTCACGAGAAAGCAACCCATATGCCACTGCTTGCTAGAAGAAGCCATGCTTTCGGCCGGGGAATGGCGGTGCCCACCCCTCGGCATATCGCAGCAAGCGCAGTCGACCGGCACAGAAACGTAGGCCTGAATTTTCCTGCCCGAGAGGTCGTTATGCGAAACGAGAGCAATGGTGGCGGACGATCTGATCCTCCGGGAAAAACCGGCGGATAGCAGGGAAAACGCAAGACATTGGAATGAAATGGGGATATCTTCTTCGATCGAGAGGAAGATCCAGGGAAATGGCAGACAGCAATTCGACGCCCCCGACCGTGAAGGAGACGATCGACCAGCTCAAGGATGGCGTCCAGGAGCCGGTCGGCAGCGCGGCGGCAGCGCCTTCGGACACCCCCGCCGGGCTCGTGGATGACGAACGCATGGTCGTGTTCGACGGCACGGAATTCCCCGTCAGCGAGCTGTCCACCGCGACGCTCGACCGGTCGACGATCGACCACGGCAAGGGTCCGGTATTCAAGGTGCGGCTGGCGCGGTCGCGCACGGTCCACGATGCGAGCGCCCTGGTGCGCCGGCGCTACGAGGAACGCGGCTACGAAACCTCCAGTGCGCCGGTCGAGGAAGATCACAACCTCCTCACTTTTGTCGCCTACAATCAGGGCATTATCGTCGGCACGGTGAGCATACGGCTCGATACGCCCGGGGGCTCGCCGCTGGGCGCCGAGGAGCTCTACCCGGCAGAGCTGGCCAAGCTGCGCGAGGCCGGCGCCCGCATCTGCGAATTCACTCGCCTGGCCGTGGAGACCGAGATTTCCTCCAAGCCGGTGCTGGCGGCGCTGTTCCACACCGCCTATCTGTTCGCCTACCGGGTGCGCGGCTATGACTGCGCGGTGATCGAGGTCAATCCGCGCCACGTGGTGTTCTACCGCCGCGCCTTGAAGTTCGACGTCATCGGCGCCGAGCGGCTGAACCGGCGCGTCAACGCGCCCGGCGTGTTGCTGTGCGTACCCTTCGAGACCATCGCCGAGGGCATCGCGCAGTTCGCGGGCAACGCCGAGCTGGCCGGCAAGACCCACACGCTGTTCCCCTACGGCTTCCCGCCGGACGAAGAGGCTGGCGTGCTGAACCGCCTCCGTCACCTCGAGGCGGCCCAGCTGGTCTGAGCGAGTATGGGGAGGCCGCATCCCGCAGCCTGCCACGCCACCCGCATCCCTGGACCCGCGATCTGGCCCTGTTCGCCCAGTGAGCGCCTCTAAGGCCGAGGACCATCCCCCGACCGCAGTGCCAATTTGCGGCAGCGCGGAGGGAGGCGATGCCGAGGTACGGCGCAGGACTGGCTCCGCCTTGCGCCGGCCCTACCCCCCTCACAGCAGGAAGATCGTCGCCAGCCCGAGGAAGATGAAGAAGCCGCCGCTGTCGGTGATGGCGGTGATGAGCACGCTGGAGCCGACCGCGGGATCGCGCCCGAGTCGGTGCATGATCATCGGGATGAAAACGCCGAACAGGGCAGCCACGAGCAGATTCAGCGTCATGGCGCCCATCATGACCACGCCCAGCGAAACGCTGTGATACAGCAGCGTGGCGAACACGCCGAAGATGCTGCCCCACACCACGCCGTTGAGCAGGCCGATGGCGAGCTCCTTCTGCAGCAGGGCCTTGGCGTTGGCGCGATGGATCTGCCCCAGCGCCATGGAGCGCACGATCATGGTGATGGTCTGGTTGCCCGAGTTGCCGCCGATGCCGGCGACGATGGGCATGAGCGCAGCGAGAGCCACCAGCTTCTCGATGCTGCCCTCGAAGATGCCGATCACGCGCGAGGCGATGAAGGCGGTGACCAGATTGACGGCCAGCCAGGTCCAGCGGTTCTTGGCGGACTTCCACACCGAGGCGAAGATGTCCTCCTCTTCGCGCAGGCCGCCGAGGTTGAGCATCTCGTTGTCGCTCTCCTCCCGAATGTAGTCCATCACCGCCGCAACGGTGACGCGGCCGACCAGCTTGCCGCGCTCGTCGACCACCGGGGCCGAGACCAGGTCGTAGCGTTCGAAGGCCTGGGCCGCCTCGTGCGCACCCTGGCCGGGCTCGAAGCGGATGGCCTCGTCGGTCATGACCTCGGCCACGAGCTTGTCGGGGTCGTTGATGAGGACTTTGCCAAGCGACAGAATGCCCTTGAGGATCTCGCCGCGGTCGACCACGAACAGCTGGTCGGTGTGGTCGGGCAGTTCGTCGAGGCGGCGCAGGTAGCGCAGCACCACCTCCAGGGTGACGTCCTCGCGGATGGTCACCATCTCGAAATCCATGAGCGCGCCCACCGAGTCCTCGCGATAGGACATGGCGGCGCGCAGCTGCTCGCGCTCCTCGGTGGACAGGGACTGGAACACGTCCTCGACCACCTCCTCGGGGAGGTCGGGGACGAGGTCGGCGAGTTCGTCGGCGTCGAGCTGCTCGGCAGCGGCGACCAGCTCCTCGGGCTCCATGTCCGCGATGAGGGTCTCGCGGACGGCATCCGAGACCTCGAGCAGGATCTCGCCGTCGCGGTCGGCCTTGACCAGGTGCCAGACGGTGAGGCGGTCCTCGAGGGGCAGACCCTCGAGGATGTAGGCGACGTCGGCCGGATGCAGGTGGTCGAGCTTCTTCTGCAGTTCGGCGAGGTTCTGCTTGTGGACCAGCGACTCCACCAGCTCGTGACGCCGCATGTCCTGCTTGTGCACGAGCTGTTCGACGATGCGCTGCCGGGAAAGCAGGGCGAGCACCTGTTGCAGGCTCTCCTGGACGCTTTCCTTCGGTTTGGCTTCTTCGACTTCGGACATGGGGCCGCGACGGACGAGGTGGACTGGGGTCGGGACAACGGGTGGCGAGCCGGGCTGGACCGCCCGGCTATTGTAGGCGGTGCCCCGCGGCGGCGCCTTGCGAATTCAGGCAGCGGCAACGGCCGGCACACAGGCCGCAGGGGCCATCCCGCGGGCAGGGGGATGGCGCAGTGCGGGGCAATCACCCTGCGCGGCGGGCATGGCCCGCGCGCAGGGCCGGCGGTCACTTCGCCGGGATGCGGGTGGCCTCCCAGGCCACCATCTGCCAACGGCCGTCGCGCATGACCCAGACGTTGGTGAAGCGCAGCGGCACCTCGATGTCCTTGCCGTCGAGGGTGACCTTGAAGTCGCCGCGGCCGGTCATGACGCCGACGCACCCGTAGGGCACGATCTTCACGTCACTGCGCTCGGTTTGGCGGTAGACCACCTTGCCGGAGCGCAGCGCGTCCAGGTAGGCCTCCTTGGTGTCGACGACGGAGGACGAATGGGTGTAGCTCAGGTCGTCGCCGAGACTGCGGGCCACGGCCGGGAGATCGCCGGCGACGAGGGCGGCGTATCGATTGGCGTCCGCAGCGGCAATCTCCTCCACCACCCGGGCCGGGTCACAGGCCTGGACGGGTGCCGCGCACAACATGCCGGCCAGTGCGACTCCGGCGAACCCCTGCATTCCACGCTTGCCCATGTTCCCCTCCCCTCGGATTGAGTGATCACCCCGTCCGGCGCGATGCGCCATCCGGACTTACTTCTCGCCCTCGCCAGCCTTGGGCGTGAGCACCGCCACGGGCTTGGCGCCGCAGCGCAGGTTGTCGGGCTTCTTCGCGTCGACTTCGTAGAGCTCGAGCGCCGGCCCCTTCCAGCGGAAACCGAAGCGCGGGCGCGGCGCGGCGGCCTCGTCCTGCGCCTCTTCGATGATGCTGCAGTTGGCGCCCTTGGGCGACAGCCGCACGTCATAGCGGAACCGGCCACCCGGCACCTCGGCCTCGCCGCTGCGCGAGAAGCTGTACTCGGCCCCTTTGTCGTCAGCATAGCGCCCGGCGATGACAATGCCGTTGACCAGCGGCGCCAGCCCTTCCTCGACGCGGACGAAGTCCTGGAACTTGCGCTTGGCGAAGGTGGGCTCTGCGATCGCGAGCCGCTCGAAGCGCCCCTGCTCGTTCTTCTGGCCGCGGAAGGAGATGTTGGTGGTCTCGCTGGCGCTGACCGGGTTCATGTCGTCGGCGGCCAGCACCACGCGGAAGGCGCCGGGCTTTACCTCGGGCTGGATGTCGATGACGCGCAGCAGGACGGCGCGGTCGAAGTCGGTGCGCACCAGCGGGTAGCTGTAGCCCTCCTTCTGCACCTTGATGACCAGCGGGGCGACCTTCTTCGATGCCTCGAGCGGGGCGCGGGTGGCGCGCAGGGCATCGAGGTAGGCGGCGTTGACCCAGATGCCCTCGAGATCGCGGGCGAAGATGCGGTCGGTGCGACGCGGGCGCTTCTGCGGCGGCTTGTCGCCGGGAGCGGGCGCCTGGGCGGCGTCCTGACCAGGGGTCTGGGCCTGCACTGCGGGGGTGACCCCGAGGAAGCAGGCGGTCAGCGCGAGGGCGATGCAGGAGAGGGATCGGGTGGCCTTGCTCATGACTCGTCGTGGTTCCAGGGTGGATGTGATGGCGTTCGTTGCGCGGCCGGGCCGGACCAGCCAGCCGCACCGGTCGCGCATGATACCGAAGCGGGTCCTCAGGCGGCGCATACCGGCGGGCGGCGGGCGCCCCAGCCGGTGGCCTGCTCGAAGGCGTGGCCGAGTTGCAGCACGCCGAAGTCGTCCTGGTGGCGGCCGACGATCTGAAGCCCCACGGGCAGGCCGCCGCTGCTGAAGCCGGCCGGCACCGACAGGGCCGGCAGCGTCGTCGCGGAGATCATGTAGCAGGACTTCATCCACTCGATGTAGGAGCCGAAGGGGTGGCCGTCGACCTCCATGGGGTATTCGGTCTTCACGTCGAAGGGCAGCACCTGCACCACCGGACAGATCAGGAAGTCGTAGCGCTCGAAGAAGGCGCGCATGCGGTGGAACAGCTCGGTGCGGCGGCGCTCGGCCCGGCCGACGTCTCGGCCGGAGAGCTTCATGCCTTCCTCGATGTTCCAGATCACGGTCTGCTTGAGGTTGCGGCGCTGAGTGGCGAGGAGTTCGCCGTGCACCGCCTCGAAGTGCCAGGCGCGCAGGGTCTCGAAGATCTGGTCGGCGTCGTGCAGGTCGGGATCGGCTGCCTCGACGGTGCAGCCGATGTCGGCGAAAGCGGACAGGCTGGCCTCGAGCACCCGGGTGACCTCGGGGTCGACCGGCAGGCCGCCGAGGGTGCGGCTCCAAGCGATGCGGGCGCCGCGGAAGTCGCGATCGAGCGGCGCGGCGAAGCCGGCGCCGGGCTGGTCGATGGCGATGGGCGAGCGCGGATCGGGGCCGGCGATGGCCGACAGCATGAGGGCGAGGTCGGCCACCGAGCGCGCCATGGGGCCGACGACGGTGAGCGGGAACCACGAGCTCTGCGAGGGCCAGTTGGGCACCCGGCCGGGCGAAGGCCGCAGGCCGACGACGTTGCAGAAACTGGCCGGGTTGCGCAGCGAGCCACCGAAGTCCGAGCCGTCGGCCAGGGGCACCATCCCGG
>JBEICA010000358.1:0-3077 GCA_040373665.1 Burkholderiales bacterium | reverse complement strand
CGTCCACATCGCCAAGCAGGAGTACACCGACTACGCCTACAAGATGCGCAAGACCATCACGGCCAAGAATGGCATAGAGGCGAACCTTGGCAACAAGTTCTACACCGAAAACCGGAGTCTGCTGGCCTTCATAGACGGCAACCGCGACGTCAACGAGACTGACTGGGGTGCCGGTCCCGTAGCCTCGTTTGTCCGCCGGTGGGCAGGTGCCTCTCAGCTGGGCGGCACGCTCACGCAGCCGATCATGAACAACATCGGCCCTTTTACCAACTTCGTACCGTGGCTGGCCACCTTCAACGTGAAGAACGGTTTCGGCGGCGGCGCTGGACCCCTGAACGCTTACACGCAGTATCTGAGGGCTGTGTCTGACGTGGGTGGTGCGGCTGGCCTGTCCTTCTCAGAACGTGCACTGAAGATGCACACGGGGGAATACTGGAACCAAGTTGCAACCGGGCTGGAGACCCACGAGGGTGTCACCAAACCCGAAGCCGAGTTCATCAGCAAAGAGACGTACAGCGGCATCCTGACCCCGGCGCAGGCCAACAGCCTGCTAGGCGCGTCGCGCAACTTCACCACAAACCCCGCTGTCCGAGCGGCGCTGGAGAAGTGGATGTTCTTCTACGTGTCGTCCGAGCAAGCCACGCGCCGCGCCGCCGCTCTTGCCGCCTTCCGTGTGGAGTGGCAGCGCCAGACCAGTGCGATCGGCAAGGCCCCGAACGACAAGCTGTCGGATGCTGATTACAAGAGAATCCACGCCAGAGCATCGGACTTCGCTACGCAGGGCGTGCTGCTCACGCTCGGCGACTACGGTGCCAAGGCCCGCCCAGCCGTGTGGCGGTCAGGGTTCCAGTCGTTCCTCTACATGTACAAGGTCTGGCCAACCACGACGATCCAGACGCTCAGCCGGCTGAGCTGGGAGGGTAAGGCGATGATGGTCATACCCCTCCTCCTCGCGGCCGGGGTCGCAGGTCTGCCCTTCGCCGAGGACGGCGAGGACTTCGTGGATACCATACTCCAGCGGACCGGATCGACAACTGGTAGCGTCCGAATGGAACTTGCGCGCCTCATCGACGAGATTTGGCCCGGCGCGTCACCCTACGTCCTAAAGGGGGGACTATCGTCCATTCTCGGGGCTGATGTGGCCGGACGGTTCGGCGCGGGAGACTTCCTACCCGGCACCGCTGGACTCCTGCCCGGGCAAGAGTTGTCTGCCACCGTGCGCGAAGTCCTCGGCCCTGCGTGGGGATTTGTCGAGGGCACGTTTGTGGGCGGTTCGCAACTCGTCGCAGCGCCGTTCTCCGACACAGCCACGGTGGTGGATGCAATGCGGGGGGGACCCATCACTCTCCTGCGGGCCCTCGGTGACGCCAAGGCCTACAGCGACGCTGGCGCCGTGATCGACAAGCGCGGCTACGTCATCGAGCCAGACTTGACCATCGGCATGGTCATCGCCCGCGCCCTCGGGTTCACACCGGCGTCCGTGGCTTCAGCCTATGAGGTGATCCGCATCGCCAAGCGGGAGACGAACTACCAGAAGCAGGTAGTGACCAAGTTCAGGACGCAGCTGCTTAAGGCTGAGCTGTCCGGTGACCGGGTCACGGCCGCATCCATCCGGCGCACCGTCAAGGAGTGGAACGAGGTCGAGAAGGGCACCCTGCTGGAGATCAGGAACTTCGAGAAGAACTACCAGCGCCTCAAGAGACTGGCGTCGATGTCTGCCCGAGAACGGTTCATGCAGTCCGTCGGCAAGAATAACCGCGACGCGATCGAGCTCACCAACGAACTGATAGGGTTCGACTAGGGCACGGTCCGCAACTGGCCCAGCGTCATCGCCTCCGGCCGAGCATCCTCGTTCTCCAAGAGCGTGCGGAGCCGGTCGTGGGCGATGTTAATCCCCAGCACATAGGTCTGTGGTAACCTGAGCTCTGGGATGCCGCGACCGAGGATGGCCTTCTTGGATGCCGGCGTTGCGTCGATGTTGTCCGTCACAAGGGTGTCGCCGAACTTCTTCCAGTCCCCGCCCCGGCTTGCCATCCACTTGCGGAGGTGCGCCCTGTCGAGCAGCAGGATGCCACGGTCGTTCTTGGCGTTGATGGTCTTGCGGTAGAGGTCGAAGCGCACGCGCACCTCTGCCCGTGGCAGCCTGAGTGCGTCGTAGATGGGCAGGTCACTGCCATCCACATGTGACACGATGACGGTCGCCGCCCGCATCTCGTTGAGGTACTCACCGAGGAGATCGAACTCGTCGATCTTGGATGCGCTGATACTGCGGCGGGTCATGCCTGCCTGCTCCAGTGCGTAGTCTGTGGCGGGGACATAGTTATAGGTGACCCATCCGCGCTCTGTGGCCACCTTGTTCATCAGGTCAGCCAGCACAACCATGACCTCCCAGTACCGCTCCTCCCCACTGAACCTGACCTTGTACTTCTTCTCGAAGGCGACCATGTGGTCGGCGATCAGCTTTTCGATTGCGGCCGCGCCCAGTTCCACCAGCCATTGCAGGATCAGCAGGCCGACGTGGCCATAGTTGCGGGTCACTGTATCGTAGAACTTGCGCCCCACATCAGTGCTCTTGGTGAAGATGTCCGCGCTCTCCAGTGACAACTCCAACATCCGCGCCATCTGGGCGTCGGTCTCGAAGGTGGCTGCCAGCAGCTTGCCACTCATGGGGCGGTTGGTGGAGAGGGTCACAGGTGCTGCCCATGTCCGTGGGTCACGCTCCTCGACGCGGGCGTTGAGGCAGCTCTTGTCCCGGCCCTGCGTCACGCCGTAGATGAAGTCGCCGACCTCCTTGTCGGGCATCATGGTCGTCTCGTCGATGGTCATGGGGAGGTTGTTGTAGAATGACAGCCGGGTGAACAGGGCGTTCTGTGTGTACTTGGACTGGAAGTGCAACTCGACAGGGTTGCCCCACACTGACTGCATCGCCAGCTGGGCCAGTGACTTGCCGCTGCCCGTCGGGCCGTAGAGCGAGAGCACGCCGCCCTTGAGTCCGGTGAAGTTGTAGAGGGGGGCCGACATGGACACACCCATGGCGAAGATGTGGGCGTTGAGCCCGGCCAGCTCCATCAACTTGG
>JBEICA010000141.1:0-9088 GCA_040373665.1 Burkholderiales bacterium | reverse complement strand
GCGGTCATCGTGACCATCGTGTGTGACCGGGGCGACCGGTACCTCTCCACCGGGCTGTTCGGGTAGTCGGTCAGACCTTACCCCAGCTCGTCGATCATCACCTCGCCACCCACGGCGCATGCCCAGCCGCGGGTGGCAGACGGCAATCAGGCCGCTCTCGGTGTCCACTGCTCCGGCGCTCGCCAGAGGGCGGCGAGCAGCAGTTCCCGACGCAGCACGAACTCCTTGGGCAACCGGTCGTAGAGTTTCACGAACAGTTCCTCATGCAGGAGAAGTTCGCGGATCCAGTCTTCGCGGCTGATGGTCATGGCCTGACGGAAGGCGCCCCGTACGGAGTCCGGCAGGCCGTCCCAGACCAGATCGCTTTCGGCAGGCATCCAGCCAAGGGTGCCTTCCACCGCCGAGGCGCGCCCGGCGCAGCGATCCACGATCCACTTCAGGACACGCATGTTTTCGCCGTAGCCCGGCCAGAGGAAGCGGCCATCGGCATCCTTGCGGAACCAGTTGACGCAGAAGATGCGTGGCGGATCGGGCAGGCGAAGACCGGTGTCGAGCCAGTGGTCGAAGTAGTCGCCAATGTGATAGCCACAGAAAGGCAGCATCGCGAAGGGGTCGCGACGCACCTCGCCCACCTTGTGCGCCGCGGCCGCCGTCGTCTCGGAACCCATGGTGGCCGCCATGTAGACGCCGTCGGTCCAGTTGAAGCTTTCCACCACCAGGGGCATGGTGGTGCTGCGTCGTCCGCCGAAGATGAAGGCCGAGATGGGCACTCCCTGGGTGTTCTCCCACTCCGGGTCGAGCGATGGGCACTGGCTGGCCGGTGCCGTGAACCGCGCGTTGGGGTGTGCAGCCTTCCGACCGCAGTCCGGGGTCCAGTCCTGTCCCTGCCAGTCCACGAGGTGGGCCGGTGTCTCCTCGGTCATTCCTTCCCACCAGACATCGCCGTCGTCGGTGAGCGCCACATTGGTGAACACGCAGTTTTCCCTGAGCGTGTCCATGGCGTTCGGGTTGGAGTGGCGGGAGGTGCCGGGGGCCACGCCGAAGAACCCGAATTCCGGGTTGATGGCGTAGAGGCGGCCGTCGGGGCCGGGCTTGATCCAGGCGATGTCGTCGCCGACGGTGGTCACCCTCCAGCCCTCGAAGGCGGCGGGTGGAATGAGCATGGCGAAGTTGGTCTTGCCGCATGCGCTCGGAAAAGCCGCCGCCACGTAGCTCTTCTGCCCCTCAGGCGACTCGACACCGAGGATGAGCATGTGCTCGGCAAGCCAGCCCTGTTCCCGGCCCATGGTCGAGGCGATGCGCAACGCGAAACATTTCTTGCCCAGCAGCGCATTGCCGCCGTAGCCGCTGCCGAAAGACCAGATCGCATTCTCCTCCGGGAAGTGGACGATGTACTTGTGGTCCTTGTTGCAGGGCCAGGGCACATCGGCCTGACCAGGCGCCAGCGGCATCCCGACAGAATGCAGGCAGGGTACGAAAGGCTTGTCCGCACCGAGGGATTCCGCAGCCGCCTGCCCCATGCGGGTCATCATGCGCATGCTCACCGCAACATAGGCCGAATCGGTGATTTCCACGCCGACGTGCGAGAGAGGAGAGCCGATGGGCCCCATGCTGAACGGCACGACGTACATCGTCCGGCCTGCCATGCAGCCGTCGAACAGCGGGATGAGCCGCGCCTTCATTTCGTCGGGCGCCATCCAGTTGTTGGTTGGCCCGGCGTCGTGCCTGTGGACGGAGCAGATGTAGGTCCGGTCCTCGACACGGGCCACATCGCTGGGGTCTGACCACGCCAGATAGCTGCCCGGCCGCTTGATGGGGTCGAGGCGGCGGAACGTTCCGCCTGCGACCAGCTCGCCGCAAAGACGCTCGTATTCGTCCTGGCTGCCATCGCACCACACCACCCGCGCCGGGCGGGTCAGGGACGCCACCTGGACCACCCACTTCTTCAGTTCCTCGTGACGCACCCAGTCCGGGGCGTGGATCTCGACCGCCGGCCTGGTGATGTTTTCGATCTTCACTGCGGATGTCTCCCTGGAACTGCGGTCTCCGGATAATCGATGCTAGCACCGCCGATTGCGCGGGTCATCACGCACGCCGGACGCTTGTGCGTGCCTCGTTGGGCAGGGCCTGTGCCGAAATGCGCGAAGGCCGATACGACGTCTTTGCTCTCCGACGAGGCAAGGCGCATGCCGGAGGTAGAATGCAGCGCTTTGCGAGGGGACCGGACGTGGGGCCAGTGCTTGTTTTCGACATCGAGACGGTGCCCGACGTAGCGGGCCTCAGGAAGCTGCGCGGCTTCGATCCGGGATTGTCCGACGCGGAGGTGGCCGAATCCGCCTTCCAGGCCCAGCGCGAGGCCCGGGGTACCGACTTTCTGCCTCATCATCTGCACCGTGTCGTTGCGATTTCATGCGTCCTGCGGGACCGTGACGCCTTTCGTGTCTGGTCCTTGGGCGAGCCGCATGAGCCGGAACAGCAGCTGATCCAGCGATTCTTCGATGGGATAGAGCGCTACACCCCGCAACTCGTGTCGTGGAACGGGGGAGGATTCGATCTCCCGGTCCTGCATTACCGCGGGCTGGTGCACGGTGTTGTCGCCTCCCGCTACTGGGATCTCGGCGACAACGACCGTGACTTCAAGTGGAACAACTACATCAGCCGCTATCACCTCCGCCACCTTGACCTGATGGACCTGCTTGCCATGTACCAGCCGAGGGCCAGCGCGCCACTCGATGAGTTGGCGCAGCTGCTGGGTTTTCCCGGGAAGCTCGGCATGGCGGGCGACAAGGTCTGGCCCGCCTTCCAGGAGGGCCGTATCCAGGCCATCCGCGATTACTGTGAGACCGATGTTGTCAACACCTACCTTGTCTTTCAAAGGTTCCAGCTCATGCGGGGTGTGATCGAGCGCGAGACCTACGATCAGGAATGCGCGCTCGTGCGCGACAGCCTGGGGAAGTTGCCGGGGGTTCACTGGCAGGAGTTCCTTACCCAGTGGGGGCAGATGTGAGCGGCGACGCGGAACTGGAGGTCTGCATCGAGTCGCTCGATCACGAAGGCAAGGGAGTGGCACACCGGGAGGGCAAGGTCGTCTTCGTGGAGGGGGCCTTGCCGGGGGAGGTGGCCAGGGTGCGCACACTGCGCTCGAAGGCCTCCCACGAGTTCGCGGTCGCCGATCGCATAGAACATCCGAGCAGCCAGCGGGTGCAACCGCGGTGCCCGCACTTCGGCGTCTGCGGTGGCTGCTCCATGCAGCACCTGACCCCGTCAGCCCAGGTGGCCGTGAAGCAACGTGTCCTTGAGGACTGCCTCGTGCGTATCGGCGGGGTCGCACCGGGAGTGGTCTTCCCTGCCATTCACGGACCGGCATGGGAGTACCGCTACCGGGCGCGTCTTTCGGTGCGCCATGTCATCAAGAAGGGTGGGGTACTTGTCGGCTTCCACGAGAAGCGCAGCAGCTACGTGGCCGACATGCGCGAGTGCCATGTGCTGCCGCGCAGGATCTCTGCGCTGCTCGAGCCGCTGCGAACCCTGGTGGCCGGCCTGAGCATCCGCGACCGCATGCCCCAGATCGAACTCGCCATCGGCGACGCGTCAGATGTGCTTGTGTTCCGGATTCTCGAGCCACTGACCACCAGTGACGAACAGGCGCTGCGGGGGTTCGCCGATCGGCATCGTGTCGCGATTGCCTTGCAGCCGAAGGGGCCCGATTCGGTGCGTCCTTTCCATCCCATGCCCTGGCCGGAACTCACATATTCACTACCCGAGTTCGGCGTCGAGATGCCTTTTTCGCCCACGGAGTTCACCCAGGTCAACCACCGTGTCAACCGCGTTCTCGTCAGGCGCGCCATGGCGCTGCTCGAGCCGCGAGCCGGAGAGCGCATCGCTGACATGTTCTGCGGTCTGGGCAACTTTTCGTTGCCAATGGCCCGGCGTGGAGCCACCGTCGTCGGGGTGGAAGGCAGCGACGCTCTGGTTCGGCGGGCCACCGCCAATGCTGCGCACAACGGGCTTGCAGGCCGCGCCACTTTCCGGGCCGCCAACCTGTTCACGATTTCGACCGAGGATCTCAGCGCCCTGGGGCGGTTCGACAAGATGCTGATCGATCCGCCGCGTGACGGTGCGATCGAGCTGGTCAAGGCGCTCGAGGCGCAGCCGCCCGGTCGCATCGTCTACGTGTCCTGCAACCCTGCGACCCTGGCGCGCGATGCAGGCGTGCTCGTCAACGTCCTGGGCTATCGCCTGGAAGGGGCCGGGGTGGTCAACATGTTTCCCCACACAGCACACGTGGAATCCATCGCGCTGTTCCAACGCTGAGGGGGCAGCAATGAAAAAAGCGCCCCGTGGGGCGCTTTTGTGGGCGTGCCGTGACGTGTTCGATCAGTCGCGCTCGCCTCCGAAGGCCAGCAGAAGGTTGAGCAGATTGACGAAGATGTTGTACAGGCTCATGTAGACGCCCGTGGCGGCCATGATGTAGTTGGTCTCGCCCCCGTTGACGATCCGGCTCACGTCATGGAGCAGGAACATCGAAAACACGCCGATGGCGAGGGCGGAGATGGTCAGGGACAGCGCCGGCAACTGGAGGAACATGTTGGCGACAACTGCCACCAGCAGGACGATCATTCCCACCATCAGGAACTTGCCCATGAAGCTGAAATCCCGCTTCGACGTGGTGGCGATCGCGCTCATGGCGAGCATGATTCCACCGGTGCCGGCAGCGGCGAGTCCCACCAGCTGCGGGCCGTTCCGAAGGGCAAGGGCGTAGTTGAGCATGGGGCCAAGCCACCATCCGAGCAGGAAAGTCATGCCCAGAAGGAGCGCCACGCCGACGCCGCTGTTGCGATTGGCAGCGATAGCGACCTGCAGGCCGATGACGCCTCCCATCATGACCAGGCTGGTGATGATGGGATGTTTGACCACGATGCCCGCCGTGGACATTCCGACGAGCGCACCGATGACGGTCGGGACCATCGTGAGAGCCAGCAACAGATAGGTGTTGCGCAGCACCTTGTGACGCGACACACCGAGCGACCGACTGCCGGAGAGCACTTGCACGTTGGGTTGCATGAGAAACGATCCCCTTCCATGGATTGAAAGCTGGTCGTAAGACTACGCAATCCGCACGTGAGTTTCAAATCGCGCCAGAACTGCCGCTCTTCGACGATACCTCCCAGGCGGTATCATTGAAGCCCAACGCTCACGAGGTCGCGTTGTCTGGTCGTCGCGGGGTTGGCAGGGCGGTCGATTGCACCGGTCTTGGCGCCCGCGAAGCTGGTGCTGGCGCAGGGTGACCTTCCGGTCAGCCGTAGCCAAAACCGGCAGGGTGGTGGAGTCTTTGAACAGTCGGAGGGTTGGCAGAGCGGTCGATTGCACCGGTCTTGAAAACCGGCAGGGGTTCACGCCCCTCGTGAGTTCGAATCTCACACCCTCCGCCAATCCTCGGCCAGAACACCGAGAGGTCAAGCGTGCGCACGACCCTGTTCCTGATGTGGTTCCTGCTGGCCAGCGCTCTCCAGGCGGCAGGGCTGCCCGGTGTTTACGTCCTGGACGCCGGCAATTCGAAACTCATCGCCCGCCTCGAGGTAAAGGGGACAACCCTGACCGGTGTTCTGGAGGCCGACGGAACGGCGGTGATATCCCTGACTGGTGCGGTGAACGGGATGAGTGCCCAGGGAGAGGCAACCTCGGCGGGCGGGCGCGGCGAGTTCACCGCCAGACTCTCCGGCGACGTCCTCGATCTTCAATTGTCGGAACCGGCCGGCCCTGGGCATGAGGCTTCCGTTCTTCCGCTCAGGCTTTTTCGTGACGGTGTGCAACGTCCGCCGAGAGCGGATGCGGGTGGGGATGGCAGGCTCGTGGGGCAGTGGGTGTCACAGGAGGTCACCGTCAGCGGCAATGCGTCGATGGCGTCCGAGACGCATCTGCTCGTCTACGCTGACGGTCGCTATGCGCTCCGCAGCGGTAGCCATGTGGCCGGTGGCGAGGATTGGTCATACCGGGGTGGAGACGGCGGTACCACCGAAAAAGGCTGGTGGCAGGCGCGGGCGGGTGTGCTGTCGATCGAGGGACCGGCCGGAAAGTGGGTCAGGGCCGGAACCTACGGCCTCACCGAGGACGGTCTCACCCTTCGCATCATTTACGACAACGGCGAGCGGACGCTCTGGTCCAGACGTCAGCGCTGAGGGGCGAGGTCCCCTCCGGGGTTTTGCGCGGGTGTTGTCGGGAGGATGTCCGCGTTCAGGCGTTCATCCTCCCGGGTTGGTGTGCCGGCCTGGTTGCCGTTCAGACGTGGCGCGCCACGCTTGCAGTGCGACGTGTGGCAGCGGTGGCGACCGGTCGCGAGGAGCGCGTGCTGACTCCCGAGGCCTCCGTGCGAAGGCGCTTGTACAGGTCAGGTTTGGCAGCCTTCAGAAAGGAAATCACCTCGAAATCCGCCCGTGTGATGCGCGCAGGATCGATTCGGTCGACGTGCACGAGGCGGAGCAGTTGCATCACCGGTTTGGGCATGGACCGACCGCTTTCGTAGCGCGAGCCGCCGCTTTGCGTCACGCCGATCATTCCCCAGAATTGCTGCTGGTTCAGTCCCAAGCGACGCCGGATCTCTCTCGGATTCGCAAGTTTGTCTTGAGTCTTCATCATCACCTCATGCCAGTTGTGTTTCCCGAGCGCCAGCTGGGTGTCCTCCGGGAAAACGACGCCAACGCGCGGCACACCGGGCCGGAGCGGGGTCGATTTCCACGGCATCCAGAACTGCCGCTTCCCTCTTTGTCATGGCACTGGGCACTCACCACGGGCCGTCAGTCCGATACATTTGGCTGGTCCAGCATCCCGGATGCATCGCGTTGCGCCACTACAGCGGCATGCGTTGCAACGCGCATTCCATCGGCAAACTGTCAAGATTGTGGATATTCGCCTGCGAATGACGTGTTTTCACCGCAATCGCGTGGCATTCCGCTTCCGCGGGAATCCGTTGCGCCGCGTCGATCATGGACATCACGCGTTGTGGCACCCTCCACCCGGCGGGCGCAGCGGTTCGGGCCGCAGGCTAGGGGCTGGGATGCGGCAGGAAAGGAGCACAGCAGCACTGCTGCGGTCTGACGGGCTACCGCGAACATTCCAGCAGGTCGACCCCGAAGATGACCCGCGTACCGGTGGCCAATGCGTTGGCGGCGAATTCGCTCCCCATTCGAATTGGTCTGGCAGCCTCCCCCAGCCCTGCCCGGGGGCGTGCACTCATCCTGCGTCCTGATGAGATATCGGGGCTCACCGCCTGTTTGACCCTGGCTGTTTCCGGGCGCTATAGTCTCCGGTCTACCGTCGGGGTGTAGCGCAGCCCGGTAGCGCGCCTGCTTTGGGAGCAGGATGTCGGAGGTTCGAATCCTCTCACCCCGACCACTTCCAGGTTTCCAGACTTTTCCCGGAATTTCCGCGCCCGTAGCTCAACCGGATAGAGCACCGGCCTTCTAAGCCGGGGGTTGGGGGTTCGATCCCCTCCGGGCGCGCCAAACGCCCTGGGGCGCGGGGTCACGCCGCGCAAGCGGTGCCCGTACGCGGGGCCAGGTTTACAGGAATGCGGGATTTGTTCATACTCCGCGCCCTCAGCGTAGAGCCGGTATTCGAGGCCAGCGCGATGGTGGCGGTAGCTCAGTTGGTAGAGTCCCGGATTGTGATTCCGGCTGTCGTGGGTTCGAGTCCCATCCGCCACCCCACGATTTTCATCGTTTTATCAGAAAGGTATTCGCCTCGCCCCACCTGTGGTCCGAATTTGGCTCACCGGGGCGAGCGGCTTGGCCAAGCCGTTTTTTTGGGCCCACCGAAGCGGCCCGAAGGCCGCCTTGGGGTCTGGGTTTCACCGATTCCCTCGACGAGTTGCCGCTGGCGTGACGACAACCGCCAACAGTTCGGTGTTGCCGGCCCTACGGTCTTCCATGGCGGTACCTACCCAGTCCTTCGTGAACCTGGCCTGACGGCCGCAAAGGTCAAACTGGCACCCGCCTGGGCACTCGGATACCCCGGACACTCTGCAGGGGATGACGAGAATCATGCGGTTGCCAAGCCCGTCGATCCGATCGGGCAGTAGCGCTCGCCCTGGCGAGCGCGCATGGTCGAGCGGGTAGGAGGCTACGTCATGTTCGTCAGGGGCGCCGCATCTTGCGGACGCGCGCCACGGGGATGGTCGCCTCCAGTCTCTCCGTCTCGCGGTCGGTCTGCATGCCGTCGAGCCATTCGGCCAGACCTCCGGAAGGTCGGGGCTTTGGCGACGTCCGGTTGTCCAGACTCAATCCGAATGAGCGCCGGACACAATGCATGGTGCATTCAGTCCAAGTGGTAGAGGCGGGGCGCGCAGGCCGATGGACGCGCCTCGCTTTGCCCCGACTGCAAGGCGATGGCAGACTTGGGTCCGAGTCGGGCATTTTCCGCGTCGTCGTCCGGGACATGCCGCGGCAGGAATCCACGCGCAGGCGGGATTGCGCGATGATTCCACTTTCGGCTCCGATCCAGTGACCGAGTTGGCGAAGTCGCCCGCCTGCTCGCAACAATGGGGTCCATCGCCGATCTGGACAGCACGCCCATGACCTACTTCGCGGATCCCGTGGCGCCGAACGTCAGCCCTCACGACACCGAAATCGGATCGACTCGTGCGCTGGGTTGGGAGAGCATCAACCTGGAGTCTCACCGTAGCGGACCCGGCTACATGCACCTGCCCCAGGGTGCAACGGAACATCTTTTGATCTTGCATCGCAGCGCGGCCCAGGTGCTGCGCGAATCGGAGGGGGCCCGCAGGATCTGCAGCCTGAACCCGGGGAGCTTCTTGCTCCTGCCTGCGTCGATGCCAGTCGCTTGGACCTTCGATCGGCTGGAGGTACAGATCATCACGGTGTCACCGATGCTCCTCGTGCGGGTGGCTGACGAAATGGGGATGGACTCTTTGGGCGGATGACGATTGCTGGATCGCGATCAGGCGGACGCCACAGTTGCATCAGTATGGCGCTGCCTGGAGTCGGAATGGAAAAGCGGCGGTGAGCGCGGCCAACTCTACCGGGATACGCTGGCATGCCTGCTGGCGCGACACGTATTGCGCATGAACGGT
>JBEICA010000377.1:0-2778 GCA_040373665.1 Burkholderiales bacterium | reverse complement strand
GCCGGGCAGAAGTATGTTGCTGGTCATGCCGCGGGCGTACATCGCCACCAGCGCCGACGTCGGGGCCCGCAGCCCCAGGGCGCGCGCGATCAGGCCCCAGCGCCAGGCCGAGGCCCCGTTGGAAGCCCCCGCCAGCGCCAGCGCCGCGGCCAGCGCCCCGGCGTCCGCCCTGGCGAGGGCCCCGATCAGGCGCTGCGGGCCGACCAGCCACGCCGTTGCCGCCAGCAGCCCGAAGCCGCCGGCGATGCGCAGTATCCGCGGCAATGCCGGGTGAACGGTCACCGTGTGGTGGGATCCGGCTGCGGTCGTGGCGCGGAGCGCGTCTGATACTGCCGGCGTCCCTGGGGCTCGTGGTAGATGCGGGTGAGCAGTTCGCCCAGCACGCCGGTGGCCACCAGTTGCACGCCGATGAGCACCAGAAGGACGCCCAGCAGAAGCAGCGGACGACCGCCGATGGCGTGACCCAGCAGCAGCTTCTCGGCAGTGAGCCAGAGCAGGATGGCGCCGCCGATCGAGCCGAGCGTGAGCCCGAGGCCGCCGAAGGCGTGGATCGGGCGGTGCAGGAAGCGCAGCAGGAACTTGATCCACAGCAGGTCGAGCAGCACGCGAAAAGTGCGGTCGATGCCGTACTTGGAACTGCCCCGTGTGCGCGCGTGGTGCATCACCGGGACCTCGATGATCTTCGCCCCGGCCTCGGCCGCCAGCGCCGGGATGAAACGGTGCAGTTCACCGTACAGGCGCAGGTCGTGGATCACCCGCGCCCGGTAGAGCTTGAGTGCGCAGCCGTAGTCGTGCAGCCTGACCCCCGTGACGCGCGATATCAGCCCGTTGGCGAGCATGGAGGGCAGCTTGCGCGACAGCGCCGCATCCTGGCGCGCCTTGCGCCAGCCGGAGATCATGTCGACGTCGGGCTGCGCCTCGAGCAGTGTGATCAGGCGCGGGATGTCGGCCGGGTCGTTCTGCAGGTCGCCGTCCAGGGTGACGACGATACCGCCGCGGAGCAGGTCGAAGCCGGCCTGCATGGCAGTCGACTGTCCGTAATTGCGGATGAGGTAGACCGGCCGCAGCCAGGGCCGGGTGGTGGCCAGCGTTTCCAGGACACGGGCAGAGCCATCGCGCGAACCGTCGTCGACGCAGATGAGTTCGAACGACCGTCCGGTCGGCGCCAGGGCGTCGTGGACGCGGGTCACGAGATCCGGGAGGTTCTCGGCCTCGTTGTAGATCGGAATGACGACGGAGACATCCGGTGGCGGCCCGGTGTCGGATGTTGCCTGGTGGGGGTGTTGGAGGTCTGAACTCATCGAAGTCGGCGTGATGGCACACCTCGGCAGGCCGGCGTTGCATCACGCCGGATGCGCACGGCGTCACTCGGTGCGTGAGGGTAGCACAGCGCCGGCCGCACGGCCCTCGGAGGGCGGCAAAGGCAATGACGGATGCGTCAGGGCCGTTCCGCCGCAATCACGCGGTCGCGACAGTTGCAGGGCGGGTGGTGCTCGTCTGCTCCGCAGGTGCGGTCCGCCCCGCCAGAGGAGGCTTCAGGACGTCAGGTGCCGTCCCGGGCCAGTCTTATGCCGGAGAAATGCCAGCGCGCCCCCGGCGACAGGTAATGCCGGTAGGTGGAGCGGATGTGAGCCTGGGGTGTGGCACACGAGCCGCCTCGGAGCACCATGTGGCCGGCCATGGACCGGGCATCGCGGGCAGCGACCGGCCCGGAGGACGGACGGTACCCCGGGTACGCCATATAGGGGCTCGACGTCCATTCCCAGGTGTCGCCGAACAACTGTGCCGGCCCCCACTCCGCACGCAGGGCCAGCAGGGGGGAGGGGTGGAAGCGCGCGGACTCCGCGAAGTTGCCCCCCTGGGTCGCGTCCACGGCTGCGACCTCCCATTCGGCCTCGGTCGGGAGGCGTGCGCCGGCCCAGCGGGCATAGGCATCCGCCTCGTACCAGCTGACGTGCACCACGGGCTCGTGGTTCTCCACTTCGCGCATGCCGGACAGGGTGTACTGCATCATGCGCCGGCCCTGCGGCTCCCAGTACAGGGGGGCGGTCCAGCCGAGGCACTCGACCTGGTTCCAGCCCTCGGCCATCCAGAGCTCCGGACGGCGGTAGCCACCGTCGTCCATGAAATCGAGATATTCGCCGGCGGTCACCAGGCGCGATGCAAGCTCGAAGGCATGCACGAACTGGCGATGCCGGGGGGCTTCGTTGTCGAAACGGAATCCGTCACCGCCGTGCCCGATCTCGCGCAGGCCTTCGCGGTAGGAGAACCAGGTCATGGGCTTCAGGGCGGTGGCCGCCTGCAAGGGCAGGGGCCGGAACGCGGGCCGTCGCGGACTGGACCAGAACAGGTGCTTGATGTCGGCGACGATCTGCTCCTGATGCTGCTGTTCGTTGTGCATCGCCAGTTCGATGGCATCCAGCGCCTCGGGCGCGAGCGGCCAGCGCGCGGCGATGAACTCGGCCACTCTCTCGTCGACGAGAGCGCGGTAGTTCTGGATTTCCGCGAGGGCGGGACGCGTCATCATGCTGCGGCTCTCGAGCGGCAGACGTGCGCTCGAGGCATCGAAGCCGGGGTCGAACAGGGCGTCCAGACTCTCGTCGTATTTCTGGTAGCGCCGCAGGTGCGGCACGAGGACGAAATTCTCCAGGAACCAGGTGGTGCGGCCGAGGTGCCACTTCACCGGGCTGGCCTTGGCGAAGGACTGCACGGCACAGTCCTCGGGTGACAAACCCGCCACGAGCGCTTCCGTGGCCCCACGTATCACCAGGAGTCGCG
>JBEICA010000059.1:0-15787 GCA_040373665.1 Burkholderiales bacterium | reverse complement strand
TGGTTGGTGAAGCTGCCATCGAGCAACTTGGTACCGTTGAATTCGGTCTGCGTGGCGACGCGGTCGATTTCCGCCACAAGTTGCGTGACCTCCTGCTGCAGGGCGGCGCGGTCCGCCGTGCTGTTCGAGGCGTTGGCCGACTGAACGGCGAGTTCGCGGATGCGTTGCAGGTTGTCGGAGATCGCGCTCAGCGCGCCTTCAGCGGTCTGCGCCATCGAGATGCCGTCGTTGGCGTTGCGGCGGGCCTGCTCCATGCCGCGAATCTGGGCACTGAATTTCTCCGAGATCGCGAGGCCGGCCGAATCGTCCTTGGCGGAGTTGATGCGCAGGCCTGAGGACAGGCGCTGGAGCGACGTGGCCAGCATGCCCTGGGAGCCGTTGAGGTTGCGCTGCGTGTTGAGGGAGGCGACGTTGGTGCCGATGACTTGTGACATTTCCGTTTTCCTTTAAGCGAAAGTCAGTGTTCTCTAGTGATTCGACAGACCCCGGTTGCCCTCGCCATACTTGGCCTTCAAAACCGCTGTCACAGCCCCTTTTACGACGGGACCCCCAAAATCTTGAACCGTGAGGTTTGCATTCCTTTTCGAAGTGTGATAGGCCCACAGTCAATACGGGCATTCGGGTG
The DNA here is from genome assembly GCA_040373665.1 of Burkholderiales bacterium. Classification (GTDB taxonomy): domain Bacteria; phylum Pseudomonadota; class Gammaproteobacteria; order Burkholderiales. The sequence continues at coordinate 15,162 of JBEICA010000059.1, read as the reverse complement.
CGGGACCGCGGCGGGAAGTGGCGGCGAGAGCAGCGGTGTCAGGCCGCCGCAGGTGGGTGAGCGCTGCGATCCAACGCGCGGCGGCGCCTGCTGCGACCGAGGGGCGGGTCCCCAGTGCGGGACTGGCTGCCCAGGCGTCAGCAGTGCAGTCGAGACTCCGCAGGACCAACCCAAACTCGTCCGTGCCGTCGCTGCAATGACAACGCGTTCCCGGAATGGCTTCTCTGCGAGAGGTTCGAACCACATGTCGCCGAAAGCGCCACGTCCACCGATCTTCTCGGCGACGTCTTCAAAGCACGGGTCGTGGCGGAGTCACGCGACTCACGGCGCGAACGGCGGGTCGAACATCCCTCCGGGGAACGCCTGCGGGTCCTCGGCGTGGGCCTGCGGATCGTCCACGCAGGCCAGGGTGCTGGCCCAGAACCGCGCACCGCTGCCACCGTAGCGCAGGGGCAGGCGGCCGAGACGGATGTGGAAGTTCTCGAGTGCGGCCTCCGAGGCGGGGTCCACCACACCGGTGGCACGCGCCTCCAGCAGCGCATGGCAGTTGGCCTCGATCTCGTCGCGCGTCTGGCGGCGGATATGGGCGCACTCGTGGAAGAAGACGAAATCCGCCGCCAGCGGCAGCCGGTCGCGGAAGCCGCGCAGTATGAAGCGGTCGAACACGATCACCGGCGAGCCGTCCGCCCGGCGCCGCACCACCGCGGCGCTGCCGCCGAGTTCGGGGTGGCGCTCGCCGACATCGCCGTTGCCGATGTACTCCTCGGCCACCGTCAGGCGCTCGCCGCCCCACCACACCTCGCAGCGCACCTCACGTCCGGAGCTCAGCGTGAAGGCGTGCGCCGGTGCCGGGCACACGGCCACGCCCGAGGCCTGGACGAGTGCCATCAGAAAGGCACGGCGGATGGAACGACCGAAGAACGCTCGCATGCACCCAATGTGCGCCGAGGCGTCGCGGGCCGCAAGTTGGACAAGAGCCCGATACCGGCGTCGTCACCTGTCCGGATGCGTGCCCGCCCCGCCGCCGTGGCGCAATACCATCCGTCAATCACGGGCAGCGAACGTCACACCCCTGCCCCGCCGCGCCCCGACCGCAGGACTACCGCACGCACCGCCCCTCGGTATCGCGTGATCTGCGCTGCAGGTTCCCGGGCACACCTTGCAGGACGAGGTTGCCCTCGCGATCGGAGACGATGGCGGAGGTCGCAACCGGATCACCCGCACGGTGGAACAGCCGCGGGCTCACGGGCAGCAGGGGCTGGCTGGCGCCCAGGGCGTCGATCGCCACCAGGTGCTCACCATCGCGGCGCAGCGTGAGCACCGGTTCGCCCTCCTCGTCGCCCCAGGCGAAGCGCTGGGTCAGCTTGACGTAGCACCCGGTCAGCGCGTCCAGCTCAGTACTGTCGACTACGGCCACTGGCGGTGGGGAGGCGGGAGGGGCGTCTTCGGTCAGGGCCGCCTCCACAATGCCCTGCATCTCCTCGATGGCCTCGGGCTTGAAGGCGTTCAGCGCGAGGAAGTACCCCACCCCGCCCTCGCGCCACCAGCCGACCCGGGCCAGCGTGCCGTCCGCATCACCGCCATGACCAAGCCAGACGCGCCCGTCGCGCACGTACTCGTACAGGCCCTTGGCGTATCCGTGGCGCAGGCCGGCGCGGGCCGAAAGCGTGGATTCGGGTGTCTGCAGGCGCGTGAACTCCTCCGGCGTCAGCACGATGGCGGTGGCTGGCACTAGCATCCAGTGGAGAAAGCGCGCCATGTCCTGCGTGGTGGCGTTGAGGCCCCCGAAGGCCCGGTACAGCACGTGCCAGTAGGGCAGCGGCGTGACCCCGTCGGGCCCGTAGCCCTGCGCCAGCCGGCCGGCCGCCGGGTCCTCCGCGGCGAAGCCGGACGCCCCCATGCCCAGCGGGCGCAACACCTCAGCGCTCACGAAGGCCTCGTAAGGCCGCCCGTCGCGGGTCTCGATCACCAGCGCGGCCAGCCCGGGCCCGGTGTTTGAGGAGGAGAAGTGCCGACCCGCTGGCCACTGCAGGGTGCGGGAGCCGGGGTTCAGGGCGAAGGCCTGCGCCAGCGTCAGGGGGGCGGGATCGCTGGAATCGAACTCGCGCTTGCTCAGGTCCAGCAGACCCGCCGTGTGTTCCAGCAGGTGCACCACGAGCACCGGGTCCGTCGCCTCCCAGGGGTTGGCCACGGGCGGGTCGGGCACGAGTTCGCGCAGCGGGGTGTCGAGCGTGAAGCCATGGCGCCGCGCCGCGACCATGGTCGCCATGGCAGTGAACACCTTGGTGACCGATCCGACGCGCCACAGCGTGTCAGCGTCGACGGCCCGCGCGGTCGCGCGGTCGGCGAGGCCGCCGCCTCCGGCATAGCGGGCCCCTCCGGTGTCGGCCAGCGCCAGCGCGAAGCCGGCGACGCGATGACGTTGCCGCGCCGCCTCCAGGCGCTCGAGCAGCACCGGCAGATCAATCTCGGCGGCCCACCCGCGCATCGGTTGGAGCGCGGCGATCAGGGCGATGACCAGGACTCCCCCGCACAGGATCCTGCCCCGCCCTGCTGCCGGCACCTTCACCGGATCACCGCAGCGAGGCGTTGATCCTGGCAAGAGCGTCCGCGCCGGGACACAACTCTCTCGTGCCCAGGGCGTTGAGTGGGGTGGTCACGGTGGCGAGGTGTTCGTGCAGGTCCTCGGAGGACTGGCGCACGTACAGCAACCCCGTGACCACCTCGCCCTGGGCCTGGTGCCGCTGGATGTAGTCGAGCGCCGCGACCTTGTCGGTCGGGTCGTGGTCGGCGTGGGCCTTGCGCAGGCGCACGAGGGACCCGTCATGCTGGGTGATCTCGACCATCGCGCCTTCCTCGTAGTCGGCGGTGATCTCCTCCCGCCCCTCGATGAAATCGATGCGGTTGTCCGCGTCGTTATGCTCGCGCACGTAGTCGTAGCTCTTGGTGCTGCCGGCGTGGTTGTTGAACGCCACGCAGGGGCTGATGACGTCGATGAGCGCTGCGCCGCGGTGGTGGATGGCGGCCTTGATCAGCGGCACGAGCTGGGTCTTGTCGCCCGAGAAGCTGCGCGCCACGAAACTCGCCCCCATCAGGATGGCGAGCGACACGGTGTCGATGGGGGCGTCGGTGTTGACCACGCCACGCTTGGAGCGCGAGCCCTCGTCGGCAGTCGCGGAGAACTGCCCCTTCGTCAGGCCGTAGACGCCGTTGTTCTCCAGGATGTAGACCATGTTCACACCGCGACGCATGGCGTGGGCGAACTGGCCCAGGCCGATGGAGGCCGAATCGCCATCGCCCGAGACGCCGAGATACAACAGTTCGCGGTTGGCCAGGTTGGCGCCGGTGAGCACGGAGGGCATGCGCCCGTGCACGGTGTTGAAGCCGTGCGAGTTGCCAAGGAAGTAGTCCGGCGTCTTGGACGAGCAGCCGATGCCGGAGAGCTTGGCCACGCGATGCGGCTCGACGTCGGACTCCCAGCAGGCCTGGATGACGGCAGCGGAGATGGAGTCGTGGCCGCAGCCGGCACACAGCGTGGAGATCTTGCCCTCGTAGTCGCGGCGGGTGCGGCCGACGGCGTTGCGGGCGAGGGTCGGGTGGTGGAGCTTGGGCTTTGCCAGGTAGGTCATGTCAGGCCACCTTGTCCGCGCGCAGCGGTTCGACGTTGAGCAGTCGGATGCGGCTCGCGATCTCCGCGGTGATGAAACGCGCGGTGATGGGCGTGCCGTCGTGGTGCAGCACCGGCATGAGCCGCGCCGGGTCGATCTCGAGTTCGTTGACCAGCATGGTGCGCAGCTGGGCGTCGCGGTTCTGTTCCACCACGAACACATGGTCGTGACCGAGGATGAAGTCCTCCACCGAGTCGTCGAAGGGAAAGGCGCGCAGCCGCAACCGGTCCACCGGGATGCCCTGCGCCTCCAGGGCCACCGCGGCCTCGGCCATGGCCGGGCTGGTGGACCCGTAGAACACCACGCCCACCCGGGTGCGTCCGCCCGCGGGGGTGACCACCGGCGCCGGCACCAGGCTCTTGGCCGTCTCCCATTTGCGCAGCAGCCGCTGGGCGTTGTAGACGTAGTCCTCGCCCTTCTCGGAGTAGACGGCGTAGGCGTTGCGCGTGGTGCCGCGGGTGAAGTAGCCGCCCTTGGTGGGGTGGGTGCCCGGGTAGGTGCGGAACGGAATGCCATCGCCGTCCACGTCGAGATAACGGCCGAAGGTCCGGCCCCCGTCGAGCATCTCGGCAGTCATGACCTTGCCGCGATCGTAGTCCCTGCCCGCCTCCCAGCGCAGCGGCTCGCACAGGCGCTGGTTCATGCCGATGTCGAGGTCGGTCATCACGAACACCGGGGTCTGCAGCCGGTCGGCGAGGTCCAGGGCCACGGCCGAATGCTCGAAGCACTCGTTCGGATCCTCGGGGAAGAGCAGCACGTGCTTGGTGTCCCCGTGCGAGGCATAGGCGCACGCGATCAGGTCGGCCTGCTGGGTGCGCGTGGGCATGCCGGTGGATGGCCCGCCGCGCTGCACGTTGATGATGGTCACCGGGATCTCGGCGAAGTACGCGAGGCCGATGAACTCCGTCATCAGCGACACCCCGGGGCCCGAGGTGGCGGTGAAGGCGCGGGCACCGTTCCAGCCGGCGCCGACGCACATGCCGATGGAGGCGAGTTCGTCCTCCGCCTGGACGATGGCGAAGCGGTTGCGCCCGGTGTCGGGGTCGACCCGCAGCTTCGCGCAGTAGCGCTGGAACGCCTCGGCCACGGAGGACGACGGGGTGATGGGATACCAGGCGCACACCGTCGCGCCGCCGTAGACCGCGCCAAGCGCGGCGGCGCTGTTGCCGTCGACGAAGATGCGCTCGCCCACGCGGTCGGCACGGCGTACCCGGATGCCCAGGGGGTGCTGCAGGTGTTCCTGGGCGTACTCCCGGCCGAGCCTGAGTGCCGCGAGGTTGGGCGCCAGCAGCTTCTCCTTGCCCTTGTACTGCTCGCCGATGAGGGTGGCGATGCACTCCGGGTCGACCTCGAGCAGTACCGAGAGCGCCCCGAGACAGATGATGTTCTTGAACAGCTGGCGCTGGCGAGGATCGCTATAGGTGGCGTTGCACAACTGGGTGAGCGGCATGCCGATGACGTGCACGTCGTCGCGGAACCGGGAGGCCGGCAGCGGCTTGGAGCTGTCGTGGAACAGGTAGCCGCCGGGCTCGATCTCCTGAAGGTCGGCGTCCCAGGTCTGCGGGTTCATCGCCACCATGAGGTCGACGCCGCCGCGCCGGCCCAGCCAGCCGGCCTCGCTCACCCGCACCTCGTACCACGTGGGCAGGCCCTGGATGTTGGACGGAAAGATGTTGCGCGGGCTGACCGGTACCCCCATGCGCAGGATGGCCTTGGCGAACAGCTCGTTGGCCGAGGCCGAGCCCGAGCCGTTGACGTTGGCGAACTTGACGACGAAGTCGTTGACCGCGGTGATGGTCTTCACGCAGCGCTCCTTTCCGTGGCCGGGGCATGGCAGGACTGGCCTGCGTGGGTCATCTCGAGCAGGAACTTCTGCATGTCCCAGGCGCCCGTCGGGCAGCGCTCGGCGCACAGGCCGCAGTGCAGGCAGACGTCCTCGTCCTTCACCATGGCGCGGCCGGTCTTGAGGCCGGTGGCGACGTAGAGATCCTGCTCGGCATTGCGCGCCGGCGCCCGCAGGCGCTCGCGCAGTTCGTCCTCCTCGCCGTTGTCGGTGAAGGTGATGCAGTCCATGGGGCAGATGTCGACGCAGGCGTCGCACTCGATGCACAGGTCGCGCGAGAACACGGTCTGCACGTCGCAGTTGAGGCAGCGCTCGGCCTCCTGGAAGGCGGTGGCCGGGTCGAAGCCCAGCTCCACCTCGACGCGGATGCTCTTCAGGGCCTTCTCCGCGGCGGCCCAGGGCACGGCATGCCGCATGTCGGCGGAGACGTCGTTGTCGTAGCTCCACTCGTGGATGCCCATCTTCTGCGACACCAGGGTGGTGCGCGGCGGCGGGCGGTCCGACAACGGGGTGCCACTGCAGAACTGGTGAATGGAGATGGCGGCCTCGTGGCCATGGGCCACGGCGGTGATGATGTTCTTCGGCCCGAAGGCGGCGTCGCCGCCGAAGAACACGTTCGGGAGGGACGACTGGTGGGTCTTCGCATCCAGCACCGGCAGGCCCCACCGGTTGAAGCTCAGGCCGAGGTCACGCTCGATCCAGGGGAAGGCGTTCTCCTGGCCCACCGCGATGAGCACCTCGTCGCACTCGACCAGCACGTCGGGCTCGCCGGTCGGGACGAGCGAGCGCTGGCCCTCGGCGTCGTACACGGCGTGGACCTTCTCGAAGCTCATGCCGGTGAGCCGGCCATCCGTGTGCTCGAAGGTCTTGGGGACCATGAAGTTGAGGATGGGGATACCCTCGTGCAGCGCGTCCTCCTTCTCCCAGGGTGATGCCTTCATCTCGTCGAAACCCGAGCGCACGATCACCTTGACGTCCTCGCCGCCGAGGCGGCGCGCCGAACGGCAGCAGTCCATCGCGGTGTTGCCGCCGCCGAGTACGATGACGCGGCGCCCCACCTTGGTGACGTGACCGAAGGACACCGAGGCCAGCCAGTCGATGCCGACATGGATGTGTCCCGCAGCCTCGTCGCGACCGGGAATGCGCAGATCGCGGCCGCGCGGCGCGCCGGTGCCGACGAACACGGCGTCGTAACCCTCGGCCAGCACGGCTTTCAGGGAATCGATCCGCTGTCCGCCGCGGAATGTCACACCCATGTCCAGGACGTAACCGACTTCTTCGTCGATCACTTCCTCGGGCAGGCGGAAGCGGGGCACCTGCGTGCGCATGAAGCCGCCGGCCTTGGGGTCGCCGTCAAAGACGGTGACCTCGTAACCGAGCGGCGCGAGATCGCGCGCCACCGTCAGCGCCGACGGCCCGGCACCGATGCACGCGACGCGCCTGCCGTTGCGCGCGGGGGGCGGTGCGGGCATGCGCGAGCGCACGTCACCCTTGTAGTCTGCCGCCACGCGCTTCAGGCGGCAGATGGCGACAGGCTCGGGTTTGTCCAGGTTGGAATCTTCCACACGCCCGCGGCGGCAGGCGGGCTCGCAGGGCCGGTCGCAGGTGCGACCGAGGATGCCGGGGAAGACGTTCGAGTACCAGTTGACGAGGTAGGCGTCCGCGTAACGACCCGCCGCGATCAGGCGGATGTACTCGGGCACCGGAGTATGGGCCGGGCAGGCCCACTGGCAATCCACCACCTTGTGAAAATGGCGTGGATCGCGGATGTCGGTCGCTTCCACCGCTCCTCCGTTCACCGTGACCTGCATTTCTTTTAGTTGTCGTCCGTCCCCGGACAGGCACCGTTCCCTCGACCGTTGCCTGCCTCCCTGGTCCGCGAACGGACCCGGGGCGAACTCGCGGCAGTGTAGTACCACCAATGCAAAGTGCAAACACCAGCCGCGACGATCCCGTCGGCTTTGCCTCGCGACAGCGATGTCGTGTAACGTCGTCCGCTCTGCGCAACCGGGGAGAACGAAGTGGTGGCAAAACGCACACTGGGACGATCAGGCATCGAGGTCTCTCCGCTGGCCTTCGGTGGCAACGTGCTGGGCTGGACCGCCGACGAGGTGCGGTCCTTCGAACTTCTGGACGCCTTCGTCGCGGCCGGCTTCGATTTCATCGATACCGCCGACATGTACTCGCGCTGGGTGCCCGGCCATCGGGGCGGCGAGTCCGAGACCGTGCTCGGCAAATGGATGCGCCTGCGCGGCAATCGCGATCGCGTGGTCATCGCGACCAAGGCAGGCATGGAGATGGGCCCCGATGCGAAGGGCCTGTCGCGCGCGCACCTCGTGCGCTCGGTGGAGGACTCCCTGCGTCGCCTGCAGACCGATCACATCGACCTCTATCAGGCGCACGTCGACGACGCGGACACGCCGATGGAGGAGACGCTCGAGGCGTTCGACGCCATGATCCGCGCCGGCAAGGTCCGCGCCATCGGCGCGTCGAACTTCAAGGCCGACCGGCTGGAGGCGGCGCTGGCCGTGAGCGCCGCGCGCGGGCTGCCGGCGTACGTGTCGCTGCAGCCGCACTACAACCTGCTCGAGCGCAGCGGCTACGAGGACGCACTCGAGGCCGTGTGCCTGCGGCATGGCCTTGCAGTGGTGCCCTACTTTCCTCTGGCCTCGGGCTTCCTGACGGGCAAGTACCGCTCCGAGGCCGACCTGGGCAAGAGCCCGCGCGGTGCATGGATCGGCAAGTACCTCGACGCGCGCGGCCACCGTGTGCTGGCGGCACTGGACGAGGTCGCGGCGTCGCACGCCACCACGCCCGGCGCCGTCGCACTGGCGTGGCTGCTGGCCCGGCCCTCGGTCACGGCACCCATCGCCAGCGCGACCTCCGTGGAGCAGTTGCACCAGATCCTCCAGGGGGCCAGCCTGCGTCTGGACCCCGCCGAAGTCGCGCGTCTGAACGAAGCCTCTGCAACCTGACCCCGCACGGGAGACCACGCGTCATGCCTGCCCTCACGCCGGACGAGATCGAGCACTATCGCGAACACGGTTACGTGATCCCGCGCAGCCGTCTTCCAGAGGACTTGCTGGCGCGGCTGCGCGCCGGTCTGGACGCGCTGCTCGCGCGCTACACCGACGTCGCGCCCGAGGATCTCGCCAACCCGCACATGCTGCCGCCCACGGAGGGCGCCGGGATGAACCCGTTCATGGCGGCCGCGCGGAGTCCCGCGGTGCTCGACGCCGTGGAAGACCTGCTCGGCCCGGACCTTGTGCTGTGGATCACCCGCGTGCTGTGCAAGCCCGCCGGCACGGGGCGCGAAGTGCCCTGGCATCAGGACGGCGAGTACTGGCCGATGCGCCCGCTGGCCACCTGCTCCGCGTGGATCGCCATCGACTCCGCCTCAACAGCCAACGGATGCATGCGCTTCATCCCGGGCTCGCATCGGCGTGACGAGCTGTACCGTCACCACGTGAGCGACCGGAAGGATCTGGTACTCAACCTCGAGCTCGACCAGGACCAGTTCGACGAGTCCCGTGCGGTCAACGTCGAGCTCGAACCCGGACAGTTCTCCCTGCACGACGTGCGCCTCATCCACGGCTCTGCGGCCAACACCTCCGGCCAGCGCCGCGCCGCACTCATCCTGCGCTACATGCCCGCCAGCTCGCACTACGACCGCTCGCTGGCGCGCAACCGGCGCCACAACAGCCCGTTCGACATCCACGACCAGCCCCTCTGGCTGATGCGCGGCCACGACACCAGCGGCCGCAATGACTTCGCGCATGGCCACGCGCAATGGCACGAGCGTTACGCGGCCGGGCTTGGGATGGGGGCGGATGGCGCGGACGGGTGATGCGTCCGGGTCGCCGGCTGTGACGGCCCCGTCTTGGACCACGCGACCGATGCCTTCCGCCGATTCGAGCCTCCCGGCCCGGGCCTGACCGCGTCGGTCTTCGCCAGGTGTGCGCATTCGGGAAAGCCCGATGCATTCACGCGGATCACGTGGCCATTGCAGAGGGACGGTGCCGAGGCGGAAGGAGAAGTCGAGATGGGGCCGTCACAACCGTGCGACCCGATCACACTGTCCTTAAAGCCCCGGTTTCTCCCGCGCTCCATACACCGCCTCCGCCGCGCGCTGTGACATCACCAGGATCAGCTTCATCGTCGCCCGCGTGGCGCCGACGAACAGCTTGCGTGCGACGCGCTCGTCCAGCTGGGCGAAATCGACCTCGGTGAGAATGACGCAGGGCGCCGAGCGGCCCTTGAAGCGGTAGACCGATTCGATCAGCACCTCGCCGTCGCTGTATTCCGGATTGCCCAGCAGGTCGTAGCGCCCGGTGGCGGCGCGAAGGCGATGCGGCCCGAGCTGGGTGAGCGCGGCGAGCGCCGAGTTCTCGCGGCCACGGAAGGTGATGACCCCGATCATGGAGCGCTTGAACCCGAGCCCCACGGCCTGGGTGATGGCGCGCTTGGTGGCATCCAGCAGCTCGGCGTGCGAGCCGTAGCGCAGCACCTCCACCTCGGAAGTCGTCACCGGGCTCGCACCCGAGACGCCCTGCCCGACGCCAACGCTGTCCTGCAGCCAGCGCAGGATGTCACCGGGGCTGCGGTAGTTGGTCTCGGCGCGCAGCCCCACCCAGCCGGTGAGGTCGACCGGATCGCGGTCGTAGAGATTCTGCAGCGGATCCTCCAGCCACCACGCCCGCCCCTCCGGCCGCAGCAGGCGCAGCAGCGGGTCACGCCACGCCGGCGGGAAGTCCTGACCCTCGTCGACGATGAGCTCGTCCACCTTCTCGTCGGCGGCCGGCACCACCGCCGCGAACGCCCGCTCCAGCGCCTCGAAGGCCCCCGGGCGGGAAAACTCGGGCAGGTGCCCGTGGCGCCGCGCCACGCGTTCGCACAGCTGGTGGTAGGTGCCGACATCCCCACCCGCCGGCACCACGGCCGCCATGTGGTCGGCCAGCGGCCGGTTGTAGCAGACGTAGAGCGGCCGGCGCCCCGCAGCGACCGCATCCCGGAAGACCGCGAGCGCCAACTGGGTCTTGCCCGAGCCGGCCGTGCCCGTGACGCGCAACCGGAAAGGCTCGCACTCGATGCGTCTGGCCCAGTGCGTCAGGCCGCCGGACAGCCGCGGGTACAAGGCCTCGGCCTGATCGGCGATGGCCCCGATCTCGGGCGTGAGCTCGAGCAGGTCGCGCAGAAAGCGGTGCACCCGTGGCGCCGCCGGGGTGACGGGCTCGTCGAGGGGAAGCACCGCCGCGATGGCATGCGCCAGACGGTCGCGACGACTGGCGTCGACGATGCGGCTGGCCTCGATGCCGGCCACCGCGGGCTGCCGCACGACGTAATCGGGGCAATAGAGCAAGGTCTCGACCGGGAGATCCTCACCGTCGTGGGCGGCGGCATAGCGGCTGCGCAGCGCCTCTGCGTGCGCCGCCAGCCGCGCGGCCAGACGGATGGGGCCGGACTGGTGGGACTTCACCAGCCCCTCCGGGGTCTCCTTCAGAAACCCGGTCTTGAGTTCGATCAGCAGCACCCGTCCGGAAGGCGCGACCACCGCGAAATCGATCTCGCCGTAGAGCGACTGCCCGTCCTGCAGACGGGTCCAGTGCACGCCGTGGTAGACGGTGCACGCATCCGGCAGCGCCCGGGCAAGACGCTCCAGCGTCTCGACACGCCGCTGCGCGGGACCGGCGAGGTCACGGATCTGCCAGCCATCGGGAACGATTCGGGCCATGGGGTGCGGATGAAGTCAGCGGGTGAGCGCGGCAGGTGCGGCACCGCCCGGGTTTGACGCCACCACCGCTGCAGGGTTCGTCCGATGCGTTGTACCGGTCCGCGCGCCCGGCGCGAGTCCGATGAGCAGCGGATCGTGGTCTGAAGCCCGCCACGGGCCTGCAGCCTCCGCCTGCACGAATCCATTCCGATGATCGAGGGCCTCGGGCTCGTCGGCATTGATGTGCCAGTGACCCGCGCCCGTGACACGGGCCGCCAGCGCCTCTGTGGCGAAGGCGTGATCCAGGGCACCGGCCACGCCCTCGTACAGGTACGAGTAGGCCGGAGCCGCCCCGCCGCCGACGGCGATGGCGCGCAGTCCGGCTTCCGCCAGGATGCGCAGCGGCGCCTCGCCCTCGTAGGCGTTGAAGTCGCCGGCGACCAGGACATCGGGATCCCCACTCGCCCGCATGGCGCGCTCGACGAAACGTGCCACGGCCCGGGCCTGGGCGCGGCGTCGTTCACCGTAGCACCCCTGCCCATCGCCCTGATCCTGATCCGGACCCGCCGCGCGGTCGCAGCTCTTGGACTTGAAGTGCACCGCGACGGCGGTGAACACCTCCCCGTCACTGGCACGGAAGGCCTGGGCCAGCGGCGGGCGGCTGTGCGCCCGGTCGGCGTCGGCCAGGGGCTCGCCGACGGGCGAGATGGCACCCGCGCGGTAGAGCATCGCCACCTGGATGGCATCCGATCCCGCGCCTTCGCGCGGCGCCTCCACCACCCGGTAGGTCCCGCGGTTGCCCTCGTTCAGCGCCCCGGCCAGATGCCGCAGGCTGTAGCCGCCATCCCGCTGCAGCTCCGACAGGATCAGCAGGTCGGCATCCAGCGCCAGCAACATCCGGCGCAGCCTGTCGCGCTGCCGGGCGAACTCGGCGGCGTTGCGCGCACCGCGGCAGTCGCGCAGCCGTCCGGAGGGCAGGCAACCGGCCGAGCCCTCCCCCTGCGCGCTGTCACCATCGGCGAAGGTGGTGAAGTAGTTGAGCAGGTTGACCGCGGCCACCCGCACCCCGCCACCGACCTGGGGCGGCGAGGCGGGACGGGCGTTCACCCGGCGCACCGCCACGGGCCCGAGCGGCTGCAAACGCCAGCCGACATCCGCAGGCTGGCGGTTGCCGAGCGACACACGGCCAGAGTCGAGGATGCCGACCAGGGGGCCGACCTCGTCGCCGATGCGCAGCGTGCCGTCGGGACCGAGATGCGGCAGCCTGTCGCCATCCTCTGCGCGCAAGGGGGAGGCGCGCGCGTCGTCCAGCACCAGAGCCCCGGTGAGCGGCGCCGGAGGCTCGCCGGCCCGGAAGCGCCGTGCCTGCGGCGCCAGCAGGATCTGCCCATACCGCCCGAGGAGCCGGTGCTCGTGCACTGTCAGCGGCTCGGCGATGCGCACCAGCATGCCTTCGAGGCGCTCGAGGTCACCGGTGCGCAACCGCTCCGCCGTCAGCGTGACCGGTGCCACCGTGCCGCGACCGAGGTGTCGCAGGATGCGCGGCTGCACGAGTTCGGTCAGGGTGGCCGCACCGACCACAGGTGCATGTTCCTTGACCATGCCGGAGATCTCGATGCGCTCGCCGACCTCGACCGTGACACTCTCCTGCCCGGTGTAGACGAACAGGCCATCCGACGTGGCCTCATCACCATCGCCGGCCTCGTCCCGCACCGTGAAGCCGCGCAGTCCCGGCAACGCGGCCGTGACGACCCCGCGGGTGGTGACACGCTGTCCGGTGAAGGGGCTGGCCTCCGCAGGACCCTGGATGGCAGGGATGGGCACGGCGGTCGCCCCCACCCCACCCGGCAGTGGCTCGGCGGCGCCCGCGAGGGTCAGGACACCCAGGCAAAAGAGCCAGGGACTCAGATGGCCTCGACGGCACGATCGGCGGACTGGTGAAGATTGCATGCGTAGGCGCGTGTGGTGCGGAAGGGCGGTGCGCCCCGGCGGGCCAGTGTGGCGCAGGCCCGCGAATTCCGCCATAGTCGGCGCGACGCGGCGGCAGACGTCACAAGAGCCGCGAACCGCCATGGAGGACGACACGCTGTGACCAGGATGCTCGAATTGAAGGGACGCACGCTTGCCACCGGCCTGCAGTTCCCGGAAGGACCGGTGGCCATGCCCGACGGCTCGGTGGTGCTGGTGGAGATCGCCCGCGGCACCTTGTCGCGGGTGCATCCCGACGGCCGCGTCAGCGTCGTGGCGCAGACCGGTGGCGGGCCCAACGGCGCGGCCATCGGGCCGGACGGATGCTTCTACCTGTGCAACAACGGCGGCTTCAACTGGACGCGCGAGGCCGACGGGCTGTTCCGCCCGCACGGCAGGGCCGACGCCTACATCGGCGGCCGCATCCAGCGCGTCGACCCTGCGACCGGTCGGGTCGAGACCTTGTACACGGCGTGCGACGGCGTGCCGCTCAAGGGCCCGAACGACATCGTGCTCGACGGTCGCGGCGGCATGTGGTTCACCGATCTCGGCAAGGTCTACGGCCGTCTCATGGACCGCGGTGCCGTGTACTACGCCCGCCTCGACGGAAGTCTCATCCGCGAGGCAGTCTTTCCGATGATCACGCCCAACGGCATCGGGCTGTCGCCTGACGGCGGCACCCTCTACGTGGCCGAGACCGAGCCGGCGCGGCTGTGGTCCTTCCGCATCACCGGAGAAGGCACCGTGCACAAGGATCCTTTCCCCTCTCCCCACGGTGGAACCCTCGTCACCGGGCTGGGGGGGTACCAGCGCTTCGATTCGCTCAAGGTCGAGGCCGGCGGCAACGTGGCGGTGGCGACGCTCATCAACGGCGGCATCAGCGTGATCTCGCCCGCGGGTGAACTGGTCGAATTCCACCGCGCGCCGGAGCCGTATTGCACCAACATCGCCTTCGGCGGTCCGGGCCTGGGCAAGGCCTACATCACCCTCTCGGGGTTCGGCACGCTGCTGGAGGTCGACTGGCCACGCGCCGGCCTGCCGCTGTGCGGTCAGGTCGTCCCCGCCGCCTGAGGAATCCGACATGAGCGACGAACGCAACGCCATCCGCGATCGCTTTCTTGCGCTCGACACCACCACGGTGTCCGACGTGCTCGAGCAGGTCGGACTGCGCGACCAGGCGCTGTCCACCACCCTGCTGCCGATCGACCGCGGCCAGCCCAAGCTGGCGGGTTTCGCCTACACGGTGCGCGGCCAGATGATGCCCTACGCGGGTCCGGGTGATCCGGACAAGATGGCCGCCATCGACGGCATGCGTCCGGGCGTGGTGTCGGTCTGGGCCGGAGACGCCGAGGGCATGGCCTGCTTCGGCGAGTTGCTGGCCCTGGCGATGAAGGTGCGTGGGTGCCTGGGGTGCGTGGTGAGCGGCGGCGTGCGCGACGCCGACTGGATCGCGCGACACGGGGTGCCGGTGTATGCAAAGTACCGATCGCCCGTGCAGTCCATCGGACGCTGGAAGGTCACGGGCTGCGAGATCCCGGTGGTCATGCCGGGGGCCACCGCCCGCCGCGTCGAGGTCGCGCCCGGCGACTTCCTCCTGGGCGATGGTGACGGGGTGGTGGTCATTCCCGCGGTGCACATCGGCTTCGTGCTCGACGAAGCGGAGAAGATCACCGCCCGGGAGGCGCGCATCCGTGGCGAGATCCGCGATGGCGCCGCACTGGACGTGGTGCTGGGGAGATACGGGAGAACCTAGCAGCCTGTCGGGCTTACCCCTAACAAACGCCCAGGGTCAGGTCTTGCCTTTTGCCCCCCGCGCAAACGCCGAGGGTCAGGGCTTGCCCTTTGCCCCGCGTGAGGCAAAAGGCAAGACCTCGTATCTTTCTCGATGCCGAAGTTCTGAAGACAATTCGTCCTCGGTAGCAGCGGCCAGGCAAGGTGACACTGGCTAGACTTTGGGCCGAAGAGCTCGTGGG
>JBEICA010000140.1:0-9111 GCA_040373665.1 Burkholderiales bacterium | reverse complement strand
GCCCCGGGCGGCGCGGTGCGGTCCCTGAGCCTGCAGCCGGGCGAGTCCTCCGACCTGCAGTGGCCAGTCACGGTCCCGGGCGGTGCGACCGCGCTGCAATGGGTGGTCAGCGCACGGCCCCGGTCGGGCGGAGCCGGGGCCACCGACAGCGTCAAGGTGCAGCAGAAGGTGGTGGCCGCGGTGCCGGTGCGGGTGGTGCAATCGACCCTGTCCCAACTCACGGGTGATGCCGCCATCTCCGTGGCGGCGCCGGCGCAGTCGCTGGCCGATCGTGGCGGGATCTCGGTGCAGTTGCGTTCCACTCTGGCGGGTGAGCTGGCCGGGGTGCGCGACTACATGGAGCGCTATCCCTATACCTGCCTGGAGCAGCGCATCTCCAGGGCCGTCGCCCTGCGTGACGAGGCGGCCTGGCGCGGGCTCATGGGAGCGCTGCCGTCGTATGTCGACGGTCGGGGCCTGCTCAAATACTTCCCGTCGATGCGCGACGGCAGCGATGTGCTCACGACCTACGTGCTGGCGGTGGCCCACGAGGCCGGCTGGGCGATTCCGGAGAACGCGCTGTCCCGGCTGCAGCAGGGGCTGGCCGGCTTCGTGGCCGGTACCACCGTGGTCCCGGGAGACCTGCCGGCCGCCGATCTCGCGATCCGCAAGGTGGCCGCCCTGGACGCGCTGACCCGTCACGGCACGGCCCTGGATCCGGCGCTGGTCTCGAGCTTCACCATCGAGCCCGACCTCTGGCCCACCTCGGCCGTGATCGACTGGCTGGGCGTGGCCAGACGCTGGCAGGAGTTGCCGGGGCGCGAGGCCGAGGCTGCCCGCGCCGAGACGCTCCTGCGCTCCCGCCTCAACCTGCAGGGCACCACCATGGGCTTCTCCACGGAGCGCAGCGACAGCCTGTGGTGGCTGATGGTCTCGGGTGATGTCAACGCCAACCGCGCGCTGCTCGCCGTGATGGACGAGCCCGGCTGGCGCGAGGACGTGCCGCGTCTGGTGCGCGGGATGCTGGGCCGGCAGCAGGAGGGGCGATGGAACACCACCGTGGCCAATGCCTGGGGCAGCCTGGCGCTGGAGCGTTTCGGCCGGAAGTTCGAGGCCGACCCGGTGGGTGGCACCACCGTGGCGGCCCTGGGCAGCACGCGTTCGACGCTGGACTGGGGCGCTCGGCCCGGCGGTGGCGCCCTGTCGTTCGGATGGCCCGCAGGTGCCGGGGAACTGAGACTGCGCCACGAGGGAGGCGGCCGGCCCTGGGTCACCGTCACCAGTCGCGCCGCCGTGCCGCTGCAGGCACCCCTGTCCAGCGGTTACCGCATCAGCCGCAGCGTGACCCCGGTGGCGGGTGGGGCCGGAGGCTGGAAGCGTGGCGACGTGGCGCGGGTGCGTCTGGAGGTCGAGGCCCAGTCCGACATGACCTGGGTGGTGGTGGACGATCCGGTTCCGGCCGGTGCGGCCATCCTCGGCACTGGGCTGGGTGGCGACTCCGAGCTGCTTGCGGCGGGCGAAAAGCGGGAAGGCATGGTCTGGCCGGCCCACGAGGAGCGCAGCTTCGAGGCCTTCCGTGCCTATTACCGATGGGTGCCCAAGGGCCGTTTCGTGGTGGAGTACACGGTGCGCCTGAACAACGCCGGCACCTTCCAGTTGCCGCCCACCCGGGTCGAGGCGATGTACGCGCCGGAGATGTTCGGCGAGCTGCCGAACGCGAAGATGGTGGTGGGGGAGCGCTGATCGCAGTCCGGACCTTGCGCGGCAGGCCTGCGGCTTCGGGGGAGCCCCCGGGGCCGAGGCGTCCTCTGGTTGCCAGGCGACGCGAAGGTTGGTCTGTCCCGAACCGGCTCCGGGGTCAGGCCGCGATCACCGCCTGTCGTGCCGCCTGCCTGGTCGTGCTGACCCTTGGCGCTGCCGCGGCGGCCATGGCCGCCGTGCCGGGTTTCGAGGCGGTGCGCGCCGCACATCGCCCGAGCGAGGCCGAGTTGCTCGACCGGCGCGGGGAACTGCTGCACGAGCTGCGCGTGGAGGACCGGGTGCGCCGCCTGTCCTGGGTGGCGCTCTCGGAGGTCTCCCCGGCCCTGATCCGGGCAGTGGTGCAGGCCGAGGACCGGCGCTTCTTCGAACATGCCGGCGTCGACTGGCGTGCGATGGGCGATGCCGCGGTGGATACCTTGCTGCGCGGTGCGCCCCGCGGGGCCAGCACGCTGTCCATGCAGGTTGCGGCAATGCTCGAGCCGGCCCTGCGGGCCGAAGGCGCGCGCCGCAGTTTTTCCCAGAAGATCGCCCAGATCCGTGCCGCGCGCGAACTCGAGACCGCCTGGACCAAGCACCAGATCCTCGAGGCCTATCTCAACCTGTCGGGTTTCCGCGGCGAACTGTCCGGGGTCGGCGCCGCCGCCCAGGGTCTGTTCCACAAGGCCCCCTCCGGCCTGGATGCGCGCGAGTCCGCTCTGCTGGCCGCCCTGCTGCGCGGCCCCAACGCCCGCCCCGAGGTGGTGGCGCGGCGCGCCTGCGCCGTGGCCGGGTCGGGCGACTGCCAGCCCTTCGAGCACTTGGCCGCACGTTCCCTCGCGGCGGCTCCCGTCCTGGCGCCACGGGCGGCTCTGGCGCCGCACCTCGCGCGCAGCCTGCTCTCGCGGGACGCCCGCCGCGTCATCACCACCCTCGATGCCAGACTGCAGGCGCGGGTGCTGGAGGTGTTGCGGCGCCAGGTCTCCCAGCTCGCGGGCCGGGGTGTGCGCGATGCCGCCGCCCTCGTGCTCGACAACGCCACCGGCCAGGTGCTGGCCTACGCCGGCAACCAGGGTGGGAGCGCCAGCGCCCCGCATGTCGACGGTGTGCGGGCAGCGCGGCAGGCCGGCTCGACGCTCAAACCCTTCCTGTACGCCCAGGCGATCGAGGAACAGCTGCTCACCGCCGCTTCGCTGCTGGACGACTCGCCGGCCAATCTCGTCACCCCCGGCGGCCTGTATGTGCCGCAGAACTACGATCGCGAGTTCCGCGGTCCGGTGAGCGTGCGCGCCGCGCTGTCGGGCTCGCTCAACGTGCCGGCGGTGCGCACCCTGATGCTGCTCGGACCGGAGCGCTTCGTCGATCGCCTGCGGGCCCTGGGGTTCGAGGGCGTGGTCGAGTCGGGGGATTTCTACGGCTATTCGCTGGCCCTGGGCAGTGCGGACGTGACCCTGTGGCAACTCACCGGCGCCTACCGGGCGCTGGCCGAGGGGGGGCGCTGGTTGCCACCGCGTCTGGTGCCCGGGACAGGGGCTGCGACGCGCGTCGTCGAACCGGCGGCCGGCTGGATCGTCGCCGACATCCTGGCTGACCGCGGCGCGCGCAGTCCGAGCTTCGGGCTGGAGAATCCCCTGGCCACCCGGTTCTGGTCGGCGGTCAAGACCGGTACCAGCAAGGACATGCGCGACAACTGGTGCGTGGGTTTTTCGCGCCGCCACACCGTCGGCGTGTGGGTGGGCAATTTCGACGGCGCCCCGATGCGCGACGTCTCGGGCGTCAGCGGTGCCGCGCCGGCCTGGCTCGAGATCATGCAGGCCCTGCAGCGCCTGGAGCCCTCGCCGCCGGGGGCGCCTCCGCGCCCGGCGGAGGTGGTGATGCAGGCAGTGCGCTTCCAGCCGGCAGTCGAGCCGGAGCGCGAGGAGGCGTTCATCCGGGGCACGGAACTGCCCGAGGTGGTGCTCAAGCCGGTGGTCGGCACCGGCGTGCGCATTGCCTACCCGGGCAATGGCGCCATCCTCGCGCTGGATCCGGACATTCCGGAGGGCAGTCAGCGCATCCGTCTCCTGCCCTCGCAGCCCGCCGAGGGCCTGTCCTGGCGGGTGGACGAACTCGCGATCGCCGCCGAGGGGGATGGCAGCGCCACCTGGGTGCCGCGCAACGGGGTGTTCCGGCTGCAGCTCGAGGACGCCTCCGGCCGTATGCTGGACAGCCTGCGCTTCGAGGTGCGTGGCAGCGTCGCGCGGACGACGCCGGCGCCCTGACAGAGTGCTGTCAGTGCCGGTTTCCGTTCGCCGACCCTCGGGCCCGGGCCCTTGCGTGGTGCATCCCCGGCGTCATCGTCGGTGCAGCTTCGGTCCTGCCGAAAAAATATCTCAATCCTCGCTATTCGTAAGCTATTCGTAACATCACAGCCGATATATTCTCGTCGTGACGGGCTCTGGGCATGGCGCCGGTCACCGACTGGAATCTCGTGTGGGCATCGCCCACCCGGGCCGGGCGGTGGCGGTGTCTCCCGCCTGCAGGTCGTCGCCGTTCACCACTGGAGACCAAAAATGTTCAAACTGAAGCACTTGGCGGCGGCCCTCACGGCCACCGTCCTCGCCACCGGTGCCCTGTCGGCCACGGCCGCCAGCCCGGTGTACTACGCCGACGTCGGCCTGGGCACCGTGCTCGCCGGAGACAACCCCGGCAACGCCAGCGGCCCCTGGGTCAACCTGCGGTTCATCGATCTGGGCTTCGTCGCCGGTTCCGGCTTCAACGGTGTGAAGAACTGGATGGAACTTCAGATCACGACCACGCCGACTTATCAGCCGACCACGCTCTCCCCTGGCGATATCGTCGGCGCTGGCCTCGCGCCGTATCCGAATGTCGGCGAGGTGGTCGGCAAGGGCAACCTCGCCAGCGGCGAGTTCGTCAAGACGGTCTACCTGAACCTCGACCCGTCCGCGATGCCCGGCTTCGACTTTTCCAAGTTGACGCTGATCTGGACGGGGGCTCCCGTTGGCTTCCCGGTCGCAGGCGCAAACATCGCTGGCTACACCATTGCCGAGAACGGTTTCGGCGACGGCTACGACGTCAGGATCAACTACGCGGACGGTGCCCTGGGTCCCGGCGGCGCCATCTCCTCCAAGCTGGCTTTCGTCTACGACGGGGGCGCAGGCAACCTGGACCTCGACCTGTTCGATGCCCAGTCGGTGACGTTCGGCATCACCGGGGCGGCGGTGGTGCGGGGTACCGCTGGTGATCTGGGGGCCAGTTCCCTGGCGGGCAACACCTTCGTCCGTGGCGAGATCGCGCCGGTGCCCGAGCCCGGCACCTACGCCATGCTGGGCGTCGGCCTGCTCGGTCTCGGTCTGGCCGTGCGCCGCCGCCGCTGATTTCCTTCCGTTGTTTCTGCAGTCTCTTGCCTTGCGGCGCCTTCGGGCGCCGTTTTTTTCGGTTCGCCGGGCATGGCGCGGCGGCGCGCTGCCGTCCCTCCGGTCGCCGGCGCCCGCGGTCGGTGCCTTGCCGCTTCGTGGCTGAGGCGAAGTAGCCAGCGGCCACCCCGCCCCCTACAATAGCCGCGCCCGGATCAGGGCAGACGGAGTGCGCCGTCCCGCTCGGGGTTGCGTCCGTCGCGTCGCGACGTTGCCGGGCCGTGGTGGGCTTGCGCGCGTCCAGGGTCCGGGGAGGGAGCGCGGGCGTGGCACACGCCTGTTTTCGACGAAAAAACCCGGGGTCGCCGCCAATTCCCGCCGAGGAAGGGTGACACCCGATCGAGGGAGGACTGTCCTTGGCTACCCAACCCATCACGCCGGAATTCGAGGAGGCGACCTTCAAGAAGGTCGGCGCCAAGCTGATTCCGTTCCTCTTCCTGTGCTACATCGTGGCCTTCCTGGACCGCGTCAACGTCGGCTTTGCCAAGCTCCAGATGGCGGCCGACCTGCAGTTCAGCGACGCCGTCTACGGTTTCGGGGCGGGCATCTTCTTCATCGGCTACTTCATCTTCGAGGTGCCCAGCAACGTGCTGCTGGAGAAGGTCGGTGCCAAGTGGTGGATCGCGCGCATCATGATCACGTGGGGCATCATTTCCAGCGCCTTCATGTTCGTGAACAGCGAGACGTGGTTCTACATCCTGCGTTTCCTGCTCGGCGTGGCGGAGGCCGGGTTCTTCCCCGGGGTCATCCTGTACATGACCTACTGGTTCCCGTCCTCCCGTCGGGCCAAGATGACGGCGCTGTTCATGACGGCGATCGCGATCTCCAACGTCATCGGTTCCCCGATCTCCGGCGCCATCATGCAGTACATGGACGGCGCCAGCGGGCTGCGGGGCTGGCAGTGGCTGTTCCTGCTCGAGGGCCTGCCGTCCGTGGTCATCGGTGTCCTGGTGATCTTCCTGCTGCCCAACAATCCGCAGGACTGCAAGTGGCTCACCCAGCCCGAGCGCGATCTCGTCGACCAGCGGGTGCGGGAGGACGTGGCGGCGAAGGGCGACCTGGGCGGCAAGCACAACTTCATGGACGCCTTCAAGGACGGCCGGGTCTGGGCTCTTGCGGTGGTGTATTTCTGCGGCGTGGTCGGCTTCTATGCGGTGAACTTCTGGATGCCGACCATCATTCAGGAACTCGGCATCGACAAGAAGGACCTGCTCAAGGTCGGCCTGCTGAGCATGATCCCCTGGGGCGTGGCGGCGGTGTCCATGGTCGTGGTGGGCGCGCATTCCGACAAGACCGGGGAGCGGCGCTGGCATGCCAGTGGTTCGCTGCTGGTGGCCGCGGTGGCCATGGTCGCTCTGGCGATGATCGGCAAGAATGCCGTGCCCGCCATCATCGCCCTGACATTCGTGACCGCAGGCATCCTGTCCTGGGTCGCGACCTTCTGGTCGCTGCCCACCGCCTTCCTCTCCGGCACGGCGGCAGCGGCCGGCATCGCCTGGATCAACTCGGTGGGCAACCTCGGCGGCCATTTCGGGCCCATGCTCATCGGCCAGATCCGTACGGCCACCAATTCCACGGAGGCGGCGTTCTACGCCCTCGCGGGGCTGGCGGTGCTGGGTGTCATCATCACCCTCATGATGCCGCGCACGCAGGCAACGCCGGGCGCGCGCACCATCGCGCCGCACTGAGTCCGTGAGGGCCTGATCGAGTCACGCGGATTGCGTCACCGGCGCGGAAGGGCGGACGACCCCGGGGTTGTCCGCCCTTCGTCTTTCGTGGGGCCCGCAGTCCACCTCGCCGCATCCGGAAGCGGTATGCCTCTCCAATGAAAACAGTCTAATTGAGTTAAACAGTTCATCGAGTGCGGGCAACGCGGCGCATTCCGCGATACCGGCCTGTCCGATCCCCGGCGAGTGGGTAGAATCCCCGAAGACTCTCATTCATCCGATCGAGCCCCCACCGGTCACCGACTCCGTGCGCCGTCTCCTGGTCATCTCCCTGTCGGTCCTGCTTGCGGCGCTGCTGTTGTTCCTGATCGTCATGACCCAGTCCGTCGATTTCGGGCGTCAGGTCAGGGTCAACGAGCAGCTCGCGGCGCTTCGCACGCTGGACGCGAAATGGAACGAGTCCGTGCTCCGTGCGCGCAGCGGGGACCTCGCGGACGAGACCCTGCAGCGCATCGCCCGCGATCAGCTGGGCCGGGCCATCAACGGGCTCAACGCCGAGGCGCGTTCCCTGGACAACCTGGGGCTCGTGGCCGACGTGGCGCGGCTGCAGACCCTGTATGACGAGAAGCTGCTGCTCATGGCCGAGTACGGGCGTGCCACAGCCGTGTCGGCCAGTGCACTCGGTCAGGTGCTGGAGACCGTGCCTGCCGCCCAGGCCCAGATCCGCGATCTGCGCGCGGCCAGTTCCGGTGCCATGCAGCAACGCCTGGAAGACATCCGGCTGCTGCTCGATCGCCTCTCGGCCACCAGCATGGAGTTCTCCGCCGTATCCGGCGACCGCCTGCGCCAGGAGATCGAGGTGGCCGAGCAGACGCTGCTGTCGGCCATGGAGGCGCTTCCGGGCGGTGTGCGCGACAGCCTGCGCCGGACCGTGGTCACGCTGCGCGCGCTGCGCGAGGCCCAGCCCCGGCGCGACCACGCCTTCTCGCGGCTGTACTACTTTCCCACCGGGCCGCGCACCGACGCCCTGGGCATGCAGTTCGCGCAGAACTTCCAGTCGGCGCTGGAGCAGCGCGAGCTCTACCGCGTCTACCTGATCTTCTACTCGGCGGCGCTGCTGGTGCTGCTGGGCTATGTCGGGTTCCAGCTGTTCCGCAGCTACCGGGTGATCAACCTGGTGAACATGCAGCTCAAGCGGGCCAACGAGAACCTCGAGCAGAAGGTCGAGGCGCGCACCCTGGAGTTGTCGGATGCGCTGCGACATCTGAAGGAATCCGAGGCGATGCTGGTGCAGTCGGAGAAGATGTCCTCGCTGGGCCAGATGGTGGCCGGCGTGGCGCACGAGATCAACACGCCGCTGGCCTATGTCAAGTCGAGCCTCGAATCGGTACAGGGGCAGTTGCCCCAGTTGTCGGCCCTGGTGTCTCAGGCCGATCGGCTGCTGACGATGCTGCAGACCTGCTAGGCGGGCTATCAGGAGGTGGCTATGATGTTAGGGCAGGTCAGCGCGCTGGCTCGGGAACTGCGGGAACACGAGGCGCTTCCCTTGCTGGAGCGTCTCGCCCAGGACGGGCTGCACGGCATCGGCCAGATCTCCGATCTCATCATCAACCTCAAGGACTTCAGCCGCCTGGACCGCACGCGCCTGACGCCTTTCGATCTGCGCGCCGGCCTGGAAAGCACGCTCAAGATTGCGCGCAACCTGGTGAAGACGCGCGAGGTCGTGCGGCGCTTCGGCGACATCCCGCTGGTGGCGTGCTCGCCGTCCCAGATCAACCAGGTGTTCCTGAACCTGATCACGAATGCGGCCCAGGCCACGGAGGACGGGACCGGTACCATCATCCTCACCACCCGACGCTCCGGCGTTCGGGAGGTCGCGGTGGACGTCGAGGACAACGGCCGGGGCATCGCCGCCGAGGATCTGCCGCGCATCTTCGATCCCTTCTTCACCACCAAGGAGGTGGGGCAGGGGACAGGCCTGGGTCTTTCCATCGCCTACAGGATCGTGCAGGAGCACGGCGGGCGCATCGATGTCGAGTCCCGACCCGGGCAGGGCACGCGCTTCACCGTGACCCTGCCGATCGGGTCTGTTCCGGCCCACGAGACGTGATGCGACTCCCCGAGGGTATCGGCAAGTACCAGGTGCGTGGCCGTCTGGGCAGCGGCGCGACCGCTGTGGTCTACCAGGCCTACGACCCGGTGATCGAGCGTACGCTGGCCATCAAGGTGGTGGACAAGAACCGCCTCGATCCCCACGAAGCCAAGGCGATCCTGGCGCGGTTCCGCGTCGAGGCCCGGGCGGCGGGGCGCCT
>JBEICA010000383.1:0-2669 GCA_040373665.1 Burkholderiales bacterium | reverse complement strand
GTGCAGCGGGCTGACGAACCTTGTCAGGGCCTCTGAACTGGAGGCCAGCGGTGAATAGGGCTCGCCGAACTTGCCCTCGAACCACAGGTGTACGCGGGCCTGATTGCGCACCTCGACCATTTCACGCAGCGGCGGATCGAAGGCCGCCGCCACCCGACGGATCACCGCGTCCTCTGCCTCGTAGCTGGTGTCAGGGTCGAAGTAGGCGACGTCGTAGTCCTTGATGCCGTGATCCAGATCGCGACCGGTCAGGTCGTTGAACACCCGCTGGTAGACGGCGCCTGAAAACACCTGCCAGTCGGGCAGGTCGATGTCACGCAGCCGGTGCAGCACCTCCATCAACGGGGTGGCGCGTCGCACGATGGCTTCAAGACGGTGGTGCAGGTCGAGGCTCACGCCCGTCCCCGGATCGGCCAACCGTGGTCCAGGGGACCGTGGCCTGCGCCCAGGCCCGGTGCGCGCAGCATCGCCTCATGCACATAGTCCCACGCCCGCGCTATTGCGGCCTCAAGGGGCAGACCCTGGGCCATGCCGACGGCGCAGGCCGAGGCCAGGGTGCAGCCGGTGCCGTGGGTGTGGCGGCTGTCGATCCGTGCGCCTTCGAAGGTCGTCTCGCCGTCGGCGGTCATCAGGACATCGACGACACGATCACCCGGCACATGCCCACCTTTCATGAGAACGGCCTTGGCGCCCAGTTTCAGCAGGGCGTCGCCCGCGCGTCGTAGATCGTCGGTGGTGGAGACGGGCAGGCCGGTCAGGGCCTCGGCCTCCGGCGCATTGGGGGTCAGCAGCGCTGCCAGCGGGACCAGTCGCTCCCGCACCATGGCCACCGCTTCAGAGGCCAGCAACGAGGCGCCGCCCTTGGCGATCATCACCGGGTCGATGACCGCCGGGATCGGGTAGGCCTCCAGCAGTCGCGCCACTAGGTCCACCGTGGCCGCATCGCCCAGCATGCCGGTCTTGATGGCGTCAGCCCCGATGTCGTCCAGCACGGCGCGGGCCTGGGCCTCGATGATGTCCAGCGGGATCGGGTGCACGCCGGTGACGCCCAGGGTGTTCTGCACGGTCACCGCCGTGATCGCCGTGGCCGCATAGCCGCCGAGCGCGGTCACCGTCTTGATGTCCGCCTGCACGCCGGCGCCGCCCCCGCTGTCGGAGCCGGCGATGATCAGGACACGGCCAGAAATGGTCATGAGACGCCGGATAGCGCGATTGCACGATCAATGCACATTTCTCGACAGTTACATTTCCACAGGTGCTTGTGTTGGCCATGAGCCCTTTCGAAGCCCAGGCCGAACCCACTCGCCACCGCATTCTGGATATGCTGCGCTACGGCTCGCCCCCTACCGACGGGCGTGGGCGGATCGGCTGGACGCTCTTCCAGACCACGCGCCGCTTCGGAACCGCCCAGTTCCTGCGCCTCAATAGTGATGCCTGACCTGGGCCAGCAACAGGCCTTGTTCGCTGGGCCGGTAGATCAGCCTGTGTTCCAGGGTGAAGCGGCGGGACCACCAGCCGGAGAGCGCGCCGCGGAGCGGTTCCGGCTTGCCTATGCCTGTAGACGGGGTGCGGCTGCATTCCCTGATCAGGGCGTTGATGCGCGCGAGCAGCCTGGGGTCATTGGCCTGCCAGTAGAGGTAGTCCTCCCAGGCTTGCTCACTGAATATCAGTTTCATTCAGAGAGGTCATGCTCCCGGCCCTGGCCGCCATCCAGAGCGGCGATGGAGCTCAGAAGCCGTTCGGCGTTTGCCGGGCTGCGGAGCAGATAGCGGGTCTCCTCATAAGAGGCGAAATCCTCGAGTGACATCAGCACCGCCGGGGGCTTGCCGTTGTCCCGCGTGATCACCACCGGCTCGTGGTCGGCGTTCACACGGTCGATCGTCGCCGCGAGGTTCTTGCGGAGTTCGCTGTAAGAGGTCGTGCGCATTTCCCGGAAGTACGCATTTGCGTACGTATATGCAATGTGGTTGCGAGGGTGTTCAACCCGAACGTATGGCGTCCCATACCTTCAGCGCCTGCACCGTCTCGCGGACATCGTGGACCCGCACCGCCGCCACACCGGCCGCCGCGCCCGCTATCGCCGCCGCGATGGACCCACCCAGCCGCCCATCCGCCGCCGCGTCGCCATCCAGCATCCCGATGAACCGCTTGCGGCTGGCGCCCAGCAGCACGGGGAAGCCCAGGGCCACGATCCGGTCCAGTCCGGCCAGCAGGGGTAGATTGTGGCGGGTCGGGTGCTTGCCGAAGCCGATGCCGGGGTCGAGCCAGATCCGCTCGCGGGCAACGCCGGCCCAGATCGCCAGTTCCGCGCGCTCCGCCAGGAAAGCTACGACCTCTGCAACGACATCCTCGTAGTGCGGCTCGGCCTGCATGGTTCCGGGTTCGCCCTGCATGTGCATGAGCACAATGTCGCAGCCGAGCTCGGCGGCGGTGGTGGCGCTCTCCGGGGCGTGGCGCAGAGCGGTGACGTCGTTCCACATTGTGGCGCCGGCTGCGATCGCGGCGCGGGCGACCTCGGGCTTCATGGTGTCTACGGAAATGGGTATGGCGCTCTTGGCCCGGAGCGCGACGATCAGCGGGAGCAGCCGGTCGATCTCGACCTCGGCCGCCGCCGGCGCGGCGCCCGGTCGGGTGGACTCCGCGCCGAGGTCGAGGATGTCCGCGCCCTC
>JBEICA010000313.1:0-4009 GCA_040373665.1 Burkholderiales bacterium | reverse complement strand
TGTAGGCGTACATGCCGGCGGCGATGTCGACGATGGAACAGCCCGCCTTGGCGGGCGACTCCGGGGTCCCGGTGACGGACAGCAGGCCGGACTCGCTCTGAATGAGCAGGTCGTAGGCTTTCTTGTCGCGGTAGGGGCCGTCGGCGCCGTAGCCGGAGACATCGCAGACGATCAGCCGCGGAAAGCGCTCCTTGAGCTTGTCGTAGGAATAGCCCATGCGGTCGGCCGCGCCCGGGGCGAGGTTCTGGATCAGGACGTCGGAACGCTCCAGTAGTCGCTCCAGGATCACCGGCGCCTCCGGGTGCTTGAGGTCCAGCGTCAGGCTCTCCTTGGAGCGGTTGGTCCAGACGAAGTGCGAGGACATGCCACGCACACGTTCGTCGTACTGGCGTGCCGGGTCTCCCACCTGCGGCCGCTCGATCTTGATGACCCGTGCACCAAGCTCGGCGAGCTGCCGGGTGCAGAAGGGGGCGGCAATGACGTGCTCCAGCGCGAGCACCGTGACTCCGTCCAGGGGACGCATGACTTCAGACTCCCGAGTTTGGGCCGGGGACGCGTTCCCGCGGCGGGATCGGAGGCGGGCCCGGCCGCTGATCGCCCGAGGCGATCGGGGGGGGCGCCCCTCGAACAAACGATGGAGTTTACCCGAGCGTTCCGGGAGACATGCGGCACGGGCGAAAGCGCGCGCCGCAGCCGCGCCAGCGTTGTAGCACCGGCATCCTGTCGCCACGCGATGGCGCTGCTGTCCCCGTCAGGCCTGGTCCGGCTTGAGCCCGAGCTTGCGCACCAGCCGCGCGTAGCGCTCGGACTCGCCGGACACGAAGTCCGCCATCTCGGGCCTCGAACGCCCGATGACGCGCGCACCGGTGGCCGCGAACTGCTCCTGCAACGTGGACGACTCCATGGCGGCGCGGAGCTCGCGATTGAGCCGTTCCACCACCGGCCCCGGTGTGCGCGCCGGCGCGAAAAAGGCGGTCCAGACGTCCAGCGTCGCGCCCGGGTATCCCGACTCCGCGAGGGTCGGCACCTCGGACAGGATGCTGGTGCGCGCAGCCGAGGTGACCGCCAGCGCACGGAGCTTGCCGGCCTTCACGTGGGGCACGGCCGCCGGATAGCCACTGGCGATGAGCGGCACCCGCCCGGGCAACACGTCGGTCATGGCCTGACCGTCGCCGCGGTAGGGCACGTGCACCATCTCCAGGCCAGCCTCCTCGGCGAACATCTCGAAGGCAATGTGGGGCAGGCCGCCGGTGCCACTGGAGGCGAAGGACAGGGGCTCGCGCCCGGACCGGCTGCGGGCGACCAGGTCCTTGAGGTTCGCAACGCCAAGCCCCGGATGCGCCACCAGCACCAGACCGGTGTCGTAACCCGGTGCCACCAGGGTGAAGTCCCTGAGCGCGGCGTAGCCCGGATTGGGGTAGACATGGGGACTGACGACGTGACTGTTGTTGACGAACAGCAGCGTCGCTCCGTCCGGTCGCGCGCGCGCCACCGCCAGCGCTCCGACGGTCCCGCCGGCACCGGGACGGTTCTCGACCAGAACGCGGCGCTGCAACCGGCGGCCGAGGCCCTCGGCGATCATGCGGGCCCGGGCATCGAGGCTGCTGCCGGGTGCCAGTGGGACCACCACCCGAATGAGTTCGGGCAGGTCGTCCGCCCCTGCGGCGCCTCCGGACAGGCCCGTGAGCGCGGTGCCGGCCGCCAGCATCAGACGACGCCGGGAAGGCTGCGCGAGGGCAGCACCCTCGGGAACCCGACGCGCGCTCACCGATGGGCTCCCTGCGGCGCCGGCGGCACACCGAACTCACGCCGGCACACCTCGGCGAGCAGTCCCACCCCCTCCCGGATCACCTCGGGCGACGGATGCGCGAAACACAGGCGCAGTCGGCGTCGTCCGCCGACCGGATCGGTCATCCACTCGGCGCCGGGGTTGATCGCAATGCCGGCCTTGAGCGCGAGCTGCTCGAGACGCGAGGTGTCCACGCCTTGGGCCAGCTTGAGCCACAGGAAAATGCCGCCAGGCGGTACGTCGAACTCGATCTCGGCCGTGGCGCCGAACTGCGCGCGCACCGACTCGACCATCACGTCGAGCTTGCCCTTCAGCACGGCACGCAGCTTCCGGACGTGGGTATCGAAGTGTTGCGGGCAGTACTCGGCGAGGACCATCTGTTCCAGGGCGCCGGAGCCGCCGTCGTTCTTGATGGCCAGGATCCGGCTCATCACGGGCCAGTCCGCCAGCAGGTAACCGATGCGCAGGGCAGGGGCCACGGTCTTGGAGAAGGAACCGATGTGGATGACGCGACCGTCGGTGCTCATGGCCCGCATCGCGCGCGGACGCTGTCCGTCCCACACCAGGTCCGCGTAGCACTCGTCCTCGAACACCGGCACGCCGAAGCGCTCCGAGAGCGTCAGGATGTCGGCACGCCGGGCCTCGCTCATGATGCTGGCCGTCGGGTTCTGCACCGTCGGGATGGTGTAGATGTACTTCGGCGTGACGCCGCGGGCGGCCAGGTCCTGGAGCGCACCCTCCCGGGCCCTGGCACTGAGCCCATCGTGATCGACCGGGACACCAACGACGTTCACACCCAGACGGCGCAGGCGGGAGATCGCGCCGCCGTAGGTCATCTCCTCGACGATGACGGTGTCGCCAGGCGCCAGCAAAACGGCGTTCACCAGGTCGAGGCCCTGCAGCGAACCCGAAGTGATGAGGATGTCGTCGGCGCCGCATCGGATCCCGGTGTCGCGGGCCAGCTTGCCGGCGATGAATTCACGCAACGGTCGGTAGCCCAGCGGTCCGCTCTTCAGCCCGTACAGGGCGAGGGTGTGACCCTCTCGCCGCAGCACCGCTTCGGCGGCGGCGGCGAGGTCTGCCACCGGCACGCTCGCCTCGTCGTTGTTGCCGCCCACGAAATGATGCCTGGGCAAACCGTTCCACCGGGCACTCGCCGGCGGCAGGTCGGCCCGGAGAAGGGTCGAAAAATCGAATGCGCTATCTGGCACTGCCGCTCCCCCCGTCGTGGTTGTGATCGTGGCGGCGCGGGACAGCCCCGCCGCGGGACGCTAGACTAACTCGGAAACAGGCTGCCCGGCGATCTGCTGCCCGGGTCGTGGTCCGGGCACTGGTGCCGGGCGGGCAGGTCCACCAAAAAACACATGATGAGACCGCGCGGCGCGCACCGGGGGTGCGGGGTCCGGGCGGCGGGAGGAGTGCATGGCGGTCATCGACCACCTGTCGCTGTATTTCGTCCAGGCGCCCCTGCCAGCGCCGTTTTCCCCGGCCTGGGTTCCAGGACCGCCGAGACGGACCCTGCAGTTCTACCTCGTGAGGCTGCGCACCGACGACGGCGTCGAGGGCTGGAGTGCCTTCCCCGCGGTCGGTCGGGAGCGCGTCGGCATGGGCGACTGGATCGCCAATCTCTTCCTCGGCATCGATCCGACCGACAACGATCTGGTGCGCGAGCGCATCGGCGTCATGGCGGTCCAGGGGGTGCACAACGGGTGGCTGGAGCCGGCCTGCTGGGACATCACGGGCAGGATGGCGGGTCGCCCTGTCTGCGAGTTGCTGGGGGGGCGCCGTGAGCCCGTGACCCTCTATGCTTCCTCCGGCGAGGTGATGGAGCCGGCGGCGCGGATCGACGAGGCCTGGCAGCGCCACGAGGAAGGCTTCCGCACCCTGAAGATCCGTGTCCACGATTTCGACGAGGCCGTGGACATCGCACAGGTCCAGGCGGTGGCGCGGGCGATGGAGGGCCGCATGCGCATCGCGGTCGACTGCAACCAGGCCTTCCGCCTGACGCACCTCGCTCCGGCCCCGCGCTGGGACCTCGCGCGGGCCAGGCGCTTCGCCGATGCCTGCGCCGAGGTCGGAGTGGCGTGGATCGAGGAGCCGCTGCACATGAGCCGCTTCGAGGACATGGCCGCGCTGACGGCCTATTCGACGCGGGTGCCGATTGCCGGCGGCGAGTTGCACACGGCGGGGCTGGCCGAACTGCGCCACATGGTGGCGCGG
>JBEICA010000430.1:0-1884 GCA_040373665.1 Burkholderiales bacterium | reverse complement strand
TGTCCGAGCCACCGCGTCCGAGCGTGGTGATGTTGCCGCGCTCATCCACCCCCTGGAAGCCCGCCACCACCGGAACGATCCCGGCAGCCAGGTCCGCCCGCAGCCGCTGCTCGTCGATGGACAGGATGCGCGCCTTGGTGAAGGCGCTGTCGGTCAGCACACGCACCTGGGCACCGGTGTAGGACTTCGCCGGGATGCCCTGGGCCATCAGCGCCATCGCCGCGAGACCGATGGTCACCTGCTCGCCGGTGGAAGCCACCACGTCGAGTTCGCGGGGGTCCGGGTTTGCCTGGATGCTCTTCGCGAGCCCGATCAGCCGGTTGGTCTCGCCACTCATGGCGGATACCACCAGGACCACGTCGTGCCCGTGGCGTCGCCATTTCGCGACGCGTCTCGCCACCGCCTGTATGCGCTCGGCCGAGCCGACGGATGTGCCGCCGTATTTTTGAACGATCAACGCCATGACGCGCCGGAGTCCTTTCGGAAAAACCCGGGATTCTACCCAAGCCGGCGGGGCGGAAGGAACTGCCGCGCCCGCAGGGACGCCCCGGGGTGGCAGCGAGGCTCCGGGGTGAGCCTCTCCCGGATGTTTCGACAGTCCGGCCCCGGCTGGGAGCACCGCGCGCGTCCGAGCGGGCGATGCAGGACATCGGCGATCGGTACCCATGGGTCCGCCCGCCTCCACCTGCGGTGCCGGGCGCATTGCGATCATCCCTCAGCCGGATGAAGCCTCCGGACCGGAACATGCTGCCATCGCCCCCAGGACATGCCTGCTTTGTCCAACCTCCCGGGACCGGCCGGTTTGCGCGACCATGTCAGATGACACCTCGCAGGAGCCTCGCATGCGCCCTCTCGTTGCCCGCCTGCTCATGGTCGGTCTCGGTTTCATGAGCTCAATTTCCGTCGCGCAGAACCTGGCGCCCCAGGTGCAGGCGGCCGTGGATCGCGCCACGGAGGCGGCCGGGCGCGCGAACGACGCCGCGCGGGCGGCCCGCGAACTCGAGCCCCGCGTCATGGAGGCATCGCGCCGGGCCAAGGCCGCCGCGCTCAAGGCCCGCCGCCTACCATCCTCTGCCCGACAGAGCCTGAAGACCACCGACGGCGTGCGCTACGAAGGCGAAGTGCGCAACGGCCGCCGCGACGGGCACGGCATGGCCGACTTCCCGGACGGCAGTCGGTACGAGGGCGAATGGCGCGACGACCGGTCCACCGGGACCGGGGTCTACACTCTCAAGGATGGCCGCCAGTACCAGGGCGAGTTCGTCGATAACGAGGCGCATGGCGTGGGGCTGTTCTTCCTCGCCGGACGGCATCGTTACCAGGGGGAATTCGCCCATGACCTGTCTCATGGGTACGGCACCTACGCCCTGCCCGACGGCCAGAACTACGCCGGAGATTTTTCCAGGGACAGCGCCGCCGGCGTGGGGGTCTACGCCTATGCCAACGGGGACCGCTACGAGGGTGAAGTCTGGAACAACGAACCCGAGGGCCATGGCGTGCTCCACCGCCGCGACGGCTCCCGACACGCCGGGGGCTTCAAGGACGGCAAGCCCGATGGTCCGGGCGCCCTGTTCAACTCCGGCGGGCGCACGAACCAGGGCCTCTGGCGCGACGGGGTGCTGGCAACCCCGCTGGAACCCGACGTCTGAGGCTGCACGGCCTCAGCGTCATTTTGCCGACGGCGACCCACCCGTCAGCACGCGGGCGACCGCGGTGTGGCCGGCCTTGCCGGCGATGTCGGCCGCGCTCAGCCCGCGGTCGTCCCGGAGACTGGCGTCCGCCCCTCGCTCGAGCAGTGTCCGCACCGTGCTCTCGCTGCCGGCGCCCGCCGCCCACATGAGGGCTGTAAGGTCGTGCTCGTAGCGGGCGTCCACCGGGACGCCG
>JBEICA010000154.1:0-8255 GCA_040373665.1 Burkholderiales bacterium | reverse complement strand
GGGGAGCGCCTCCCCCGCCACGACCACCTTGGCGTCGTGGGCCTCGAAGAGGTGATCACCCTCCCCGAGCTCCCGCGCCACGTCGAACGTGTAAGCGAGCCCCGAGCATCCGACCTTCCTCACGCCGAGACGCAGGGCAACGCCGCCCCGCTTCTCCACGATCGACTTGCGGATGTGGCGGGCCGCCATTTCCGTCAGTTGAATGCTCACTGCCGCTTGACCTCCCGGTGTTGACCGTGATCTCTCAGGCCGCCACGACGACGTCGTCCGCCTGCGGGACCCGGCGCACTTCGGAGTGTTCCCGAAGCTGGACCGGGACCGCGACGGTGCGGGCCTTGGCGATGCGCTCGTGCTGGTCGTTCACCAGACGGGAGAGCTTCACGTGTTTCAGATAATCGAAGATGTGGTTGTTCAGGGAACTCCACAAGTCGTGCGTGAGGCACTTGTGCTCGTCCTGGCAGTTCTCCATCCCGCCACACTGGGTCGCGTCGATCGGCTCGTCCACCGCCAGGATGATGTCCGCAACGCAGATGTCCTCGGCGCGGCGGGCCAGGGTGTAACCGCCACCCGGACCGCGGGTGCTGTTCACCAGGGACTGGCGGCGCAGCTTGCCGAACAACTGTTCGAGATAGGACAGGGATATCTTCTGGCGCTGGCTGATCTCGGCCAGCGTCACGGGGCCCTGCCCGTCGCGCATGGCGAGATCGATCATCGCGGTTACGGCGAAACGCCCTTTGGTCGTGAGTCGCATGGTTTCCCTCAATAAAGACAGTTTCCCCCGATGCGGGGAGAAAGCCCTCTTTTACTTGAGTGTTTTACTCAAGTATAAGAGACCGTGGGTACATCGATCAACCATTACGACGGTGGTCCCAAAAAACTTTAGAGGAATCATGGACTCCCGACGCCTTTCAAAGGGTCTTTCAACCCTTCCGGCGACGCGCTTTTGCTGCTCTGCAACGCAGCCACTGTACGCAGCACACCCCGGAGAACGCGCACCTCCTCGGCTTCCAGCCCGACCCGCGCGACCAGACGACGCAGGCGCGGCAACAGACGCTTCGGATTGGCGGGGTCGAAGAAGCCGATCCCGGCCAACACCTCCGCCAGGTGCTCGTGAAGGCGTTCGATGTCCTCATGCCGGGCAAGTTCCGCCTCCGACTGCTCGGGAAGTTCTCCCCCGAGCACCGCCTGCCTGAGCTCGTACGCGAAGATCTGCACCGCCGCCGCGAGGTTCAGGGAGGTATAGGCCGGATTGTAGGGAATCATCGCGGCGAGGTTGCAGGCGCGTACCTCCTCCACGCCGAGCCCGTTGGCCTCGGTGCCGAACACGAAGGCGACCTCGGCGTCACGCGCCACCCCTGCCGCCCGGACCGCCGCTTCCCGGCAGGGCACGAGTTCGTGCGACATCTCGTAGGCATGGCTGACGGTGGCCACGGCCAGTACCGTGCCCCGCAAGGCCTCCTCGAGGCTGGTGCAGACCCGTGCCCCGGCCAGTACGTCGAGGGCGTTGGAACTGAGGGCATCGGCCTCGGGGTCGGGAAAGCGCCGCGGATTCACCAGCACCAATTGGCTCAGGCCCATCGTCTTCATGGCGCGGGCCGCCGAACCGATGTTGCCGGGATGGCTGGGATGAGACAGGACGACGCGGACGTTGCGCAGCGCGTTGGACTCGGTCATGAGGGGATCGAAAGGATAGAATCGGGGATTCATCGGACATGACGCCAGCAGGCGCGCCCCCTCCATGCATCCCATGCTCAACATCGCCGTCAAGGCCGCGCGCCGCGCCGGAAACATCATCGTGCGCGCTTCCGACAATCTGGACGCCCTGACGGTGCGCCACAAATCGCTGAACGATCTGGTGTCGGAGGTGGACCGCGCCGCCGAGGAGGCGATCATCGACACGCTGCGGAGTGCCTACCCCGACCATGCGATTCTAGCCGAGGAGAGCGGCGCCACCGGTGATTCGGAGTACGTCTGGATCATCGATCCTCTCGACGGCACCACCAACTTCCTGCACGGCTTTCCCGTCTACTGCGTTTCCATCGCCCTGGCCCACAAGGGGGTGGTGCAGCACGGGGTGGTCTACGACCCGACCCGCAACGACCTGTTCACGGCCTCCCGTGGGGGCGGCGCCTTCCTGAACGAGCGGCGCATCCGCGTCGCCCGGCGCGACCGGCTGATCGACTGCCTGCTCGCCACCGGCTTCCCGTTCCGCATGTTCGAGCACGTCGACGCCTACGTCGCCATGATGAAGGACTTCATGCAGAAGACCGCCGGCATCCGTCGCCCCGGCGCCGCAGCCCTCGACCTCGCCAACGTCGCCGCCGGGCGCATGGACGGCTTCTGGGAAATCGGCCTGTCGCCATGGGACATGGCGGCCGGCGCCCTGATGGTGCAGGAGGCGGGCGGCCTTGTGGGGGACCTCCAGGGCAACGAAGGCTGGCTCGAATCGGGCCGCATCGTCGCCGCCAACCCGCGCATCTTCCCGCAGATGCTGCAGGTCATCGGCGCCCACCTCTCGCCCGCGCTGCGCCTCTCCGCCGACAGCTGAACTCCGGGACGGAAGGCGCCCGCCCGCAGCCGTGACACGCCAGAGCCAGACACCGTCGGAAAGCGCGGATGGCGCAAGCCCGCCCCCGGCGCATACGCCGGTCATGCGCCAGTACCTGGGCTTCAAGGCGCAGCACCCGGACAAGTTGCTGTTCTTCCGAATGGGCGACTTCTACGAGCTGTTCTACGAGGACGCACAGAAGGCCGCCCGGCTGCTGGACATCACCCTCACCCGCCGGGGAACGTCCGCCGGAGAGCCCATCCCCATGGCGGGTGTGCCCTTCCACGCAGCCGAGCAGTACCTCGCGCGACTGATCCGCCTGGGCGAGTCGGTCGCCATCTGCGAACAGATCGGCGACCCCGCGCTGGCCAAGGGCCCGGTGGAGCGGCAGGTCACCCGCATCGTCACGCCCGGCACGCTGACCGACGCCGCGCTCCTGGACGAGCGCCGCGAAAACCTGCTGCTGGCGGTGGCTCCGGCCGGTCCACGGGTCGGGCTGGCCTGGCTGTCGCTGGCCTCGGGGGCGTTCCGCGTGCTCGAAACCGCGGCCTCGGCCCTGCACTCGGAACTCGCCCGTCTCGGCCCATCGGAGATCCTCTGTCCCGAGAGCGCGACCCTGGCAGAGATCGAGTCCGCCGGGGTACCACGGCGTCGCCTGCCGGACTGGCATTTCGACGTCGAGGCGGCGCGCCTCGCGCTTACCGACCTGTTCCGTACCCGGGACCTCGATGGCTTCGGCGCCGCCGGGCTGGGCCCGGGGCTGGGGGCGGCCGGCGCGCTGGTGCAGTACGCCCGCGCCACCCAGGGGTCGGCCATGGCCCACGTCACCGGACTGGCCGTCGAACATGCCGACGCCCTCGTGGTGCTCGACGCGGTCACGCGTCGCAACCTCGAGATCAGCGAGACACTGCGCGGCGAGCCTGCACCGACCCTTCTGTCCACGCTCGACACCTGCGTCACTGCCATGGGCAGCCGCCTGCTGCATCACTGGCTGCACCACCCGCTGCGCGACCGCGCGGTGCTGCGCGCGCGGCTGGACGCGGTCGCACGGCTGGCTGCGCCGGCGCACGAGGCGGTGCGTGCGGCCCTGGCCGACATCGCCGACGTCGAGCGCATCGCGGCACGTGTCGCCCTGCGCTCGGCCCGGCCGCGCGACCTGTCCGGACTGCGCGACACGCTCGTCCGACTGCCCGCACTGGCGGCTGTCGCCACCGACATCGACAGCCCGCGCATCGTCGCGCTCGCGGCGGACCTGCGCCCGGACCCTGAAATCGGCGCCCTGCTGCTGCGCGCCCTGCAGGAAACTCCGGCCGCGGTGCTGCGCGAGGGTGGTGTCATCGCCGAGGGCCATGACGCGGAACTCGACGATCTGCGCGCCATCCAGTCCGACGCAGGACAGTTCCTGCTGGCGATGGAACAGCGGGAGCGCGAGCGCACCGGCATCGCCAACCTCAAGGTCGAGTACAACCGCGTCCACGGCTTCTACATCGAGATCACCAACGCCAACGCGGAGCGCGTGCCAACCGACTACCGTCGGCGCCAGACCCTGAAGAACGCCGAGCGGTACATCACCCCGGAACTCAAGGCCTTCGAGGACAAGGCGCTCTCCGCCCAGGACCGCGCGCTGGCCCGGGAGAAGCTGCTGTACGAGGCCCTGCTCGACACCCTGGCGCCGCACATCCCGGCACTGCAGGCGGCGGCCGCCGCGGTGGCCGAACTCGACGTGCTGTCGTGCTTCGCCGAACGTGCGCGCAGTCTCGATCTCGTGGCGCCGGTGCTCGACGACACCGAGGGCATCCACATCGAGTCCGGCCGCCATCCGGTGGTGGAGGCCCAGGTCGAGCAGTTCGTGGCCAACGACACCCGCCTGTCGCCCGACCGTCGCCTGCTGCTCATCACAGGTCCGAACATGGGCGGCAAGTCGACCTACATGCGGCAGGTGGCGCTCATCGTGCTGCTGGCCAACTGCGGGTCCTTCGTGCCCGCGCGCAGCGCCCGCATCGGCCCGGTGGACCGCATCTTCACCCGCATCGGCGCAGCCGACGACCTCGCCGGGGGCCGTTCCACCTTCATGGTCGAGATGACCGAAGCGGCGAACATCCTGCACAACGCCACGCCGCGTTCGCTGGTGCTGATGGACGAGATTGGCCGTGGCACCTCGACCTTCGACGGCCTGTCGCTCGCCTGGGCCATCGCCCGCCACCTGGTGGAGCGCAACCGCTGCCTGTGCCTGTTCGCCACCCATTATTTCGAACTGACGCGTCTCGCCGAAGAGTATCGCGAGGTGGCGAACGTCCACCTCGACGCGGTCGAGCACCGCGATCGCATCGTCTTCCTGCACGCGCTGGAGGAAGGACCGGCGTCACGCAGCTACGGTCTGCAGGTGGCGCAGCTGGCAGGGGTGCCGCCCGGTGTGATCCGCAGCGCGCGACGCAAGCTGGTCGACCTGGAAAGCGCCGCCGCGCCCCAGGGCGATCTGTTCGCCCCGCCTTCGGCGCCGGCCGAAGCCGCGGCGGGCGAACCCCACCCCGCACTGGAACGCCTCGCCAGCCTCGACCCGGACGCCATGAGCCCGCGCGAGGCGCTGGATGCCTTGTACGCCTTGCGCACTCTGCTGCCATGAACTGCCACCCGAACACACCCGGGCCGCAGCCCGCCGACACCGGCTGGAGCCCCGCATGATCCATGACGCCATCGTCGTCGGCAGCGGTCCGGCGGGCAGTTTCTGCGCCTGGCAGCTCGCCGCCACGGGTGCCTCGGTACTGCTGCTGGAGAAGGCCCGGCTGCCGCGACCCAAAGTCTGCGGCGGCGCCCTGTCGCGCAAGGCGCTGCAGCTCGCCGGCTGCGACCTCTCGCCAATCGTCCACAACGCGGTGCGCCGCGCCACCATCACCTGGCGTGGCGAGACCTCCGCCGACGTGGTGCTCGACGACGTCGGTGCCTGCACCACGGTGCGCGCCGAGTTCGACGCCTTCCTGGCCCGGCGCGCCCAGGACGCCGGTGCCGACCTGCGCGACGGCACCACCTTCCTGGATGCTGTCGACCAGGGCGATGCCATCGAGGTCAGGACCTCCGCCGGCAGCTTTCGAGGCCGTTACCTCATCGGCGCGGACGGCGTCGGCAGCCAGGTACGAAAGCGCGTGTTCGGCGACACCGCCGTGCGCCAGGTGCCGTCGGTGGAAGTGCTGCTGCAGGTGTCCGACGCCACCCTGGCGGACTTCCACGACCGCGCCCTGTTCGACCTCGGCGGCATGGAGCGCGGCTACGGCTGGATCTTCCCGAAACGAGACCACCTCAACGTCGGCATCTACTCGCCCCTGGGCGGCAGGCAGATGCGCGCCCAGCTCGACGCCTTCCTGCAACTGCATGCCCCCCTGCGCGGCGCGGCGGTGCTGAGCCGCGTCGGCTATGCCATCCCGCTGTTCGACCGGCGCCGCCGTCTCGCCAGCGGCCGCGCCCTGCTGCTGGGCGACGCCGCCGGCTGTGCGGAAGGCGTCTACGGCGAGGGCATCTACTTCGCCATGACCTCCGGTCGTCTCGCCGCCGAGGCGATCGCGACGGCCCCCGATGCACAGGCGGGCACGCGTTACGCCACCGAGGTCGCGCGCACGCTGGCCCCTGAGCTCACCTGCTCCAACTGGATCGGCCGCGGCTACTTCACGTTTCCGCGCTTCGCCTTCCGGCACCTGGCGATGGATCCGCGCGGACAGGCGAAATTCGCCGGAATCATCACCGGGGAGGTGAGCTACCGCGACTGTCTGTGGAGTGCGATCCGGGGCGCACCACGCTGGCTGCTGCGCAGCCGGGGCGCCTGAGCGCGGATCTGGCACCGTGGGCGCTCCGGAGGCTGACGCGCGCGGCGATGCGACGGGCTCCAGGATCATCGCCCACCTGGACATGGACGCCTTCTACGCGTCGGTGGAACTGCTGCGCCACCCCGAACTGAAAGGGCTGCCGGTGGTGATCGGCGGCGGCCGGCGAAACCACCCGGCGGCCGATGATGGGGGGACACGGCGTTTCGCCACGCTGTCGGACTATGCCGGGCGCGGTGTGATCACCACCGCCACGTATGCCGCCCGCGCCTTCGGGGTGCATTCCGGCATGGGGCTCATGAAGGCTGCGGCGCTGTGCCCGCAGGCCGTGCTGCTGCCCGTGGACTTCGAGGAGTACCGTCGCTACTCGCGCCTGTTCAAGGCGGCCGTCGCCGACGTTGCGCCGGTGATCGAGGACCGCGGCATCGACGAGATCTACATCGACCTCGGCGACTTGCCCGGCGCCCGCGAGGACCACGGCCGCGCCATCGCGCAGCGCATCAAGACGCGGGTCCGCGAGGCCACCGGGCTCACCTGCTCCATCGGCCTGTCCCCCAACAAACTGCTGTCCAAGATCTGCTCGGACCTGGACAAGCCGGACGGGCTCACCGTGATCACGCAGGCGGACATCCCGCGCGTCATCTGGCCCCTGCCCGCGCGGCGCATCAATGGCATCGGCCCGAAGGCGGCCGCCCGGCTGGAGAGCCTCGGCATCCGCAGCATCGGCGAACTCGCCGCGGCGTCACCACTCTGGCTGGTGGAGCACTTTGGCCGCAGCTACGGCCAGTGGCTGCACGACGCCGCACACGGCCGGGACGAGCGCCCGGTGATCACCCACCACGATCCGAAGTCGTTCAGCCGCGAGACCACCTTCGAGCGCGACCTGCACCCGCGCCACGACCGGGAGGCCCTGGGCGCCATCTTCACCCGGCTGTGCGAACAGGTGGCCGCCGATCTGGACCGCAAGGGCTTCGTTGGCCGCACCGTGGGCGTGAAGCTGCGTTACGAGGACTTCCACACCGTGACACGCGACCGCAGCATCGACCACCACACCGCCGACGCGAAGGAGATCCGCCGCATCGCCGGCGAATGCCTGAAGCGCGTGCCGCTGGACCAGCGACTGCGGCTGCTCGGTGTGCGCGTCGGCTCCGTGGTGCGGCGGGATGAGGCGGCACATGCCCGCATCAGCGCCCAGGCCATGACGGTGCAAGAGTCCCTGCCGTTATTCGGCGACGGCCCCGGGGTCCGGTGAGTCCACCGGCCCGCGCCCGCGGGCCTGCGGTGGCCCGAGTCTTTACCGGGACGTTGACAGGCGCCGCCAGGAACCTTGCCTTCAGCCCGCGCCCGGATCGACCGCGCATGCGGACGCCGACGCCTCGTCATGGCCACCCAGCCGTTTCAGCGAGCGCGCCAGCGACGAGGTGCTGGGGTTGTCGACGAACACGCAGCGCTTTCCGGTACGCCTGCAGAAGTCCTTCACGCGCCAATAGGCGTTGTGGCTGATGCAGCCGGTCTGACAGATGACCAGATCAGCCGCGGATAGCACCGCATCGAGGGTGCCCTGGTGGTCTTCGATGCCTCCGTCGTGGTGGGCGAAGCGCGCGCCGGTCTGTTCCACCACACCGCGATAGCCGGCGACGTTGCCAGGGCGGCCGCCGACGCACACCACCGTCTTGCTCACCAGAGCCGGGCCGATGCGGTCCGGGCTGTGGCCTGTCGCCGGGACGGCGGCCACCGGCAGGATGGGACGGTCGGACGACTGCGCCTCGGCCATCCGCCGCTGCCGTCCCAGCTGATCGCGCAGGCGCGCATTGCGGGCTTCCACGTCACGGACCCGCGCGGCGAGTTGCCGCAACCTGCGCTCGCGCCGTGTCGAGTCCTCGAATCCGGGCGGG
>JBEICA010000025.1:0-21554 GCA_040373665.1 Burkholderiales bacterium | reverse complement strand
GTCATCTCTCCCTACGCCTACTTCCAGGCGGAGCGACTGCCCGAGGTCGAGGCAGTGGCGCGGGTGCGCCGGGTGCCGGTGCTGTTTGCCGGGCTGCTGGAGCACTGGGGGCAGCTCGGGCCGGCGGAGATCGTGCCGAAGCGGCGCTTCACCTTCCGCTATGCGGTGTGGCACGCGGCCAGGGTCGGATTGCCGCTGCGGCTCCCCCCGGGGCATCCGTTCAATCCCATCCGGCTGTTGCGCCTCCTGACGGCCCTCGACGGACGTCCGGATGCGGTGCTGGCGGCTTTCCGGTTCGTGTGGGCGGAGGGGCGCAGTTCGGACGACCCCCAGGCGTGGCGGGAACTGTGCAGCGGGTTGGGGGTGGCGGACCCCGAGGCCCTGGTGACGGATCCTGCGGTGAAGGACCGCCTGCGTGCCAACGGGGAGGCTGCGGTCGCTCTGGGGGTGTTCGGGGTGCCCACCTTCGTGACGGCCGACGGCGAACTGTTCTGGGGGGAGGATGCCACTCCCATGCTGCTCGACCATCTCTCCGGCGCACCCGTGATGCGCAGCCCCGAGATGCTGCGGGCCGACGATCTGCCGGTCGCCAAGGCCCGTCCGCGATGAG
Source organism: Burkholderiales bacterium (assembly GCA_040373665.1). Lineage (GTDB taxonomy): Bacteria > Pseudomonadota > Gammaproteobacteria > Burkholderiales. The sequence goes on along the minus strand of JBEICA010000025.1, from coordinate 20,944 downwards.
GCGCCGGCGTTCCGGCCCTCTCCAGCGAGACCGCGATGTTGCCGATAAGCCCTGCGGAATGCGTCACCCCAGCCAAGTCATGACCCCGCGTCTCCTGTTGTCGTCCATCGCCTGCCTCATGGCCCTCGCGGCCTGTCAGGACATGGACGCGGACCGCACGCGTCGGGAGGTCTACAAGCTGGCCTATCGCACCGGCCAACTCCAGGAGGCCCTCGAGCGCTGCGAGGCGCCCGATGAGGTCGCCGACAACCATGTCGAGACCTGGAACGACAATTTCGCGGCGGCTGCCGAGTGGCTGGGCATCACGCCGGAGACCATCGCGGAACGCCAGCAAGCCGGGCGCGACGCCCTCGGCGAGGACACCCGTCTGGGCTGTGATCAGGTGCTCGCGGCCGTGGATGTCTCGCTGGCCGCGGCGCAGCGCTGGGCTTCGCGGATCAACTCAGGCAGCTACTGCACCGCCCTGGGTTGCGACTGACGCCCGGGCGCGTACCCGCCCTCAGCGCAGCGGCACCACCTCGGCATCGTGCACGGCGTTCCGTGCCGGCAGAACGTCCTTGAGCCGGGCGCGCACTTCCCGCAACGACTGCTCCGTGCGCTCCCAGTCCAGGCAGCCGTCGGTGACCGACACCCCGTACTTGAGCTGCGACAGGTCCGCCGGGATGGACTGGTTGCCGAAGTGGAGGTTGCTCTCGATCATGGCGCCGATGATGGAGCGGTTGCCGCTCTCGACCTGCCGGGCGATGTCGAGCATCACTTCGGGTTGCCGCCCTGGGTCCTTGCTCGAATTGGCGTGGCTGCAGTCGATCATGATGTTGGCGGGCAGGCGGTTTTTCTCGAGTTCCTTTTCCACGTTCGCCACGGTCTCGGCGTCGTAGTTGGGCCCCTTCGAGCCGCCGCGCAGCACGATGTGGCCGTAGCGGTTGCCGGTGGTGCGGATGATCGATACCTCGCCCAGCGGGTTGATGCCGAGGAAGCTGTGGGGGCGCGACACCGACAGCAGGGCGTTGATGGCGACCTGGAGGCCGCCGTCGGTCCCGTTCTTGAAGCCCACCGGCGTGGACAGGCCGCTGGCCATTTCCCGGTGGGTCTGGGATTCGGTGGTGCGGGCGCCGATGGCGCTCCAGGTCACCAGATCGCCGAGGTATTGGGGGCTGATCGGGTCGAGGGCCTCGGTGCCTGCCGGCAGGCCGAGTTCGTTGATGTCGAGCAGCACCTTCCTCGCGAGCAGCAGGCCGTGTTCGATGTCGAAGGAGTCGTTCATGTGCGGATCGTTGATCAGGCCCTTCCACCCGGTGGTGGTGCGGGGCTTCTCGAAATACACGCGCATGACGATGAACAGCGTGTCGGCCACCTCGTCGGCCAGTGCCTTGAGCCGGCGCGCGTAGTCGAACGCGGCGACGGGGTCATGGATGGAGCAGGGGCCCACGACCACGAGCAGCCGGTGGTCCCGGCGGTCGAGGATGCGCTCGGTGGTCACGCGGCCCTGCAGCACGGTCTGCTCGGCGCGGCCGGCGAGCGGTATGCGGCGCTTGATCTCTTCCGGTGTCGCCAGGACGTCCTGGGAAACCACGTTGACGTTGTAGACCTGCTGTTCTTCCATCACATCCACCTCGATGAGCCTTCGGCCGCCCAGCCCAGGCATTTCACCCGGTCGGCCCCGAACATGAGCAGCCCGGCAATGCATGCTGGGTTTGCCGCGAATTGGTTATACGTGCGAGTCGGTCCGCCGGCCTCCACGGGCGATGGCGGGCGCCTTGCGGTCATCCCGTGCCCCCGCTTCGCGCCAATAGGCTCGGCTATCGGCTTGGTGCGGGATGCCTGGCCTGCCTCGCAATGCACTTCGTCATCATCCCGGGGCCCGATGAACTCTCCGGGCCGACAGCGACAAACCCCCGATTCTACGGGAGCTTTCCCGCCCGCCGCCATGATCGCCGGCGAGGCTCAATGGTCGGTCCACAGCGCCGTTAAGCCCTGCATGATGCGTCCGACCTCGATTCCAATGCGCCGCAGCCTTGTCCTGTCCCTGGTCCTGTCGGTCTCCGCGGCCACCGCGGCCGACTGGGTGCCCATCCCCATGCCTGGCGGTGGCCAGCTGGAGCTGGACCGCGCCGGCGTGGTGCGGCAGGGCGATGTCGCGACGGCCTGGGATCGTCGCAGTTACGCGCCCGGCGAGCGGGTGCCGGCTGGCGGCGATGTCGCCTACCGGACCGTCCGGACGCTCATGCGCTACGACTGTGTCACCCGCACCGTGGTGCCGCTCGTGCGTGCGTTTTCGCAGGCTGACGGCTCACTGGTGTCCCGGCAGAACGTGGAAGGGTCCGAGCTGCCCGAGGTGGTGGTGCCGGACAGTCCCAGGGAGCGTGCGCTGGAACTGGCCTGCGCGGTGAAGCCCAAGGTCCCGGATGCCGTCGTCGCCAAGGGCGAGACGAAGCCCGGGAAAGGCGCCAACGGCGGCGAGGCGAAGCCGGCGGCCACTGCCGATGCCAAAGGCTCGGGTAAGCCGGATGCCAAACCGGCGGCTGACGGGGCGGCTGATCCAGCAAAGACCGCCGCTGGCGCGACGCGCAAGCCGGTGGAGGCCAAGGGCGCGCCACCGAAGGCCGAAGGCGCAGAGGAGGGCGAGGCCGCTGCCGATCCGGCTCCCGCGCCCCCACCCGCACCCGTCAAGGACAACCCGGTCGCAAAAGGCAAGGGCGGTCAGAACCCGGGCAAGGCGGCGGCGGCCAAGGCCGACGAGCAGAAGCCAGCCAAGACAGCCTGGACCTACGACGGGCCGGCTGGTGCAGCCCACTGGCACAAGCTGTCCCCCGAGTACGCCGCCTGCGGCGAAGGCAAGCGCCAGTCACCCATCGACATCCGCGACGGCGTGCGCAGCCAGCAGGAGCCCCTGGTCTTCAACTACAAGCCCTCGGCCCTGCGCGTGCACAACAACGGCCGGACGCTCGAGGTCCCACACGACGCTGGCAGCCAGCTGTCGATCAGCGGCAAGACCTACGAACTGGTGGGGTTCCATTTCCACCGCCCCTCGGAGGAGCGCATCAACGGCCGGCGCTTCGACATGTCCGCGCATCTCATGCACCGTTCGACGGATGGTCAGTGGCTGGCGGTGGCCGTGGTGTTCATGGCCGGGGACGAGCATCCCTTCATCAAGACGCTCTGGAACAGCATTCCGCTGGACGTTGGAATGGTGGAGCAGGCCGGGGCGGTGAAGATCGACGCCTCCCAGCTCCTGCCGAAGTTGCGCGGCTACTACACGTTCATGGGTTCGCTCACCGAGCCCCCCTGCACGGAGGGGGTACGGTGGATCGTCATGCGCACACCGGTCCAGATGTCGCGCAATCAGCTCGAGACTTTCGGTCGGCTCTACGAGATGAATGCCCGTCCGGTGCAGCCCGTCAACGGCCGCCTGATCAAGGAAGTCCCGTGATCAGCCCACCGGACCCGCGGGCGCGTCGGACGGGCAGCGCGGCACGACGCCACGAGGCCAGTGCCGTCACGGTCACGCGTTCGCCCGCGCCCCGGCCACGGGTGACGCCGCTGCGGGGGCCTTCCGGCGGCGCAGCGCCTGGCCGATGGCGGCCGCCTCCAGCCGGATCTCGCGCAACTGCCCGGTCAGCGGGTTGGACTGACCGATGAAGAACAGGCCGGGCGCCGATGGATGCTGGGCCGCACCGGTGACCCGGGGCCGGTCGTGCTCGTCGATCAGGCCTGGCACGTCGATGAGTTCGCGCAGTCCGCTGCGGTAGCCCGTTCCGGCAACCACCACGTCAGGGCGCAATCGCGTCGTGGTGGACGTGCCATCGCGGGCAGCCACCGACGCATCCACCACGACCTCGTCGCCTTCGAAGCGGCGCAACTCCCCGACGATGCGGATGCGGCCGGCCTTCACGTCGCGCGCGAAGCCTTCATACAAGGTGGGTACGACGTTCGTCTCGCCGAACTTCACCGACAGGCGGGTCTTCGGCAGGGGCAGTCCGCGGAAACCGAGGTCGCCGAAGGTGAAGCGCTGCAGTGCCAGCATCATGCCGTCCGCCCAGGCCGCCGGGAGGTGGCGCAGCACCAGACCCCAGCCCGCCATCGGAATGCCCAGCACGCTCTTGGGCAGGAGATGCGGCGGTGTGCGCACGGCGCAGGTCACCTCCGCCGCATGTTCGGTGAGGCGGCTGGCGATTTCCGCGGCGGAGTTGCCGCTGCCGATCACCAGCACGCGCTGGCCGCGGTACTCGGCAGCGCTGCGGAAGGCCGAGGCGTGGAGGATCCGTCCACGGAAGGTGTCCAGACCGGTCCAGGCCGGCACCACCGGTACCCGGGAGCCGCCCGTGGCCACGACCACGGTCCCGGCGCGGAACACCCGCCCGTCCGCGGCATGCACTTCCCATTGACCCGAGGTTGCCCGCGTGACGCGCTGCGCCTCTACTCCCGTGACGACCTCGAAGCCGCCACGTGCGGGAAAACCTTCCAGGTGCCGCACGAAATCATCGCGGCTCGGCCAGCCGCCCGCCTTCCGGGGAATGGATTCCCCGGCGAGACGGGACAGCACCCGTCCGGTATTCAGGCGCAAGCCATCGTAGTGATGGCGCCACACGTCACCCACGGCGCGCGTGCGTTCCAGCACCAGGGGGGTACGGCCGGCACGCACCAGATCGTAGGCGGCCGACAGGCCGGCGGGCCCGCCGCCGACCACGAGCACGTCATGCACGGCGTGGCTCATGCGCCAGCGCCTCCGTGGCTGACCGACACCGACAGCGGTACCGGCCGCAGGATGGTGTCGGTAATGGGCGCGGTCGGCAGGAGCTTCTCCAGCAGGGCGTCGACGCGCGCGGGCGGCTGGTCGGTGTCGATCTCGATCTTCACGTCGACGCCCTCGAAGCCGGGCGCACCGGGGGCGACGCCATAGGCGGCCTTGAAATTGACGCGGCCCGAGACGTGGATCTTGAGGGAGCGGACCGTCACCGACTGGGCCGAGAGACCGCCGATGCAGGTTGCCGCGATGCAGTTGCCCACGGCAGTGAGCAGGAGGTCCTGGGGCGAGGCGCCACGGGCCTGACCGCCGTAGGCCACGGGTTCATCCCCTTCGATGGTTCGGCCACCGGCGAGGTGCGACACCGTCTGATAGCCCGATGTCCATTCGACCGCAGCGCTGTAGAGCGGGCGCGCGACGTCGCCGTCGCCGTCCTCGCGGATGCGCTGCTGCACTTCGCGGGAACGCTGCGGCGACAGGCCGTTGAGCAGCGGTTCGGTGATGGTGGTGTCCGGCATGATGTTGTTCCTCGGGTGATGTCTGGGAGTCAGGCGGCGTGCTCGGCAACGAGGGCTTCGTGTTCCAGGAAGCTGTCGAGGCGGGCCGTGAGAGTGCGCACCGCCGGGTCGTCCGGGCTGCGCGGGCGTTCGAAGGGCAGGTCCAGGACCTGCCGGATGTGCCCCTGCGGCTGGCTGCCCATGAGCACGATCCGGTCGGCGAGGAGCACGGCCTCGTCGAGGTCGTGGGTGACCATGAGCACGGTCGCGCCGGTGCGCTTCCACACCGACAGCAGGGTGCGTTGCATCAGGCGCCGGGTCTGGGCATCCAGCGCCGAGAAGGGCTCGTCGAGCAGCAGCAGCCGCGGCTCGAGCGCCAGGGTGCGTGCGAGCGCGACGCGCTGGCGCATGCCGCCCGAGAGTCGTGCGGGCCGCTCGTGGGCGAAGTCCTGCAGCCCGACGTCGGCGAGCAGTTCGAGCGCGCGTGCACGCGCCTGCTTGTCGGGGACGCCCGCGTTGCGCAGCGCGAAGGCGACGTTGCCCTCGGCGCTCATCCAGGGGAACAGGTTGTGGTGCTGGAACACCAGCGCGCTGTCCGGCGCCGGCCCCCGCAGTTCGCTGCCGTCCAGACGCACCGCGCCGCTGTCCGCGGGCGACAGGCCGGCCGTGATCTCGAGCAGCGAGGTCTTGCCGCAGCCGCTGCGCCCGAGCAGGACGTTGAAGCTGCCCGCCTCAAGCGCCAGGTCATCCACGCGCAGCCGCTCCACGCCGCCGTAGCGGCGGGACACGCCGGTGAACTCAATGCGAACGCCGGGCATGGTCGCCATTTCCTTCCAGGGCGCCGGCCAGGGCGCGGTTGAGAACCGGCAGCAGCCGGTCGACGGTGAAGCCGATGACCCCGATCGCCAGGATGCCGATCATGACCACCTTCATGTTGTACATCTGCTGGGCCATCACGATCATGTAGCCGAGCCCGGAGTTGATGCCGGCCATCTCGCCGGCCAGAGCGGCCATCCAAGCGCCGAAGAACGCCATGCGCAGCGCGGTCAGCGCGCCCGGCAGGATCGCGGGAAAGCGCACGTACCACCACAGGCGCAGCCGGGAGGTACGCAGGTTGCGCGCGATCGCGAGGTATTCCGGCGCGATGTGCTCCAGGGCGGACACGAAGGACAGGGTCAGCGTGCCGAACACCGCCATGAAGACGATGAACACCGCCGCCGGCCCGCCGATGCCGACCAGCACGATGGTGAACGGGATCCACGCCACCGGAGCGATGGGCGCGAGGGACTGCACGATCGGGAGCACCAGTCGCCGCAGCACGCCGATCTCGATGATGCCGATCGCCAGCACCAGCGCGGCCAACAGCCCGCCGGTCATCCCGAGCCCCACTCGGCCGAGGGTGACGAGCACGGCGTCGCTCAATCCCATCCGCTGCTGGCCGAAGCCGATGCGTACCTCACCCGCCAGCGCGTAGGGCAACGTTTCGCTCGGCGGGGGCAGGATGCTGGGGTTCAGCCAGCCGGCGAACGAAGCCAGTTCCCAGGCGCCCAGCAGGGTGGCCCAGGCCAGGACGAACCAGAGGGTCGACACGAAAGCCCCGCCGAGCCGGCTGCGCCATACGCCGCCGGCACCCGTTACGGATGCACGGGACTGCCGCGATCCAGCGACAGCGACGACCGCCTCGCCGTCCCCGGGTGCGCGCGCTGGCGCGACCGGGGCGAGGGAGGCTGCCGACCCAGGAAGTGCAAGCTCCATGAGTCGGTCCGGATCAGGCGGGTTGGTGCCGCAGGTCGAGGACGCTGTCGATCGACACGTCCTTGAAATAACCCAGTTCGATCAGGTATTTGACGCCGGTACGCAGGCCCTGGACACCAGCGCTGCTGATCACCGGGTTGGGCACCTGGCGGCGCAGGGCTGCGGCGAGGATGGGGCGCTGCGCGCCGTAGATGGGCTGCAGGGTATCCACGGCCGCCTCGTAGTTGCCGGCGGACCAGCGTGCCGACTCCGCGAGAACGCGCAGGTAGGTGCGCAGGGCGTCGGCCTGTGCCTTGCTGGTGGCCTCCTTGGCCGTGACCACGCAGTCGGCGGCTTCCGGACCCCAGACGGTGTTCGAGTCCGCCAGGTAGGTGCCGCCGGCGGCACGCACGACGGTTTCCGCGTAGGGCTGCGCGAGCGTGCAGACGTCCACGGCGCCGCTGGACAGGGCTTCCCCCATGCCGACCATGCTGGGGAAGAAGGTCATTTTGTAATCGGCGTAGGACTTGCCGCCCTTGGACATCGTGCCGTAGCCCACGAGCTCCAGGGTGTCGAGGCGCAGGGTGCCGACGCGCAGGCCCTTGCCCGCGGCGGCGAGGAACTCCTGCACGTTCTTCACGGATCCCTTGCGCGCCACCAGCTCGATGCCGGCCTGGCCGGAGCCGCCGATGATGCGCAGGTCACGCGTACCTTCGGCGTAGGCCGCGACCGTGGTGGTCCAGGGGCCGTGGATCAGGTCGAGCTTGTCCGCCACGAGGGCCTGCAAGGACTCGGAGGGGCCGTTGAACTGGGTCAGCACGACATTGAGCCCGGCCTTCTCGAACAGGCCACGCGCCTTCGCCAGCAGCAGGTGCTGGACACAGCCGGCGGGGAGATGGCCCACCCGCAGGACCTTGCCGCCAGCGGCGGCTTCCGCCCGGGTGGCTGCGCCCAGTTGCGCCAGACCCGCGGCCGAGATGGCGAGTCCGCACGCGCCGCAGCCGCACAGGAAACGGCGGCGGGAATCGATGGTGGGAGGCACTTCACCAGCGGGGGCGAATTCGAAATCGGGCTTTTTCATGATGTTCTTTGGGGTCTGCCGCCATGGGCGGGGGGTTTGAACGAGGTGCGAACTCTATCGACTGGCGATCCCCGGGTGAACGAATGGTTTTTTGGTTGGATATGCGAAAAAGTGCTAACGGAAACGTGACGTGACGGTCGGGAGCGATGTCGCGGACGATGCGCAATACGCGCCCCGCCTGGGGCGGCACGCGGGCAGAGCGCCGGCAGGAGAAGAGGGAATCACCACCCGCGGGCGGGGGGCGCCAGGCGGCGATTCCGGCTGAGGCGGACGGGGACGGTCGCGGCCCCTCGCACCGGGGCACGGGCGAGGGTGGCTGAAACGAGCAGGATCAGGCGCAGCCGGGCGGCGGCGTGAATCCGCCGAAGTCTTTCTCCAGCATCTTCGCAAAGGCGATGCAGGTGAGGTCGGCCCATTGCGGGCCGACAATCTGCACGCCCACGGGGAGGCCGTCGGCCGCGCGCCCGGCCGGGGCGACCGTGGAGGGCAGGTAGACCATCCCCGACATCCCGGCCCAGAACAATTGGGTGGTGGACGGCTGGGGTCGGCCGTTGACGGTCACCATGCGCTCCCAGCGCTCACCGGTCTGGTTGTGGGGGAAGGCGGTCGTGGCACCGGCGGGGCAGAGCAGCACGTCCCAGTCGCGGAAGAAGGCCGTCCAGGCGAGGCGCATGCGGTGACGCGCATCGTTGAGCGCCAGCCACTCGCGGTGGGTCATGGTCACGCCGCGCAGCATGCGCGACGGGTAGTCGGTGGCGTCGGGGCGCACGCGCCGCGCGCGGGCGGTGAACCTTTCGAAGGCCTCGTCGGAGGCGCCGCGCGAGGTGGCGGCGCGCAACAGGCCGATGAAGACGCGATGGGCCTCGTCGAGATCCACCGCCGGACGGGCCTTGTCCGAGACGCGCGCGCCCTGACGGGCAGCGAAATCGGCGACGGCGCGGACGCGTTCCTGCACCGCGTCGTCCACCGGGGCGGTCGTGGCGTCAGGCAGCACCGCGATGCGCCACTGCCGCCAGGGTTTGGCGGGGGGCTTGGGCAGGGACACCTTCCAGGCGACGCCGTCGTGGTCGTTGGGGCCGGCGAGCAGGCGCAGCGCGAGCTCGAGGTCCGTGGCGCTGCGGGCCATCGGGCCGATGACGTCGATGTCGTTGCCCATGACCCAGCGCGGGAAGCGGAGGCCATCTGCGGCGCACAGCTGATAGGTCGGCTTGTGGCCGTAGATGCCGCAAAAGTGGGCAGGGTCGCGGATCGAACCGCCGATGTCGCTGCCGATCTCCAGTCCGGTCAAGCCGGCCGCCAGCGCGGCGGCCGCGCCGCCGGAGGACCCGCCCGGTACCCGCTCCGGGTTCCAGGGGTTTCGCGTGGTGCCGTACAGGGGGTTGAAGCTCTGCCAGTCTGCCAGCATGACCGGGACGTTGGTCTTGCCGAAGATGACGGCACCGGCGGCGCGCAGGCGCTGCACGGCGACGGCGTCGGTGGTGGCGACGTTGTCCTTCAGGTCGGGCACCCCCCAGGTGGTCGGCAGTCCGGCGACGTCGAAGGCCTCCTTGACCGTCATGGGCACGCCGTGCAGCGGACCCCACCACTCGCCCTTGGCGGCTGCGCGGTCGGCGGCGCGGGCACGCTTGCGTGCGCGGTCGACGTCGAGCACGCACACGGCACCGAGGTCGCCGTCGAGGCGCTTCACCCGGGCCAGGTAGTGGTCGAGCAGTTCGAGGGCGCCGACGCGGCCGTCGCGGATCATGCGGGCCAGTCGGTGGGCGGGGCGGAAGGCGATGTCCATGGCGGGTCCTGTTGCGCGTCTGCCGAAACGGCGGTCAGCGGATCTTCGAGTAGGCGGTGGGCTGGAGGAACATGTTGGTGATGTTGGAGACGATGGCGCCGTTGCGCTCGGTCTCGGCGCGCTTCTCCAGCCACTCGGGGTCGGTCGCGAAGGCATTCCACACGCGCTCGCGCTCGGCCATGTCCTGCCACTCGAGCAGGTAGTAGAGGTCCTGGTTCGACTCGCCGACGAGCACGGTCCAGAAGCCGGCCTGGCGGATGCCGTGTTTCTCGAACAGCTTCAGGGTGATGTGCTCGAAACGCTTGTGCAGGTCGGGCAGGCGGCCGGGGATGCAGCGGTAGATGCGCAGTTCGTGGATCACAGGTCTTGTTCCTTGTCGTCGTGGGGAGTGCTACAGAGCGCGGATCGCCACGTGCTGCAGCGGTTCCTGCGCGGTGCCGAGCGCGTTTCGCAGGGGCCGTCCGAAGCCCTCGGCCGCGATCTCGAACACATCGCCCGGGTCGGCGGTGACGTTCTGCGTGAAGCTGCCCGTGGCGGCGCCGAAGAAGTGCACGTGGATGTCGCCGGGCGAGCGGAACTGGCGGTACTTGAAGTGGTGGTGCTCGAGGTTGGCGATGCTGTGGCACATGTTGTCCTCGCCGGAGAGCCACTCCGAGGACCACAGCACCTGCTCGCCGCGCAGCAGGCGGGCGGTACCGCGGACGTGGCGCGGCAGTTCGCCGGTCAGCAACTCGGGACCGTAGCTGCTCTGGCGCAGCTTCGAATGGGCGAGGTAGAGGTAGTTCTGGCGCTCGATGACGTGGTCGGAGTACTCGTTCGCGAGCGCGAATCCGAGGCGACAGGGTGTGCCGTCGTCGGCGATGAGGTAGATGCCGCAGATCTCGACCTCCTCCCCGCCGTCGCGCGCGAAGGCGGGCAGCTCCAGCGGCTGGCCCGGCGGCACCACCCAGCGCCCGTCTCCCTTGTAGAACCACTCGGGCGGCGTGCCGATGGCGCCGTCGTCCGGCTTTCCGCCCTCGACGCCCCACTTGAACATCTTCATGGAGTCGGTGAGCTGGTCCTCGGACTGCTGCAGCCTGGCATGCATGGCATCGCGGGCGGCGGCACTGCCCAGATGCGACAGGCCGGTGCCGGTGATGAGCCAGTGCGCCGGGTCCGGATGGTCGACCGGCGGCAGCAGCCGGCCCGCGGCGACGATGGCGTCGTAGTCTGCAAGGCGTCCCGAGCGCCGCGCCTCGACCACGGCCGCCAGAGGCAGGCCGGTGCGCAGCGCCTCGCGGGCGAGGTGGTAGACGCGGTCCGTCCCGTCGAGGATTTCGAGTTGCGCGCCGTCCGGGCTGACGCAACCGACGCGCCGGGCCCCCGTGTCGTCCAGCCACTGCACCAGTCTCATGTTGCGTCTCCTCCCGTGTGCATCGTGTCGCGTCCGCCGTCACGCCTGATCATCCGGCGGCGGCTCCCTGTTTGTGCCACCACTCCAGCGTTTCGGCCACGGCTTGCTCGAGCGGCGTGGCCTGGAGGCCGAAAGTGCTCCTGGCCCGGTCGCCCTGGACCACGAAGTCGGCCTCGAACTCGTACAGCATCTCGCGCAGTTCGCGGGCGTTGGCATCGAAAAGCCCCGCGACCGCCAGCATCCAGCGGGGCAGGATGGAGATGCGGGCTGGTGTCCCCAGTCTGGCCCCGATCAGCTGAACGATGGCGCGAGTGGTCTGCGCGGGGGCATTCGGAACGTGCCAGACGGCACCCAGGGCCTCCTCCCGTGTGGCGAGTTCCGCGAGAGTGCGGGCGAAGTCGCGGATGTAGGTGTAGCTGTGGAGACGGTCCGGATCGCCGACCACTTGCGCAGGTTTGCCGGCGACCAGCCGGCCGAAGACGCGGCTGCCGAGCATGGAAGCCTCGGTGACGCCCGGGCCGAAGAAGTCCGACCCACGGGCGATGGCGGCAGGGACGCGCCCCTCACGATGGGCCTGCATCAGCAGGCCGGCGACCTCCGCCCGGATGCGGCCCTTCGAGGTTGCGGCAGTCTCGGCAAGACCCTCGTGGACCGGGCCGTCGACAACGCCGTACGCGTAGACGTTGTCGCCGTAGACGACACGGGCGCCGGTGCGTGCCGTGCATTCGATGACGTTGCTCATGAGACCCGGAAAGCGGTGCCACTGGGCATAGGGCAGCCCGAGACAGTGGAAGACCACCTGTGCTCCCGCGCATGCCGCCTCCAGGGCGGTGGGGTCTGCGACGTCGGCCCGCGTGACTTGCGCCGGGGCCACCTGACCGCTCGGCACGCGGCCCGAGCGGTTGACCAGCCGCACGCCCTGACCGCGCGACGCCAGTTCCCGGGCCAGGGCCAGGCCCAGTGGGCCGGTGCCCAGAACGACGCTCGAGTCGGGGCGCGGTTCGGCCATGTCCGTCTTCCTGTGTGCGAAGGTCGAGGCCCGTATACTCCGGCCAACGCAGCGCGGCAGCAAGCCGGGGAGGAGCCAGAATGCAGGTCGAGGCCAACGCAATCCGCATCCACGTCGAGGACCAGGGTACGGGTCCCTGGCTGGTGCTCAGCCACTCCCTGGCCTGCGCTACGGACATGTGGGCCGAGCAGATCGCGGTATTCCGTGACCGTTTCCGGGTGCTGGCCTTCGACACGCGGGGGCACGGTGGCAGCGATGCGCCGTCCGGGCCCTATACCCTGGACCTGCTTGCCGACGATCTCGAGGCGTTGCTGGACCAGTTGGGTATCGGGCGCTGCCACTTCATGGGCCTGTCCATGGGCGGCATGATCGGCATGACGCACGCCCTGCGGCATCCAGGCCGCTTCGCCAGTCTGATCCTGTGCGACACCTCGAGCCGCATCGGCCCGGAGGCCGCGCCGGTCTGGGAGCAGCGCATCGCCACCGCGCGGTCGCAGGGCATGGACGCGCTGGTCGATCCGACCATCGGACGCTGGTTCACGGAGCGCACCCGCGCGCGACGGCCCGATCTGGTGGCGCGGGTGGCGGCGATGATCCGGGCCACGCCGGTGGAGGGCTATGTCGGCTGCTGCCAGGCCATCCCGAGCATCGACCTGACCTCGCGCCTGGGGGCGGTGCAGGTGCCCACGCTGGTGGTCGTGGGCGATCAGGATCCAGGCACGCCGGTGGAGATGTCGCGTGCCATTCAGCAGGCAATCCCCGGGGCGCAACTCGGGGTCATTCCGCAGGCCGCCCACCTGGCCAACATGGAACAGCCGGAGACCTTCGATTTCCTGGTGGGCCGATTTCTGGACGAAGCGGTCGGGACTCGGGGCGGCTGAGCAGCGATGTCGCGCATCACGCAGGAGGAGAGGCGCTTGAAGGTAACGAAAATGACGAGGGCAGTGGCGGGAGCGCTGGCGTTGCTGGCGGCGACCGCGGCCTGCGCCCACAGCGAGGGCGGTGACGACCACGACGACGGCATGCTGCTCGACTGCGAGCACCTGCCGGCCGATGCGGCGCGCCAGGTGCCGGACCCGATCAGCGCGTTCGCGCAGATCGAGTGCTCTCCCGCCGGGCAGAAGCTGGTGGCGGGCCCGGGCTGGCGCTGGCGGTACCCGGCCACCTGGACGGTGCGTCCGGAGGCGCCTTCCTGGGCGCCGGAAGCGTCGACCAGCGTGCCGGGGCGCAAGTACTTCCGTACCTTCGAGGTGGCGGACGTCAAGGGAGAGGCGCTGACCCGGGTTCACGAGCGCCTGCTCCGCGAAGCCGCCACCTACGCCTTCTATTTCGAGAGCGTGCCCCAGGCCATGACACGCCTGCTGGTCACCAACAGTCACGGGCACCAGATGGAGATCTTTTTTCCCAAGGAGCGCGAGGACAGGTATTGGGGCTTCCTGTGCGTGCCCCAGTGTCGCCCGGAGTACGGCTTCATGGTGGAGCGCCTGGGCAAGTGACCTGTCGCCGGTGGTGCCCGGAGTAACGAATCGCGGAGAACGACAAGATGCAAGACGAGCAGTCCACGAACCTTCCCGTCGATGCCGACGCTGCCGTGCTGGTGGGGCGCGCCTGGGTGCCGGGGCCGCTGGCAGGCCCGAGCGTGGTGGCGCTGGTGGCCGGCGAGGTGCACGACCTCACGCGGCTGGCACCGACCTGCGCCGAGCTGCTCGACGCCGAGGCGCCGGCGGCGCGCATCCGCACGGCGATCGCCAGTGGTCGCGCACCCTCGCTCGGGCGGGCCGATGCCTTGCTGGCCAACACGGGCCCCGCGCGCCGTCATCCCACCGTGCCGCATTTCCTGGCGCCCTGCGACCTGCAGGCCATCCGGGCCTGCGGCGTCACCTTCGTGTCCTCGATGCTGGAGCGGGTGATCGAGGAACATGCCAAGGGCGATCCGGCCCTGGCCGACGAGATCCGGGCCTCGCTGGGACACGAGATCGGCGCATCGCTGTCCGCGGTGAAGCCGGGTTCCGCCGAAGCGATGCGGGTGAAGGCCGTGCTGGTCGAGCGCGGGCTGTGGTCGCAGTACCTCGAGGTGGGGATCGGTCCGGACGCGGAGGTCTTCAACAAGGCCCAGCCCATGTCGGCGGTGGGCACGGAAGCGGAGATCGGAATCCTTGCGGCCTCGTCCTGGAACAACCCGGAGCCGGAACTGGTGCTGGCGGTGAATTCCCGCGGTGACATCGTCGGGGCGAGCCTCGGCAACGACGTCAACCTCCGAGACTGGGAGGGGCGCAGCGCCCTGTTGCTGGGGCGCGCCAAGGACAACAACGCCAGCTGCGCGATCGGACCCTTCATACGCCTGCTGGATGATGGTTTCACCCTCGATGACCTGCGCACGCTGGACATCGGGGTCGAGGTCGCCGGGCCCGAAGGTTTCGTGACGCGCGGCGGCTACAGCCTGACCAGCATCAGCCGGGATCTGACCGATCTGGTGGCGCAGGCCATCGGCGTGAACCACCAGTACCCCGACGGGCTGATGCTGTTCCTCGGAACGGCCTTCGCGCCGACCCAGGACCGCGAGGCCCCGGGGCGCGGCTTCACCCACCGTGTCGGCGACACGGTGACCATCCGCTCGCCCCGACTGGGGGCCCTGGTGAATCGCGTGAACCACTGCCACGAGATCGATCCCTGGACCTGGGGCGTCGGAGCGCTCATGCGCAACCTCTCGGAGCGCGGACTGCTCTGAATCGGGGCCGGGGGCGCGGCAGCCTGCGCCTCTGCCTGGATGCCTGGTGAGAGGTCCCGGTCAGCGCGACCGGCCGACACCCTCGAACCACGCGGTCATGCGCCGGCGCATCGCCGCGTCGGGCAGGCGGCCGAGGCCTGCGGCCAGATTGTCGCGGGTATGTTCGGCCTTGCGCGACGCCGGGATGACGCAGGTCACTGCCGGGTCGGAGAGGATCCACTTCAGGAAAAACTGCGCCCACGAGCCGCACTCGAACTCGGCCGCCCAGTCGGGCAGGGCGAGACCGCGGACGCGGCTGAACAGAGCACCCTGGGCGAATGGGCGGTTGACGATCACGGCGACGCCCAGGTCTGCCGCGACGGGCAGCAGGCGCTCGCCCGCCTCGGTTTCGGCGATGGAGTAATTCACCTGCACGAAATCCCATTGCCGGCTGCGCAGCAGCTTCTCCAGCTCGGCATGGGCGCCGGCGTGGTAGTGGGTGATGCCGAGGTAGCGCACCCGGCCTTCCTTCTTCCAGGCCTGCAGTGTGTCGAGGTGGGTGCGCCAGTCGAGCAGGTTGTGCACCTGCATGAGGTCCATCCGCTGGGTGCGCATGCGCCGGAACGAGGTCTGCATCTGCTGGATTCCGGCCTCGCGGCCAGAGGTCCAGACCTTGGTGGCCAGGAACAGGCGCTCGCGCAGGCCGAGCCCTGCGGACAACGCACCGGCGATGGTCTCTGCATTGCCGTACATGGGTGAGCTGTCGACCAGCGCGCCGCCGGATTCGACCAGGGTGCGCATCACCGGCTCGAGCGTTGCGATGGCCTGCGGTGACTCTTCGACATCCAGCACCTGGTAGGTGCCGAGCCCGACGACGGGCAGCAATTCACCCGAGGCGGGAATGGCCCGGCGCATCACTTGGGGGACTGGGGTGGCGGACATGGCATCAGCGGTGGCGAGCCCCAGGGTCGCGGCGGCCATCCCGCGCAGCCAGCGTCGGCGGCTCCCCGAGGTCGGGTGATGGTTCATCGGAGGTTTTCCCGTGTTCAGCAGACATGATCGCGGAACTGCGTCCGAGGCGCCAGCCGATCACGGCACCGGCCAGCGCGGCGGGCAGCGCGGCCAGCGCGAGGGCGCCCCCGGCGAGGCCGGCGGCGCGCAGCCCGTCCGTGAGCCAGCCGGACGTGGCGTCCGCGCCGCGGAACACGGCGGTGTCGAGGAAATTCTTGGCCTTGTAGCGGGCGGCGCGGGGCAGAACGGTGAAGAGCATCTCGCGCGCCGGCCGCGCGATGGCGTACTCCCCGGCGCGGCGGACGATGCCGAATCCCACCAGCATCCCGAGGGTGGGCCAGAGTCCCAACGCCAGCAGGCCGACGACGCTCGCCGCCGGCAGCAGGGCGAGGGCCACGGACAGGCCGAAGCGGTGCAGCAGCGGGGCGAGGCCGAGCAGCTGGGTCAGGAGCGTGAGCGTGTTCACTGCGAGGTCGACCTGGGCGAACAGCGCGGTGCGCGCCTCGGGGCTGGGGAACATGGCACCGACGATGCGCGTCTGCTCGAAATACAGGACGGTGCCGACGAAGGAATGCAGGCACAGAAACAGGCAGAACCAGCGCAGGCCGGGTGAGCGCCACACCAGCGCGAACCCCTCCCAGGCGGAGCCACCGAGCGCCGCACCCCCGCGGCTCGCCCGGTTGTGGCCGGCGGGTCCGCCGCGTGCCCTGGCCAGTGCGACCGCGAGCGGCAGCGCGGCTCCCAGCAGCGCTGCGGACAGCAGCAACAGGTCCGGCACCCCGGTCCGTGTGACCAGCGCCGCCGTCAGTGCCGGTCCGGCGATGGCGCCGGCGGTACCGCCCACGGACACCAGGCCGAACAGCCGCTCCGCCTGTTCGAGGTCGAACAGGTCGGTGATGAGGCTCCAGAACACCGAAACCACGAACAGGTTGAATACGCTCACCCAGACGAAGAACGCGATGGCGGCGCCGGTCGCCAGATCGGGCGCGTCGAGCGCGGCACGGAAGGCCAACAGGTTCAGGGCGAAGAAACCCAGCGTCGCCGGCACCAGGATGGCGCGGCGCAGCACCGACGCGAGCCAGCCGAACACCGGCGTGGCCGCGAGCATGGCAAGGAAGGTGGCGGTGAACAGCCACTTGAGCTGCTGCGTCCCGAGGCGGACTGCCATCTCGTCGCGCACGGGCCGCAGCACGTAGTAGCTGCACAACAGGAGGAAGAAAAGCAGGGCGGCGAGCACGGTGCTGCGAAGCTCGTCGGGGCGAATCCGGATGCTGCGATGCGACAGTGTGGACATGTAAGAGATCGGTAAGCCAGCCGTAAGCCCAAGCTGCACTGCGGCACGAAAAAACTCGAATAATCATGCAAATGGTGCTTGCGCGGTGGTGGCGTGCGCGTATTATTTCTTTCGTATCTTGGGTAGAGGTGGTTGTCGGTACGGTCGTGCCAGGCACTCGTAGCCACCCTCAGATGCACACGGGTGGCAGCCCGCGAGTCCAGACAGGAGAGAGAGATTCATGGCAACCGGTACCGTCAAGTGGTTCAACGACGCCAAGGGCTTCGGCTTCATCACGCCGGACGACAAGAGCGAGGATGTCTTCGCGCACTTCTCGGCGATCAAGATGAACGGTTTCAAATCGCTGAAGGAAGGTCAACGGGTGAGTTTCGAAGTCACCGTTGGCCCCAAAGGCAAACAGGCTTCCAACATTCAGGCCCTCTAAGAGCCACCAGGGCTGCCTGCAGTGTGTTTCGAGACCCGCCCTCGGCGGGTCTTTTTTCTGGTGCGTCCGCAAGCGGCGCGCCGGCGGATGTGCCCGGGGTGGGCTGACACCACTGCCGTGTGCGCCGACCGGAACTGAATCAGGGGACCGGTCGTGACCGTGACGCTGGAAGACGTGCGCCGCGCCGCGGCGACTCTCGACGGGCACATCGCCCACACGCCGTTTCTCCACTCCCGGACCTTGTCGGAGATCACCGGCGCCACGGTCTGGCTCAAGTTCGAGAATCATCAGTTCACCGCCTCGTTCAAGGAGCGTGGGGCGCTCAACAAGCTCGCCGCCCTGGATGCCCGCCAGCGCGCGGCTGGCGTCATCGCGGTGTCCGCAGGCAATCATGCACAGGGTGTGGCCTATCACGCACGAAGGCTGGGCATTCCTGCCGTCATCGTGATGCCCCGTTTCACTCCGCACGTGAAGGTCGAGCACACCCGCTCCCACGGTGCCGAGGTCATCCTTGCGGGCGAGAACTTCGACGAGGCGCGCGACCATGCCATGCAGGTGATGCAGGCCCGCGGGCTGACGCTGGTGCATCCCTACGATGACGCGGCGGTGATCGCCGGCCAGGGCACCATCGCCCTCGAGATGCTGGAGCAGGTGCCCGACCTGGAGATGATCGTGGTGCCCATCGGTGGCGGCGGGATGATCTCAGGCATCGCGACAGCCGCACGGGCGCTGCGTCCCGACATCTCCGTGGTCGGCGCCCAGACCGAGCGCTTCCCGTCGATGCTGTGCGCCCTGGAGGGAAAGGATCCGGTATTCGGCAACGCCACGCTCGCCGACGGCATCGCCGTCAAGCAGCCGGGGCGGCTGACGCTGGAGATCGTGCGCCGTCTGGTGGACGGTGTGCTGCTGGTGGACGAGGGTGACATCGAGGCCGCCATCCTGCTGTTGCTGGAGATCGAGAAGACCGTGGTGGAAGGGGCCGGTGGTGTCGGGCTGGCGACGTTGCTGCGTCACCCCGACCGGTTTGCCGGCCGGCGTGTCGGGCTGGTGCTGTGCGGGGGCAACATCGACCCCCTGACCCTGTCGGACGTGATCCGGCGCGGCATGGTGCGCACCGGACGCCTCACCCGCCTGCGGGTGCGCCTGCGCGATGTGCCCGGGTCGCTGGCGCGCGTTTCGGCAGCCATCGCCGAGGCGAACGCAAACGTCGAGGAAGTGCATCACCAGCGTGCCTTCACCGACCTGCCCCTGCAGGACACGGAAGTCGAGTTCGTGCTCGAGACCCGTGGTTTCGCCCACGTCCGCCAGGTTGCCGATGCCTTGTCGGCGCTCGGCTTCCCGGCGGTGGTCGATCTGCCGGCGGGGGAGGGGTATGGGGGATAGGCAATAGGCCATAGGCCATAGGCAATAGGCAATAGGCGATGGGGGATAGGCGATAGGCCATAGTCCATGGGCGATGGGGGCGGGACATTTCCCAATGTCCTAAAGCTTGGCGTCGTGGCGCCGAAACCTGGGTGGTACAGGCGTGCGGCGAATTGCCGCGCAGCCACGCGCCGCCGCGTTGGCGGTCAGTCCCATCGAGCCGAGGAATCATGAGCGACAATACGCCCCGTGGCCGGGAGGCACGCATGCAGGTGCCGACGACCAATGTCGAGCATCATCTCGACCCCAAGCAGCCGATCGTCACCAAGACCGACCTCAAGGGAAAGATCACCTACGCCAACCCGGCCTTCGTCGAGATCAGCGGTTTCACTGAGGACGAACTGGTCGGGCGCCCGCACAACGTGGTGCGCCACCCGGACATGCCGCGGGAGGCCTTCGCGGACCTGTGGAACACGATACGCGCAGGTGTGCCCTGGAGAGGGCGCGTCAAGAACCGTACGAAGGAGGGTGGCTATTACTGGGTCGATGCGTACGTCAGCCCCCTGACCGAAAACGGCCAGCCCGTAGGCTTCATGTCCGTGCGTCGCCGTCCCTCGGAGTCGGACAAGCGCGGCGCCGAAACGCTCTACGCCGCGATCCAGAGCGGTCGCGCGAAGATGCCTGCGACATCCCTGAAGTTCGGTCGTCCGCTCAAGGTGAGCATGGGTGTGGTGCTCGGCGGGGTGGCCGGTGGCGCGGTGATCACGGCGCTGTTGCCGCAGCCCTGGTCCTGGGTCGCGGGAGCGGTCACCGTCGGCGGCGCCGTAGCCGGTTATCTCTGGCTGTGGAACGCGATCAGCAAGCCACTGGCGCGCATGAAGGAGGCGCTGCAGCGCGTCTCGGAGGGCGACCTCATGCACGAGCAGGAGGCCGCCGGCTGCCACGAGTTCGCCGAGGTGCTGGTCGGATTGCAGACCATGAAGGTCAACATGTTCGCAGTGATCTCGGATGTCGTGACCGCGGCGAACAACGTGGAGCAGGGTTGCCGGCAATTGGTGCAGCAGGCGGCGCAACTGCTGGAGCGCTCGCAACGGCAGTCCGACGGCATCAATGGCGTGGCGAGCGCCCTGGAGGAGCTGTCGGTGTCGGTGGGCGAGATCTCCGATGCCACGCGCCGCAGCTCTGAACATGCCGAAAGCGCCATCCAGGTGGTGTCCGACGGCACGCGCCAGATGGCGCAGTCGCTGGACGCGACCCACGATGTCGTCCGGGTCGTGGACGCTGCGCGCACGCAGATCGAGACGCTCGGCGAGGCCGTTGGCAAGATCTCGGTGGTCACGCGGACCATCCAGGAAATCGCCGAGCAGACCAACCTGCTTGCGCTGAATGCTGCCATCGAGGCGGCACGGGCTGGCGAGCAGGGCCGTGGCTTCGCGGTGGTGGCCGACGAGGTGCGCAAGCTCGCGGAACGCACCCGCACCAGCACCGTCGACATCGCCGCCACCGTGGCCGAAGTCCAGGCCGGCACCGCGACGGCGATCGTCACGATGAAGGACGCCGTGGAGGGGGTGGACAGGGGAACGGCGCTGATCCGGTCGTCGAACGAGAGCCTCGGTTCCATCGAGAAGGCGAGCCGTGGCGTCGGAGAGTCGGCGCGCGACATCGCCTCGATGCTCGAGCAGCAGTCCCAGGCCTCGCACGAGGTGGCGGTGAGCATGGAACGCATGAGCGCCCTGACCGAGGAGAACATGGGCAGCATCGCCGACGTGGAGAAGTCTGCGCGCACCCTGTCGCAGACCGCCATGGACCTGCACAAGCTGCTGGAGCACTTCGAGCGCAAGATGTGACCCCGGGGCTGGCGCTGGTCGCCATCCGATGGATGCGACAGGGGGGGACGACGCGAGT
>JBEICA010000347.1:0-3364 GCA_040373665.1 Burkholderiales bacterium | reverse complement strand
GGAGGTGGGCGGCGCGCGCGTGCTCGGTCTCTGTGGCGAGCCGGCGGGCGAGTTCCTCGTTCTCGAAGGCCACGCGCACGGCGCGACGCAGGCCGCGGGCCTGGACCACGGCGAAGGGCAGCAGGAAAAGGTAGAACAGGATCAGCCCGGCCGCGATGCCGATGCCGGCGAGGGAGCCGCTGGACATGTGCACTGTCGCCGCTGGTGCCACCAGCACCGCCCCTGCCAGGCCGAAGGCGAACGGCGACAGCAATGCCGTGGATGCGTAAACGCCGGCGCAGTAGATCACCAGCAGCGTCGTGTTCAGGTAGAGCAGTTCGGAGGTCGGTGACAGCATCCAGGGCCCGAGGCCTGCCGGTATCAGGGATGCAACGTAGGTCATCGCAGGACGCAGCCAGTGCCAGTCCCCCAGCGGGTGTCGCGAGCGCCAGCCGTGACGGCGATCCAGCAGGCTCAGGGCCAGATGGGCCGTGTTCATTCCCACCGACAGTGCGATCCAGGAAAGCAGCGTGGGGCGCGGCACGTCGGACCAGTGGATCCATGCGACCAGCACCGCCACGCCATAGTTGGTGACGATGACCGGAAGATCCTGAGCGTAGATCTGCCGTGCCATGTGCTCGTCCACGCGCGCGGACACTGGCGGGTCCACCGGCGGCACGGCCACGCTGTCCGTGGCTTCGGTTTCCGGCCGGTTCCCTCCGTCGCCCGACATGAGCCTGTCACGCGCACGCAGCGTGAGCCGCGTGGCGAGCACATGCCTGGCGCGGAGATGGATGGATCACGGCACTGCGGGCGTCTGTCCGGCCAACAGTCGCGTGACGGCCTGGCGCAGGCGCAGCGGGTCGACCGGCTTGTGCATGACCTCGAGGCCGGAGGCACCGATGGCCTGGAGGTCCTCGGGCGAGGTGTCGCCGGTGACCAGAAGGCAGCCCGGTGGCGGTTGCAGGCGCTGCGCCAGGGTGCGGGCGATCTCCGGACCGGAGCCGTCGGGCAGGTGGCGATCCAGGACGAGCAGGGCGGGCCCCCAGTCGGTGGCGATGCGCACAGCCTCGGCGGCGCTGTCGGCGGTGCGCACCTCCAGCCCCCATTGACGCAGCAGGTCTCCCAGGGCGGACAGGACCGCGGGATCGTCGTCGACGGCGAGCACGCGTGCCCCGGCCAGGGGCACGGCCGGTGCGGGTCCCGCCGCTTCCGCGGGGGCGGCGACTGCCGGCAGGGCGGACACGGCCTCAGGCCTGAAGTGCAGCGCGAACACGCTGCCGCGGCCCGGTGCGGAGCGCAGCGACACGGTGGCCCCCATGAGCCCGGCGAGGCCGCGCACGGTGGCCAGGCCGAGCCCGAGGCCACGGTCGCGGCCGGTGCCGGGCTGTGGCAGGCGGCGGAACTCCTGGAATACGGTCTCGTGGTGCTCCGGGGCGATGCCGCAGCCGCTGTCGCGCACCTCGAGGGTGCAGGAGCGGGCGCGCCAGGCGACCAGGACGCCGCCGGAGGCGGTGGCCTCGAGGGCATTGGTGACCAGATTGGAGGTGATCTGCCACAGGGCGAGGCGGTCGGCGAGCAGGACGGCGGAGGTGGGTCGGCAGCGCAGCCACAGACCGCGGGCCTGGGCCTGAGGCTGGAACTGGTCCTCGATCTGGGCGAAGAGCGCGGCCAGAGGCACGGGCGAGGGGGAGAGCACGCGGGTGCCTGCGTCGAGATGGGCGCGGTCGAGCAGGGCGTTGAACATGGAGGACAACTGCCGGGTGCACTCGCGCATGCGCTCGAGATGCGGCGACCCGGTGTCCTCGCGGCCGGGGCGTCGCAGGGCCTCGAGGGTGAGGGAGATGGCGTGCAGCGGCTGACGCAGGTCGTGGGTGGCGGCGGCGAGGAAGCGTGCCTTGGCGCGGTTGGCCTCCTCGGCCTGGAGGTGGGCGGCGCGCGCGTGCTCGGTCTCTGTGGCGAGCCGGCGGGCGAGTTCCTCGTTCTCGAAGGCCACGCGCACGGCGCGACGCAGGCCGCGGGCCTGGACCACGGCGAAGGGCATCAGGAACAGGTAGAACAGGATCAGGCCAGCCGCGATGCCGATGCCGGTCTTGTCGCCCGAGGCCATGTGGACGATGGCGGCAGGCGGTACCAGCGATGCGCCGGCCAGGGCGAAGGCCGCCGGCGAGATCGCCGCCAGCGTGGCGTAGACCCCGGCGCAGTAGATCACCAGAAGCGTCGTATTGAGATAGAGCAGTTCCGGGGTGGGCGACAGCAGCCAGGGCAACAGGCCCGCCGGCAGCGTGGACACCACGTTGCCGACGATCAGCCGCACCCATTCCCACACCCGGGGTACCGCATCGGCGGGCGGACCGAAGCGGCGGTCTGCGAGCACGAAGACGAGGTAGGCGGTGTTGGCCGCCAGCCACATCGACAGCCAGCCCAGGAGGGTCGCGCGGGGTGAGGATTCCCAATGGAGCCAGACCACCAGTGCCATCGCGCCGTAGTTGGTGGCGATGCCGGCGAAGTCCTGTTCCTGCAGCAGGCGGGCGATGTGGGCGTCGACCCGGCGGTCCAGCGGACCGGCTGCCGGGGAGGGGCCAGGGTCGGGCAGTTGCGCGGCGGGGCTCATGTCAGTGTGTGGCCTATCGGGCCGGGGCTGGCGCCGGCAGCTTCGGGTGACATGCACATCGGGTTGGTCCCGATCACGCCCGAACGCGGGGAACCGGTGCAGCGCGGGCTCGGCAGGAAGCTGGACATGGTGACCTCGCGACAACCCGGACGGGCCCCGATTGTCCCGTCCTCACCGGGGCGAGGCAAGGCGTGCGAACCTCCGGCAGCCCGGTTTACGGCCTCCGCGGGCTCGGACGCCAGGTGCTGCCATCGACTCGACAGCCATCGCGAATTCGATGACCATCCCCGTCCTCACGCACGCCACCGGCGCAGGAGACGAAAGCATGGCCGACGCACCCCGGAAGACGTCCAAGACCGCCGAGTCCGCGGCGACGCCCAAGGTCAAGTGGGACACCCAGGGCCTGAAGAGCAGCTACTGCAATTTCGTGAACGCCACCAGCACGCGCGAGGAGGTGGTACTCAACTTCGGCGTGAACCAGAACTGGGACCGGATGGCGAGCGAGGTCGAGATCGAACTCGCGCATCGCATCATCCTCAGCCCGTTCGCCGCCAAGCGGCTCACCGATCTGCTGCAGAAGCTGATGGCCGAGTACGAGGGCCGATACGGCGAGATGAAGTAGCGCCCGGCAGCAAGGGCTGGCCCGGATATTTCATCAGGCCACGGGATGATGGCGAGGCGCATTGCGAGGCAGGCCGTGCATCCCGCGCCAAGCCAATAGCCGAGCCTATTGGCGCGAAGCGGGGGCGCGGGATGACCGCAAGGCGCCCG
>JBEICA010000110.1:0-10487 GCA_040373665.1 Burkholderiales bacterium | reverse complement strand
GTCGCGGTAGTCTTGGAATCAGGGAGGAACCAGCCGAGGATCGAATCCAATAAGAACAGGCACAAAAGCGCAGCAACGAAGAGGACCATTCCCGCGAACCCGTGAAGGAAGCCCTGTCCGGCCTCATCGCCGAGATGAAAAGTCACAAGCACCAAGAACACGACGCGAACAATGTTTGCACTGAACGCGACCGGCAGAATCGCGAATGCGATTCCAATGTTCCGCAGCCTGCTCGCATGCCGCATCAAGTAAAGGTAAAGCAGGCCAAGGGCGGATAACGAATAGAGCGAATGCATTCCGGAACAAGCATCTGCCACGAGAAGTTGGTAAGGACCGATTGTCAGGGTCACGCCGTTACGTGCAATGGGGTAGCCCACCGCGTATAACAGATGTTCAGCCAATACAGAGACGTACTGCTTAAGTGGCCCGGTTAGTGCGTCGACGATGGCACCGGGCAGCGGAATCATGAAGACTAGAAAAAATAGGGGAAACGCGAAGCGCCGAAGCATCGGCCACCCACCCACCGCGAGCAGTACACCAGCAAGAACCGGGAGATGCGATCCAACTTCAAATAGAAGGATGTCTTGCGAGCGGCCGAGCACGTAGAGCAGCAGGCCGAACACCAGCAGCGGCCAGCCCAGCAGACTGCTTGGCGCAAGGTCACCTGTGATGAGGTTTTCGCGCTTCTGCCAGACGATCCACGCCACTACCGCCAGGATGAGCGGGCCGTGGCCCTGCTCCTCCGTGTTCCACACGCCGTTCCACAGGCTGATATAGGTGGGAATGTAGAGCGCCGCCAGACCGAGGGCGATGGGCAGCCACGGCAGCCACGGATTGCTCCGCAGGCTGCCGTTCATCGGATTCAGGCTGGCCGTGGACATGGCGTGCGAACCGCCTCTCAGTGCTCGTTGAGCACGCTGCCAACCAGCGGCCTGCCGGTGGCGTTGACTTCTTCCGCCAGCTGGGCCACGGCGGACTCCAGCGTGCGGTTGCGGCGCGCCACCATGAGGGCGCCGTGCGACGCCCGGGTCACCAGCTGGAAGTCGCTGCCGTGATCGGCGGCAGGGGTGTCGATGATCACCACGTCGTACTCCTCGGCCAGACGCGCCATGGTCTCGGCAAACTTGGCACGGCCCAGCAGCTCCAGCGGGTTGGGGGGCGTGGCGCCAGCCGGCAGTACCGACAGGTCGACAAAGGCAGGGATGCGCTGGATCACCTCGAGCTCTGCGCGGTCGGACAGCACGGCCGACAGGCCGGTGGTGTTCTGCAGGCCGAACAGGCGGTGCTGCGACGGGTTGCGCAGGTCGGCGTCCACGAGCAGCGTGTGCTCGCCCATCTGGGAAAACACCACCGCGAGGTTGGCGGCGAGGTAGCTGCGCCCGTCGCCCTTGGCGGCGCTGACGATGGCCAGCGAGCGGTGGTCGGCCTCGCCGGTAAACCAGCGCAGCAGCAACTGGCTGCGCACGGCGCGCAGGGCCTCCACCTGGTTGCTGAAGGGCGACCACGCGGCCACCACCTCGCGCGACACGTTGCTCTCGCCGGGCGCGAGGTAGGGGTAGTCGAACTGGCGCGCCAGCACCTGCTGGATGTCCTCGGCGGTGACCAGGCGCAGGGCCTGGGCGGCATCGCCAAAGCGGAGGTTCTTGTCCTTGGCGTAGCGCAGCACGCGCTCGGCTTCGTCGGGGGTGATCTTGCCGCTGTCCATCAGCATGGCGCCGATGGAACGATCGGGCGCCGGGGTGATGCCAGGGCCTCGGATGACTTTCGCGGTCTCGGTCTGGGGGGTGCTCATGTGCGTGTCCTCCGGCGTGGTCAGGCGGCAGCCTTGCTGGGTTTGGCTGCTGACGGGGTCGGCAGGGCCTGTTTAGGCGTACCGCCACCGCCGCCGGGCTTGCCCTTGGCCTTGGGCGCGGCGGCGCGCACGCGCTCTTCCGGCAGCAGGCCCAGCACGGGCACGCCGGCGGCAAGCGCGAGCTCCTGCACCGAGCGCACGCGGCGGTTGAGCAGTTCCATCAACAGGGCGACACCGATGCCCAGCAGGGTGCCGAGGAAGATCGACAGCAGGGTGTTGAGGATGATCTTCGGCGACGACGGGTCCACCGGCGGGAAGGCCCGCGTGAGGATGGACACGTTGGTCTGGCTGGCCTGGCTCTCGAGGTTGGTCTGCTGGAAGCGCGCGGCAGCGGTGTCGTAGGCACGCTGGGCGGACTCGACGTCCTTCACCAGCACGCCCATCTGGTCGCGCCCTTCGTTCAGGCGGAGGAACTTGCTCTTCTGCTCGGCCAGGGCGGCGCGCAGCTCGGCTTCGCGGCGCTGGGCAATCTTGGCGGCGTTGCCCAGGGCGGCGGCCGCCTGGGCGATCTCGCTGCGCAGCTTGGCTTTCTGGGCGGCGATGTCGGCCTCGAGGCGCTTCACCTCCGGGTGGTTGGCGCCCAGCTGGGAGGCGCTTTGCTGCAGGCGGCCTTCCGTCAGCGAGAGGGTGGACTTGAGGCTCTGCACCAGGGGGTTGGCCAGCACGTCGGGGATGGTCTCGCCGCTGCCGCCGCTGTTGAGGTACTCGTTGAGCTGGCGCTGGCGCGACGACGCGTCGGCGGCCTGGGCCTGGGCGGCGGTGTACTGGGCCGACAGCTCGTTCATCCGGCCGGACTCGAGGTCGAGCCGCTCGTCCTGGGCGGTGAAGCCCTTGGCGCGCTGGTACTCGCTCAGGCGGGCCTGGGCTTCCTCGAGCTTGGTGCGCAGCTGCTTGAGCCGCTCGTCGAACCACGCGGCCGACTGGCGGGCGGGCTCCACGCGCAGCTCGAGGTTGGTCTTCTGGTAGGCCTCGGCAAAGGCGTTGGCCACGACGGCGGCGAAGCGCGGGTCCACCCCGGTGTACGACACCTCGATGAGGCTGCTCTCGCGCGAGGGCTTGACGTCGAGCTTCTTGAGCAGGATGTCGGCGAAGTAGTCCTCCACCGTGCCCTTGCCGTCGGTGGCGTCACGCCACTGCTCGCGCACCGTGGGGTTCTCGTGCAGGCGCAGCCCCTTGACCACCTCCACCGCCACCTTGTGGCTCTGGATGATGTCCACCTGGGTGGCGAGATAGCCCGGCATGAACTGCGCCGGCATCATCATGCCGAACACCGGGTCCTGGCCCCGGTTGTCCAGCACCAGGGTGGTGGTGGCGGTGTACTGCCTGGGCAGCAGGAGCGACACGACCACCGTGGTCGCCACGGTCAGGCCGAGCACCCCGAGGAAGACCCAGAGCCTCGCCCTGAGGATGGTGAGGAATTGCGAGAAGGTCATGGTGGTCTCCTGCGTTTAGAACACGCTTTCTTTCACGAAAATCACGTCGTCCGCCTGGAGCTTGTCCTGGGGGGCGAGGTTCAGGGTGTCCACTGCGCCCTTGGCGTCGCGGCGGCGCACGGTGAGGCCCTTCTCGGTGCCGCGCAGGGTCACGCCGCCGCCGACGGCCAGAGCCTGCATGACGGTCATGCCGCGCTCGAGGCGGTACTGGCCGGGGCGGTTGACCTGACCGTAGATGTACACGAAGGACTGCTTGGGCACGTAGACGGTGTCGCCGGCGAAGATCTCGAAGTTGCGGTCGAGCTCGTTGGACGTCAGGGCGGACTCGAAGTCCACCGACAGGCGCTGCTCCTTGCCGTCCATCTGGCGGATGACGTAGAGCTGGTCACCGGCCAGGGGGGTGGGGCCACCGGCCAGGGCCAGCACGTCGGCCAGGCGCAGGTGCTGGTCTTCCATCGGGTAGCGGCCGGGGCGGCTGACGTAGCCCAGCACCGACACCTGTCGCGCGCGGAAGGTGGTGACCACCACGTTCACCTGGGGCTGCTTGACGAAGCCGCCGGCCTTGAGCGCCGCCGCGATGCGGGCCTCGGCCTGGGTGGTGGTGCCGCCGCCGATGGCGACGTTGCCGACCAGCGGGAAATTGATCGTGCCCTGGTCGGAGATGCGCGTGTCGGTGGTCATGTCCGGGTTCTGGAACACGGTGACACGGATCACGTCGCCGGGCCCGAGCAGGTAGGCACGCACGTGCTGTGCGGAGGCGACGCCGACGGTGGCAGCGACCAGAAGTAGCACTTGGGTGAGGAAGCGGGTCATGGTGCGCATGGGTGCTCTCGGAGGTTGACGTTGTCGTTGCGTGATCAGGGGCGGGGTCAGTAGGCGTTCTTGTCCCGGAACAGCACCAGGACAGTCTTGAAGCAGATCCACAGGTCCAGGGACAGCGACCAGTTGCGCAGGTAGTAGAGGTCGTGCTCGACCCGCGCGCGCATCTTCTCCAGGGTGGCGGTCTCGCCCCGGTAGCCGTTCACCTGCGCCCAGCCGGTGATGCCCGGCTGTACTTTATGGCGCAGCATATAGCCCTTGATCATTTTGCGATATTGCTCGTTGTGTGCCACGGCGTGGGGGCGCGGGCCCACCAGGCTCATGCTGCCGGCCAGCACGTTGAACAGCTGGGGCAGCTCGTCGATGGAGGTCTTGCGCATGAAGCGGCCGAAGCGGGTGATGCGGGGGTCCTCGCGGGTGGCCTGCCGGACCACCGGGCCGTCGTCCTGCACACGCATGGAGCGGAACTTGAACACCCGGATCTCCCGCCCGTCGAGGCCATAGCGACGTTGTTTGAAGATTATGGGTCCGGGAGATGACAGTTTCACGCCGATGGCCGCCGCGAGCAGGATGGGCCAGAGCACCAGCAGCGCCGCGCTCGTGACGACGACGTCGAACCAGCGCTTGAGCAGGGCGTTGACCCCGGAGTACGGCGTCTCGCACACGGCCACCACGGGCATGCCGTCCATCTCGTCGAAGCGCGCCTGGATGAGGTCGAAGGCGTACAGGTCGGGCAGGAAGTAGATGGACGCGGTGCTGTCGCGCAGGGTGTCGAGCAGACGGACGATGCGCGGCTGGGAGGCCAGCGGCAGCGAGATGAAGATGAGGTTCACCCGGTTGTCGCGGATGAATTCCTCGAGGTTGCGGGTGTCGCCCAGCAGCTGGTAGCGCCCGAGGTTGGGCAGGCGCTGTGCCTTGCGATCGTCAAAAAAGCCCAAAACCGTCACGCCCAGCAGCGGGTCGGACGACAGGGTGTTGGCCAGACGCACGCTCAGGGCGCTGGCGCCGATGATGATGACGCGGCGCTGTGCGGTCTCGTTGCGGGCCAGCCCGCGCAGGACCCAGTGGGCGGTGAGGTGGGCCAGCACCAGGGGCGCGGGGGTGACGATGAACCAGGTCAGCAGGGCGCGGGTGTCGTAGATGCGGTCGTAGTGGGTGGCCCAGATGAGGAAGGCCAGAATGCCCACGGTCACCGGCCAGGCCAGGATGATGTCGCGGAAGGCACGCGCCAGCAGCTTGCCGGGCTCGAGCTGGAACAGGTCGACCCGCTCGAACAGCTGGGACGACACGAAGAAGGTGAGCACGCCCAGCATCAGGTAGTGGCCGTCGATGCGCACCCCGTACCAGGACAGGCAGGCCACGAGGCTTGCGAGGATGACGGTCGGGTTGAGCAGGCTGCGCAGGAAGGCGACGAGCGGCAGGTCGCCGCTGAACATGCTGCGGTCGCCCAGACTGCGCGTGAAGGGCGCGCGGGTCGTGTCGGGCAGCGCGGAAGTCGGCGGCGCCTGCGGGGGGTCCGCGGGTGGCGCGATGTCGCCGGCTTCGCTGAGGGGCTGCAGCATCATTCCTTCCAGTCAGTGCCCGCGGGCGGGCATGGGCAAGCGCCGGTCGGCGCGGGCGCCTGCCGGACTTTGATCTTTCTCATTTAGCAAGACGGGGGCCAGTGCGGGCTGGAGGCCCCCGACACGGAAAAAAACACCGCCTCGGCGGTGTTTTTTCCTGGTGCGTGCGAGCTTACTTCTTGAGGCCGCTCAGCCCTTTCTGCAGGGCGTCGTCGTCATCGCCACCACCGGTGGCCGGCACCGGCTGCTGGCCGGGCGGCTGCTCGAGGGCCGACCCCGTACCACCGTTGCCCTCGGCGGGGGCGGCCTCCCCGGCCGGCTTGGCGAAGTCGCCCACGTATTCGATCTTGGCCGCCGCCCGGAGGGACTTCAACTCGGCCTGGGCGAGCTCCATGCGCGATTTGTTCTGCAGGAACTGCTCGATGAAGGGCTTGGCCTTGGCTTCGTCCAGAGGTTGCTGCTGGGAGGCGACGATCTGGATGACGGCCACGCCGTTGGGCCCGGGCACGGCCACCACCTCACCGTCCTTCAGGCTGGCGATGCGCTTGGCGAACTCCATGGGCAGCTGCTCGGCGGCACGCACCGAGGCGTTGGTGGTGGCGCGCAGGTTGTTGGCCCGGGCGTAGGCGATGACCTCCTGCAGGGACTTCATCGGGGGCAGCGCCTGCTTGAGCTTCTCGAGCTCCTCGCCGCGCACCTGGAGGGCGACCTCCTGCAGGCGGTACACCCGGCGCTGGGAGAAGAGCTCGGGGTGCTTGTCGTAGAAGTCCTTGATCGTCGCGGGGTCGTTCGCGGCGGCGTTGGCCATCACGCGCTCGACGTAGGCCCGGGCGAGGATCTCGCGGCGGGAGTTCTCGATGGCCGTCATGACCTGCGGGTCGCGGTCGAGCTTGCCCTCGATGGCCTTCTGGATGAACAGCTGCTGGTCGATCAGACGCTCCAGGGCCTGCTTCGTGGCGGCCTTGACCTGGGCTTCCGAGGGGTTGTTCATCCTCGGCAGGGCGGAGTTGATCTGGTGGACGGTGATCTCGTCGGCGTTGACCTTGGCGGCGACCTGGGTGGCTTTCTTCTCCTCCCCGTCCTTGCTGTCACCGCCACAGGCGGACAGGAGGCCGACGAGGGCGAGGCTGAGGGTCAGGGACGCGGTGCGTGCGAAGTGCATGGAATCCTCGAGGTTTTTTGTACGTGACGTGAAACGTATGGTCCCAATAGCTTGTGCGGGGATGATTGCGGGTCCGTGTCGGTGCCCCGCCGGGACCGGGGAAGGGAGGCCGGAGGGCGTCCGTTCACCGGGCGCCTGACCGGCGGACCTGCCGCCAGATGGCCACGCCGACATTGAGCAGGCCGAAGCCAAGCAAGAACCATGTATGCGGCTCGGGCACATGGGGCGTCGGGTTCGGCGGCGGCAGCAGGCCACGCTCGGCCGGCGCGATGATGCTCCGGACCCAGTCGCCGTTCTCCCCGGAGACGAGCACGCCGCCCCCGGCGGTGCCGAAGACGCTGGTGCGGCCCTTCGCACCGTCTCGCGTCACGAAGGTATTGATGCCGGCGATGCGCCACCGGCCCTGGACGTGGACGAAGCTCGGGCTGCCGGAGTCGCCGCCGGCCAGGGTGGCCTCGCCGAAGGGCAGGCGGCCGTTGGGCTTGGCGCCGGGCAGGGCCGGGGCGTCGAAATCGAACAGGTACAGCGCCCGCGGGCCGTTGCCGGCGAGGTCGATCATGTCGCAGTTGTCCCGGTCGACGGTGAAGGCGAAGCACTCGACCATGTTGGACCCGGTGCGCTTGATGTGTGGCCGGGCCGCCTCGGTCGGGCCGAGCACGCCCAGCCCCCCCGCTCCGTAGCCTACGAAGGTGATGATGGTGCCCTGGGGGAGGTCGCTGTCGTAAAGGCTGTAAAACGGCACACCGGCCGGGGCCGGCTCGGCCAGGCGGATGACGGCGAGGTCGAACTGGCCGCCGGGCTTGAAGCCGACCGCGCCGACGTAGCCTGGCCGGACGTACACCGCCTCGGCCCGCAGGCGGTGGGTCAGGTCGCCCCCGGCGTTGAGGTTGAAGCTGATCTCCTCGGGGAAGCGGTTGGCCACGACGTGGGCGGCGGTGAGCACGTGGTGCGGGCCGATGAGCACGCCGCTGTAGACCCCGCCTGCCACCGTGACGCTGCCGACGCCAGCCCAGGCGGACTCGAGGGTGTTCGGGTCGAGCTCGCCATCCACCACGGCGCGGGCGGGCGCGGACAGGAGCAGCAGCAGGGCGAGGAGCAGTCGGGTCAGCATGGCGGTGCGTGTGGCGGGTTCACCCCTGTAACGGCAGCAGCGTGCGGATCAGCATGGCAGCCGCGGCGGCGCCGTCCCTGGGCACCGGAGACGGCGCGGGGGGCGCGGCCAGCCGGTCGAGCGCGGGGACGAAGCCGCCCGAGGCCAGCGTCGATGCCGGCATCCTGGAGCATCGACCGTGCTCGGCCAGCCATTGTTCCAGGTAGGGCTCCTCAGGCCAGCCGTCTCGCGGGACGACCAGCAGCGGAATGCCGTTGAGCCCGGCCTCCGCGACCGTGCCGTAGCCCAGCTTGGTGATGACGGCGTCGGCCGAGGCGAACACCTCGATGTAGGGCAGGCCGAGCGCCTCCAGGGGGACGACATCGGGGTGGCTGCCGCGCACGGGCATGCCGGCGACGACGGTCCAGCCGCCCAGCCGCGGCCAGCGGGCCACGTCCAGGGGAAAGCCGACGCCCCCGAGCGACAGCAGCGCCACCCGCTCGGCCGTCCGGGCGCCGAGGGCGGCCCGCAGGGCGGCCGGGTCGCGCACGCCACGCCGGCCGAGGGGGCCCACACCCCTCGCGTTGGGGAGCCGGGTCATCGGCATGCTGGGCGCCGGCTGGATGAAATGCCGGGCCGAGGCATAGGCCTGGTGGATCTGGTCAAGGATGCCGGCCGCGCCCGGATGAGATCCGCAGTAGTGCGCCAGGATGTCCCCCCAGTTCAGGCAGCACAGGGCGGCGGCCGGGACCCCGGCGCGTGCCGCCGCCGCCAGACTGAGGTAGGGCACGTTGGCGAGCAGGGCGTCGGGGGCGAGGTCGGCCAGGGCGGCAGCCTCGCGGTCGACGGCTTGATCCCAGTCAGAGTGCAGGTCGCGGTAATAGGCGAAACTGGCGTCGGCATCGACGGTGAGAGCATCGCGCATGCGCATGCCGATGTCGAAGCCGGCGGAAATATGACGGAAAGGTGACCGGATGTGTTCACGCAACTTGGCAACAGGTGCCGCAGAACGCACGGTCAGGGTGACCCGCGGCAGGCTGGCGGTGAGACAATCGAGCACCGGCGCGGTGAGGGCGATGTGGCCGAAGCCGTGGGCCGAGATGTCGACGACCAGATGAGGCGTGGCGGTCACGCCGGGAAGCGGGACGGGATGCCCGATGCGATGTCAGCCGGCGTCTTCGTTGGCCGGCGTGACGCGGCCGCGATCCAGGTGTTCGCGCACGCCGAAGGGGACGGCGTCGCCCCTGTGCAGGTCGGCGGGCAGGTTGTATTCGGCCCACTCGTGCGGGTCGGATTCGAGGGTGTCTTCGGGGCCCGGGGCCCAGGAGAAGAGTTTCATGACTGCGACTCTGCGGCTGGCTGCGTTTCGGGGTGTGGCGGCAACGGACAACGCAAGTATCGGACCCCCGCGTGACGGGGACGTGGCAGGACATTCAACAGATCACTTCAGCGCGGCCGCGGGCAGGGCCGGCTGAGCATTTTCGGGGAGCAGGCATCACATGAATCAGACGGTCACCAGCAAGGACGCCATCCAGGGCCTGGCAGCCCAGGAGATCTCGGGCGAGGTGCTGCAGGAGAAGTACGCCAAGGGCACGGAGACCACGGCCTCCGAGGTGCGGCGCCGGGTGGCGCGGGCACTGGCCCACGCCGAGGCGGCGGAACAGCGCGGCCGCTGGGAGCAGGCCTTTGCCGAGACGCTGGAGCGCGGCTTCGTGCCGGCCGGGCGCATCAACTCCGCGGCCGGCACCTCGTTGGCGGCCACGCTGATCAACTGCTTCGTCCAGCCGGTGGGGGATTCCATCACCGAGGTGAGCGACGGCCGGCCGGGCATCTACACGGCTCTGGCGGAGGCAGCCGAGACCATGCGCCGCGGCGGCGGCGTGGGCTACGACTTCTCGTCCATCCGCCCGACCGGGGCCCTGGTGCGCGGCACCATGTCGCGCGCCAGCGGGCCGGTGTCGTACATGCGGGTGTTCGACCGCTCCTGCGAGACGGTGGAGTCGGCCGGCTCGCGGCGCGGCGCCCAGATGGGCGTGCTGCGCTGCGACCACCCCGACGTGGAGGAATTCATCCACGCCAAGGACAAGGGCGATCTGACCAATTTCAACGTCTCGGTGGGCATCACCGACGCCTTCATGCAGGCGGTGGAGGCGGACGGCGAGGTCGAGCTGGTGCACAAGGCCGAGCCCTCGGCGGACAGCAAGGAGGCCGGTGCCTACTGCCGCGAGGACGGGCTGTGGGTGTATCGCAAGGTGCGGGCGCGCGAGTTGTGGGAGCAGGTCATGCGCTCGACCTACGACCACGCCGAGCCGGGGGTGCTGTTCCTGGACCGCATCAACCGCGACAACAACCTCTATTACTGCGAGACCATCGAGAGCACCAACCCCTGCGCGGAGCAGCCGCTGCCGCCCTACGGCTGCTGCGACCTCGGCTCGCTGAATCTCACGCGCTACGTGCGCGACGCCTTCGGCGCCGGGGCCGCCTACGAGTTCGACACCTTCGGCCACGACGTGGCGGTGTCGGTGCGCATGCTGGACAACTTGCTCGAGGTGACCAACTGGCCGCTGGC
>JBEICA010000387.1:0-2632 GCA_040373665.1 Burkholderiales bacterium | reverse complement strand
AGTTTGGCATCACCCCGCAGGAACTTCGGGACAGCGTCGTCAACCCGGACGGCACGGCGGACACCCGGACCTTCAAGGTCTTGGCACGTCTGCACCGGGCCGAGACGGAACTGGCGAAACTGAAGGGCCAAGCCACCAAGGCGCAGCAAGCGGCCAAGCAGGCAGCAGTCACCCCCGCCAAGGCCGTTGGCCAGCGGGCAGGCGGGTACAAGCCCGGCCTCGATGACAGCCTGCCCGTGGACGAGTGGCTGCGCCGTCGCAACGCGCAACTGGCCAAGGCCGGAGCGCGCTGACCCCCAACATCACACGGCCCGTCGAGATGACGCGCCCTTCCCATGAAGGAACCTAACCGGTGCCTAACACATTTCTGACTCCCAACATGATCACGCGGGAAGCCCTGCGTGTTCTCCACCAGAAGCTGAACTTCGTCGGCTCGATCAACCGCGCCTATGACGACAATTTCGCCAAGGACGGCGCGAAGATCGGCGACACCCTCCGGGTCCGCCTGCCGAACCAGTACGTGGTCCGCACGGGCGCCACCCTCTCGGCGCAGGACACCACGGAAAGCCAAGTCTCGCTGCAGGTGAACAACCAGCGCGGCGTGGACCTGAACTTTCAGTCCACCGAACTGACCCTGTCCCTGGACGACTTCGGCAAGCGGATCCTTGAGCCGGCCATGAGCGTGCTGGCGGCCTCCATCGAAGCCGACGCCATGAGCATGTATCAGGACGTCTACCAGTCCGTCTGGAACGGCGGCGCGGCGGCCAACTTCGGCCGGGTGCTTCAGGGTCGCAAGCTCCTGCAGGACAGCCTCGCCCCGTTGAACGACCGGACCGCGCTCCTGAACACTCAGGACAACGTGGATATGGTCGACGCGCTCAAGGGCCTGTTCAACGACCCAACCAGCCTCTCGAAGCAGTATCGAGAAGGCTACATGGGCCGCACGGCGGGTTTCGACTTCTCGGAGAACACCCTGCTTCCGCGTCACACGCGCGGCGCGGCAACGTCTGCCTACACGACCTCGACCCTCGTGGGCGTCCTGCCGATCTCGGCCACCCCGGTTTCGACCGCAACGGTCGCCACCGGCACGGGCGCGATGGCCAAGGGCGATGTGTTCACCATCGCCAACGTGTTCGCGGTTCACCCCGAGACGAAGGCCAACACCGGCGTTCTCCAGCAGTTCGTGATCACCACGGCCTATGCTGGCGGCGCGGGCTCTATCGCCTTCTCCCCGGCCATCGTGCTGGCGGGCGGCGCTCAGAACGTGGTCATCCCGACCACCTCGGCCACCGCGGCCATCGCCTTCGCCGGCACGCTCTCGACGGCCGTTGGCACCTCGATGGTCTACCAGAAGGACGCCTTCACCTTCGCGACCGCCGACCTGGTCATGCCCAAGGGCGTGGACTTTGCGGCCCGCGAGGTCATGGACGGCATCTCGATCCGGATCGTTCGCCAGTACGACATCAACAACGACAGGTTCCCCTGCCGTCTGGATGTCCTCTACGGCTACAGGACGATCCGCGCCCAGCTGGCCGCGCGCCTCCACAACAACTGATGAGCGAGGGGGAGGGGTTAGCGCCTCTCCCCTGAGCCTTCTCGCAGAAGGAGACGCACATGGGCGCAACCATGAACGAAGACCGCTGGGGCGTGGTGACTTTCACCTACGACCCGGCGTCGATTTCAGCGGCCACGACCGCTGAACAGACCGTGACGGTCAACGGCCTGCGGGTCGGGGACTATGTCGAGGTCAGCAAGCCGACCAAC
Source organism: Burkholderiales bacterium (assembly GCA_040373665.1). GTDB lineage: Bacteria > Pseudomonadota > Gammaproteobacteria > Burkholderiales. The sequence goes on along the minus strand of JBEICA010000387.1, from coordinate 868 downwards.
ACCGCAGGCGTGGCTATCGTCAACGCCCGCGTTTCGGCGGCCAACACCCTGGCCGTCATCTGGATGAACGCTACGGCGTCTCCGGTGGATCCGCCCTCGGAGACCTACACGGTCTTCGTCTGGCGTCCTGAAAAGACGACCAGCGGGGTCTTCAACCCGTAACCGGACGGCGGGGGCTCCGGCTCCCGCCGCTCTTTCCATTTCGGCCCGTCGAGATGACGCGCCTTTCCCCTGAAGGAGGCCGCTCGTGCCGAATGCATTTCCTATTGTCCGCGACGGCATCCGCTCGCTCAACGTGGACGATCCGCTTGGCCGTTACGTCACCCCGGCGGCTGACAACGAGCCGGAGCGCAATACCTACCGCTCGTTTTCGTTCGGCCTGAACCCGACCGGCGCGGTCAATGACCTCGTCGCCCTGGGCGGCTCTGCCACCAAGCTGATCCGCCTGAAGGGCGTGATTGTCTCGGGAACGGCGACGTCGGCCACCAACATCGGCCTCTACATCTTCAAGCGCACGGCGGGCTATACCGGCGGCACACCCACGGCCATTACCCGCGTTGCGGCAGACAGCACGGATCCGGCTTCCACGGCAACCCTCGTTCACTACGCCACGGCAGGCGCGACGGCGGGCGCGGGGACCATGATCGACGGCTGCAGGCTCAACCTTGCGCCGGCGGCCAACGGCTCCATCGACCGCTTCCTGTTCCAGTACACGTGGCAGAACGACAAGGCCCCGAACCTGCGCGGCGTCACCGAGTTCATCGGCATCGGCATGAACGGCGTCTCCATGCCTGCCGGTGGTGCCCTCGACGTGGCCCTGGTCTGGACCGAGGAATAGGCCCGTGGCGCTGGCGACCTATTCCGAGCT
>JBEICA010000015.1:0-26570 GCA_040373665.1 Burkholderiales bacterium | reverse complement strand
GGCTTTCCGGCGCCACGTCGGCGTTGTCGCGCAGCAGGCGTTCCAGACAGTCGCGCATCTCCTCGAGGCGGCCGGCCTCGAAGCGCCAGGGTGCGGCCACCAGCCCCTCACTGCGGTAGGCCTCGATCGCGGCAGCGTCCAGACGCCAACCGGCGGCGTCGCCCCCCGCCGTCGCGCGCATCACTCGATATCCTGCTTCATCTCGAAGGCCGGAGTGTCGGAGCGCAGCACACCCACGATCTTCGCGGGTACCCCCGCCACGGTGCTGTGCGGCGGTACCGGTGCCAGCACCACGCTGCCGGCCGCCACCTTGGCGCCCTCGCCCACCTCGATATTGCCCAGAATCTTCGCCCCAGCGCCGATCATGACACCGCGACGCACCTTCGGATGGCGGTCCCCGGACTCCTTGCCGGTGCCGCCGAGGGTGACGTTCTGCAGTATCGAGACGTCACTTTCCACCACGCTGGTCTCGCCGATCACCAGACCGAGGCCATGGTCGACGAACACCCCGCTGCCGATGCGCGCTGCAGGATGGATGTCCATCGACAGCGAGTCGGCGACACGGCTTTGCAGAAAGCGCGCGACCCCGCGGCGATCCTCACCCCACAACGCATGCGCCACGCGATGGGCCTGCAACCCCTTGAAGCCCTTGTAGTAGAGGAAGGGGACGAGTACGTTCTCGGACGCCGGATCGCGCGTGGTCACCGCGGCGAGGTCGGCAAGGCTGCAGGCTGCGATCTCAGGATGACGCTCCAGCGTCTGCCCGATGAGGTCGACCATGCCGGCAAGGCTGAACACCTGGTTGGACAGCGTTGCCGCGATCAGGTAGGCCAACGCATCCTCGTAACCACGGTGACGCAGCACGAGATCATAGAGGTGGCCCGATAGGATGGGCTCGCGTTCGACCTCGGCGATGGCGAGCCGCTTGAGTTCGGACCAAAGGTCCGAGTCGATGGGTGTCACGGTGTCCTCCCGCGCGCAGCGGCGGTCGCGCCGGGCGCGTTCGTCGGGGCAGGCCTGTCAGCCGACGTGCACGCCGACCGGGATGGCACCCAAGATACGCCACAGCCAAAGGCTCGAATTGTAGCCCGGACATTTCACGGGACGGCAGGACCAGGCTCCACGGGTGCCGGCGGGCGCCTTGCTGCCATCCCGGGGGCCCTGCTTCGCGCGAAAGGCAGGTCTGGTCGATGGCGATTCAAGCGTTTCCGGACTCGCGCGTTGCGGCCCGTCAACCTCGCGCCGCGACCCGAACCAGTTCCTGATCGAACAGCACTTCGAGCGTCGCGTGGGTGCCGCGCAAAGAGGCCACGGTCGCGGTCAGCGCATCAGAATCACGCCGCACCAGCGCGTCATGATGCTCTTCGATCGGGTGCCTGAGACCCATGATGGCGGTGGCAAGGAGGATCATCCTGGCTCGGTGACTGCGAACACCGCCCGCCCGATTTCGCGAAAGGGGCCGGTCAGGCAGAACGCCTGCGCCGGATTCGTCGAGTTCGCAGACCAGATCGGCAACCAGCGGCCCGAACTGCCGGCGCAAGTCCATGTAGCCCAGGGAAGTCTGCAGCAGGCAGTGATGCAGCAGGGCCGCCGCGAGCGTCGCTTCATCGGTGATGCCCGCCTCGTTGCACAGGATGTGAACCAACCCGATGCCGCTGCGGAGGGTGCCACCGAACGGGACGTCGTCGCGAGGCATGCCCCGACCCGGCCCCTGGGCGACCACGTCCAGCGCCTGCACCAGCAGAACGCAAGACTGGTTTCTGAACGACAGCGGCTGACGGGCCGTCAGCGCAACGGTGGGACCCCGATGCCCGGGCTCGACTTCGATTCGTCTCAGCATGCCGACCTGTCTCCCCTGTTCACGCGGTGTCCGGAGCAGCTTGCGTTCCGGCCACGGCGACCTGACCTGCCCCAGGAGGTATTTCCTGGTGGCACTTCGAGCCTCCGGGTATCGCACGATCCAGGCCGTGCATATCTTTGTGATGTCCAGTCAATCATTTGCCAAAAATCGCCCAGTCAGCGAAGCCCGTGCGTAAAGCACACCGACGGTCACAGCCAGCACGTGTCGCCCCGTGGACAACGATGACCACAGAGGCATCTGACGTGCGGTGACACTGTACTGACATCGATTGCCGCCGCTCGGCGACGCGTGCCACACCTCTTGGTCATGACCATGAAACCGGCAGGGGCCAGCATCAACATTGCGAAGTCGGTCCGGCATCCGGCCGGACTTCACGCTCTCCCACGACACCAAGATCACAGGAGCCTGGAGATGGAGATCACCGCAACCGCGGCCGCTGTTGCGCCGGGTGGCCGCTGCCCGCCCGGCAACCACGACTCTCTGGCATTCGAGCGCGTGTTCCGCGAACGCGGCCGGCATGCCGAGGGTGATGCGCTCGACCGGCACCGACGAACAGAGGGCACCCCAGGGTCGGAGGCACTGCGAACCGTGATCGCGCAGGATCATTCTCTTCTTGCCGAAGCGGCGACACTGGTCAGCGAGCGCTACCTGGGGCGCGGCTACGGAATCGCCGGCACAGGGCGGGAGCAATACCCCTGCGAAACACTGGTTGCCCTTCAGGACGGACACGTCCGCGGCACTTTGACCCTTGGTTTCGATGGCCCGATCGGCTTGCGGACAGACCACACTTTCGGGGACCGGCTTCTGGCGGCGCGCTCGCAGGGACAGAGACTCGTCGAACTCACGCATCTGGCCGTTGCCCCTGGCGCCGACGGAAGGCGGGTGTTGTCGGCCCTGTTCGCCCTGGCCTATCGACGGGGCCGCATCGCCCACGGGGCCACGGATCTCGTGGTCGAGGTGAACCCCCGCCACGTCTCGGTCTACTGCAGGCTGTTCGGCTTCGTGGTTGCATCCGCCGCGCGCGACTGCGGACGCGTCGGTGCACCGGCGGTGCTGCTGTGGCTGGCGTTGCACACCCTCGACGGACGTCTGGCGCGTCACCCGGATCCGCGCGAAGCGTCGGGGGCGCGATATGCCATGCCGGACCGAGCTGGCGGGACGCCATCGGTCGGCTCGCGCGCAGCCGTGAACGCCTGAGGGGCCCGCACTGGCACCCGACCCGGACTGCACCAACAGCGCCGGCCCGTGACAAGTGCCAGGGTGACGCGACTCAACGCGCGGTGATGCGTTCGGCGATGGCCAGCATACGGTAGTAGGAACGCACCACCGGGAGTTCGATCAGTTCATTGTCGACCACCACCAGCCCCGTCGTGCTCTCCTCGAAGGCGGCGCAGACCCGTCGTGCCTTTGCGATCTGAGTTTCCGAAGGCGTGAAGGCTTCATGAATGACGGGAATCTGCGACGGGTGGATCGAGGCCTTGCCGGTGAAGCCCAGGCGCGAGCATCCCGCCGCTTCGGCTGCGAGACCGTCGGGGTCGTCCAGGTTGAGGAATGGCACGTCGAGCAGGTCGATGCCGGCCGAGGCGGCGGCATGGACCAGACGCGATCGCGCATAAAGCAGAGGCTCCCACGCCTTCATGCAGCGCAGGTCGGCACTCATGTCCACTGCACCGAGGATCATGGAGTCGATACGCGCACTGGCGCGCGCGATGTCGACTGCCCGCTCCAGACCCTGGTTGGTCTCGATGATCACGCAGAAGCGTATGTTTTTCGCCGGACCGGTCGCCAGAAGCGCATCGATGAGCTGGACCTCCTCAGCCGACCGGATCTTCGGAATCATGATGGCATCCGGAGGGCTGGCGCACTCGATCAGCGCCTGAAGATCCTTCAGGCCGTGATAGGTGGAGAGCGCGTTGATGCGCACCATCTGTTCGACCTGCGGATGACTGCGCTCCCGGAACAGGGGCAGGGTCGCGTTTCGGCCCTCGTCCTTGCGATCGAGGGCCACCGCATCCTCCATGTCGATGCACACGACATCGGCACCGGAATCCAGAGCCTTGTGGAAACGATCGGGACGCAGGGCGGGCACGAAAAGCAGGCTGCGGCGCGGCCTTGTGCGAACGGCGGATTCAGACATGTGGAAGCGCTCCGGTTGGGAACGCAGATTGTGCCACCTGCCCGTCAGAAGCCGCGGCCGCCTTCGGGACCGGCAGTGGCGGCAACCCCGGAATGCTGTGGCGAGTCAGGCAGCCGCCGCCAGCGGCGAGGGCGCCGCCTCCATGAACTGCGACATGCGGGCGTCGAGTCCGACGATGTCGAGACACAGCAGGACTGCTGGCGCCTTGACCCTGCCACAGACGCGCAGGCCCGATGCAGGGACAAAGCCGAACAGCCGGCTGTAGACCGGCGCGTGCCGCGGATTGACCTCGATGTACAGGTCCGTCGCGCCGTGGTCCAGACGCCCGACGCGGTAAGCCGTAGCGAACAGCGAGGCCAGCACGCCACGACTGTCCTGCCCAGGGGCGACAGCAAGCCGCGTGAGTTCCACGAGCACGCGACCGGCAGCGCGCGCGGCGGCCACGGGCTCCGGGTAGGTGTGCTCGAGCCAGAGACCCGCCGGTCCGTCGAAACCGAGCGTCATGGTGCCCACGAAATGCCCCTGCGATTCGGTCACCAGGGTGGTGGCCGGACGCCGCGTGTCGAGCGCATCCGACACAATGCTGCCCGTGGAGTATCCGCGCCACTCGTAGCGCTCACACACGAGTGCCGCCGCCGCGAGCTGTTGCTCCCGGCTGGTGGCCACCGTGGTGCGCACCGCTGCATCGTGAGGCCGCACCTCGCGCGCGGACGGGAGACCGCGCTCAGGCGCCCCGACCATCGGCGCGGCGTCGAACACACCGTGGAAGAACCCGGCAGAGCCGGCATGCATGAGGCCACTGGAAGCGATGCATGGCCCTGCGGACGTGATGGTCTGGTTCATGGTCTGTAGATCGATCCACGTGGTCTTGCCCGGCGCGCGCCCGGCTTGCGACACCCGCTGACGGAACCCTGCCGCCAGCGACCCGAAAACCGCCACGAAGCCTGCGTCTCGCGACGGACCATCTCGAAACAACCGCCCGCCCCCGCGAACACCCCCCCGGGGCCACGCTTCAGAAGCAAATGCAGGCGGCATTGTGACGTCATTTGTCAATTAGTCCTTGTAAGTGCCAGACAAGCAAGGAATAATTTGCTTGCGACTTCCATTTTTTGACTTTTTCGTTTAATCTTTGACTTTAACGTCTTGTTTTTGACTTTCTGGTCACGATTTAAGCACAACGGTTCCGGTCTTGCCAACACTTTCGATGGAAGCAGTCTCTTTCAAGGAACAGCAGTTCAAGGTCCGCGAAGATCTGATCGTCGTGGCAGCCAATCGGCTGCTCGCGACGAAGGGTTTCGACCTCATGACCATGGACGATGTGGCCACGGCAGTCGGCGTGTCGAAAGGCATCCTGTACAAGCACTTCGCGTCGAAGGAGACACTGGCTGCGGCCGCGATGGTCCAGGTGCTGCGCGGCGCGCTGGCGGCGATCGAGGCTCTGCCGGCCGAGCAACCCGCGATCGCAAAACTGAAGGCGGCGCTTGCCTGGACGTTGCAGGCCCGCCTCGCCGGCGGCGTGCCTCTGCTGCCATCGAGCAGTCCCAACCTGCAGCGCAGCCTGTTCTCATCCCCCGACTACACGGCGGCCGCATTCCGAATGAACCACGTCATCAGCAGCCTCGTGCACGAGGCGGTCGCCCAGGGTCACCTGCGCGGGGACGTTCCTGCCGAAGTTGTGGTGAACAGCCTGTACTCCCGCACGTGTGACCCGGCCTTCGACCTGTTGCGCGCCACCGGCCGCTACACCGACGACCAACTTGTCGAACACCTCGTGTCCCTCTGCTTCGACGGCCTCGCCACACGGGGTGGTCTGGTCCTCACGCGGGCTGCCTGAACACCCGCCCCCGGACACGGGCGGGACGGCAATCGGGAGTACACTGCCGCGCAGTCAGAACCGCGGAGCCTTGCCGCCATGAAGATCACCGCCGTCGAGACCATCCAGCTCGCTGAGTTCCCCAATCTGCTCTGGGTGCAGATCCATACGGACGAGGGCCTCATCGGCCTGGGCGAGACGTTCTACGCGGTGTCGCCCGTGGCGGCGCACATCCACGAGACCTGCGCCCGCCACCTGCTCGGCAGGAATCCTCTGGAGATCGAAAGGATCTCCCACCACTTTCTGAACACCTACCTCGGCTTCAACAGCGTGGGCGTCGAGATGCGTGCGGCATCGGCCATCGACATCGCCCTCTGGGACCTGTTCGGCCAGGTCACCGGCCAGCCCATCCACCAGTTGCTCGGCGGGGCCTGTCGCGACAGCATCCGGGTCTACAACACCTGCGCCGGCTACCAGTACGTTCGGGCGGAGCCGACCCAGGGCACGGAGAACTTCGGCCTGCCCGCCAAGCTCGACCGCAGGAAGCGTCCTTACGAAGATCTTCATGCATTCATGCACGACGCCGGCACCCTCGCCGAGAGCCTGCTGGACATGGGCATCACCGGCATGAAGATCTGGCCCTTCGATGCAGCCGCCGAAGCCTCGAACGGCACCTACATCTCGAATGCCGACCTGAAGAAGGCCCTGCGCCCCTTCGAGAAAATCCGGAAGGCGGTCGGCGACCGCATGGACATCCACGTCGAGTTCCACTCGATGTGGCAGTTGCCGGCAGCCATCCGCATCGCCGGAGCGCTCGAGCAGTTCGACCCGTTCTGGTTCGAGGACCCGATCAAGATGACCAACCTGGATGCGCTGGCGGACTATGCCCATCGCACCAACGTCTGGGTGACCGCGAGCGAGACCCTGGCCACGCGGGCCGGCTTCCGCGACCTGTTCCAGAAGCAGGCCGTGTCGGTGTGCATGCTCGATGTGGGCTGGTGCGGTGGCCTGTCCGAGTCCAAGAAGATCGCGAGCATGGCCGAGGCCTGGGCGCTGCCCGTCGCACCCCACGACTGCACGGGCCCGATCCTGCTGACCGCTTCGGTACACCTTGCCCTGAACTGTCCGAATGCCCTGGTGCAGGAGATGGTGCGCGCCTTCTACTACGACTGGTATCCGACGCTGGTGACGCAGCTGCCTCCGGTGAAGGACGGTCACATCAGCGCTCCCCCCGGGCCCGGTCTGGGCACCAGGCTCCAGCCCGGCCTCGCCAAACGCAAGGACGCCACCGTACGCGTCTCCCGACTCGGAAAGGCCTGAACGGATGAGCACCCTGCACGACCCCGCCGACACCGATCCGCGCGTACTGCTTCTCGCGCAGGGCGACAACGTGGCCATGGCCAAGCGCGACCTGGACGCCGGCACCGAGCTGCGGGTGGCAGGCAACCGCGTGACGCTCGCGACCCGGGTCCTGACCGGACACAAATTTGCCTTTCGGCCCATCGCCGCGGGAGACCGGATCGTCAAGTACGGTGCTCCGATCGGCCGCGCCACGGCGCCGATCGCGCCAGGCGACTATGTCCACATCCACAACGTCACCAGCGACTACCTCCCCACCTACACGCTCGACTCGGGCCACGAATTCCTGCCGGAGGCGCATTGATGGAACTACAGGCCTACCTGCGCGCCGACGGCCGCAAGGGCATCCGCAATATCGTCGCCGTGGCGTATCTCGTCGAGTGCGCCCACCATGTGTCGCGCGAGATCGCCCATCCCTTCCGTGACGCAGGCGCCCACCTCATCGGGTTTCCCGGCTGCTTCCCCAACGCGTACTCGCACAAGATGATGGAACGGCTGTGCACCCATCCGAATGTGGGTGCCGTGCTGCTCGTGTCGCTGGGCTGCGAGGGCTTCAACAAGGGCAAGCTGCTGGAGACCGTCCGCGCGTCCGGCCGCCCGGCGGAACTGCTGGTGATCCAGGACAGCGGCGGCACGCGGAACAGCATCAGCGAAGGTCAGGCCTGGGTGCGCGATGCACTCGTTCGCCTGCGGGACACGCCCCGCGTGCCCATGGCCATCGACGAACTGGTCGTGGGCACGATCTGCGGCGGCTCGGATGCGACCAGCGGCCTCACGGCGAATCCGGCCATGGGACGCGCCTTCGACTTCCTGGTGGAACGCAACGCGACCTGCATCTTCGAAGAAACCGGCGAGCTCATCGGCATGGAGCACTGGATGGCCGAGCGCGCCCAGCACCCGGCCCTTGGCGAGGAGATCGTGAAGATCGTCGGCAAGGCGGCGAAGTACTACGCCACCTACGGTCACGCCAGCATCGGTCCGGGTAACGCCGACGGCGGACTGACCACCATCGAGGAGAAGTCCCTGGGGGCCTACGCCAAGTCCGGGCAGTCGGTGATCTCGGGCATCATCAAGCCGGGCGATGCGCCCGTGGCCGGCGGTCTGTATCTGCTCGATGTGGTGCCGGATGGCGAGCCGCGTTTCGGCTTCCCGAACATCAGCGACAACGCCGAGATCGCCGAATTGATCGCCTGTGGCAGCCACCTGACGCTGTTCTCCACCGGACGCGGCTCGGTGGTCGGATCGGCGCTGGCGCCGGTCATCAAGGTGTGCGCCAACCCCGACACCTACCGCCGGATGAGCGAGGACATGGACGTCGACGCAGGCCGCATCCTGGAGGGCCGCGCCACGCTCGACGAGGTTGGCCGCGAGATCTACGACCTCATCCTGCGCGTGGCCAACGGCGAGCAGACCCGGTCGGAGGCCCTCGGCCATCAGGAATTCATCCTGACCTATAAATCGTTCGAACCACTCGGACCCGCCTGTTTCCCCAGCGCAGCATGACCAGACCCATTCGATTGATCGCCCTCGCCTGCCTGACCACGTTGCTCGCCGGCGGTTGCGGAGGCTACCGTGTCGCTCCTGTCCACGCGCTGGGAGGAGAGCGCGCCAGCACGGACCGCCCCCCCCTCGAGGCGGTACCGTGCATCCAGGGGGCGATACGCGCCACCTTCGGCGTGACATCCCGTTCGAAAGGCTCGACCTCCGACGGGCGCCGCATCTTCAACGACTCCGTGCGCTACTGGATCACGGCGGATCTCGACGCGGGATCGGGCCGGCCCGCCGGCAGGGAGCCGGCACGACTGTCCTACGAGGTGAGACCTGGCTCGAAAGGGGGCAGCGACGTCAGCTATGACGTCAACCTCTCCGGTGCCCTGCGGGCCGAATGGCTGGAGCAGGCCTTCCTGCCACTCGAACAGTGCGGGGCAACGAAACGCCGATAGGGCCGGCTCGCCGACTCACAGCCGGGACAGCACCTCCGCGCCGTCCCGCAACCAGCCGTCGCCATTCAAGGGCTGCGGCTGGCTGGTGATGCCCGGGAACGCGAGCAGCTGGGCCAGACGATGGAGACTCGCCCCTTCCAAGGCAGCCATGCCGCCGTTGGCGTAGGCCCAGGACAGATCTGACCCCACCGCACCGGCGACCGGACGCAATGCCGCCGCCGAAACGCCGGCAGGCAGCAGCGGAGAAAGGGTCTCGCCAGGTGCCTCCACCCCCTCGCGCCGGGCCAGGGTCTCCGCAAGATCGAGCATCCCCACACGCTGAGGAAGACCGGCGGGATCGCCATTCGCAGCAGCGGGTACGAACTGCAAATTCACCGCGGGCCGCTTCGAGGCGGAGTCATACCAGCCCTCGAGACGCATGCCCTCGCCACCCGCACGCTCCAGGACCAGTGACCTGGCCTCGCGGCGAACGCCGAACTCGGACGGGTCTGCGCCGCCGACGGACCACAGCACGCGGACGTCGTGGTCCGCACGCACAGTGTCCATGCCGTCGCCCGGGTTCCATGCGAGCAGGTGGGCGCCCGCGCCGAGGTCGAGGGTGTCCGCCCCGGGTCCGCCCACCAGGATGTGGCCGGCCGATCCGGCACCTGCCCGCAGCACGTCGGCCCCCAGCCCACCGAGCAGCAGATCGGGCTCGCCATCCGCGTGGAGCAGGTCGCGCCCCGCTCCTCCCGACACGACGTCCACTCCCCCATCGCCGTGGAGGATGTCGTCTCCGGCGCCGCCGGAAAGCAGGTCATCACCGGAGCCACCCCGGGCCACCAGACTGCCCCCCAGCGCCCGCACCCTGTCGTTGCCCGCACTGCCGAACACCAGGGCGTCCTCGACGGCGACGCGGATGTCGTCATCACCCTCGCTCCCGACGAACGGTCCGCCCCGCGCCGTCACAGTGGACAGCTGCGGCCCAGAGGGCAGGACGCGCGCATCCACCACCACCCCGTCCCGGAAACGCAGGGTTTCGATCGGCATGCCGCCGTCCGGGGCGGCTGCGATGTCGAGGCCCTGCCCACGCCCTTCCCGGCCGGAAGCATCCCGGAGGCGGAGGCTCCACACAGTTTCGGACGAGGCATCGGTCCGGCGCAGCACGACATCGCGCGCAGTCACGCCCTGACCGAATACGAGCACGTCACTGCCGCCGGTCTCCACGATGCGGTCCAGACCGTCGCCCGGCGACCAGCGATACTCGTCGTCGCCGCCGAAGCCTTCCAGCACATCGTGGCCGCCGGCACCGGCCAGGGTATCTGCAGATCCGGTTCCTGCGAGCCGCTCATCCGCGGCGTCACCGAGGAGGTGTCGCCCCGGCGCGGCCGCCACCGGGACGATCACCTGAATCCGCGCCGTCTCTCCCGCGAGATCGGTCGCAATGACCGTCAGCGCGGACTCGCCGACGTGTTCCGGGCCGGGCGCGCCATGCAGCAACCCGCGCGCGGCATCGAAGCGCATCCAGCCCCCGGGCGGCGTGGCGGGATCGAGCCCCAGTGTCAGCACATCCCCGGCGTCCGGGTCACGGAATCCACGCGCACCAAGGTCGAGGCTCCACGCCCTGGCCTCCGCCGCCGGTGCGACGATCCACGGCTCGCGCGCCTCGGGTGCACGGTTGCGTTCGCCAACCCACACCTGCAAGCCACCCTCGACCTGCAGCCGACCCTTGTCCAGCGCCGACAGCGTGAGCAACAAGCCGCCTGGCAGCGTCGCTGGCGTGATGCCCTGGAGCCGGCGCCCATGACCGTCGATCCACATCCAGTCGGGCAGGTGCTGGCCATCCCGCGTCTGCGCTGCCAGGATGAGTTGGTCGCCCGGGTCGGGATCCTCGAACACCAGGCCATCGAGATCCAGATCGAAGAACTGACCGGGCGCAAGCGTCACCTCACGCCCCGGCAATGACCGCGGCGGCCGATTGGTCTGGAAATGCGGCGCGCCGCGATCCACCCTGGCCAGGATTTCCTCGAAACTCCACGCAGTCCCGTCCGCAAACTCCACCCGCTGGAGCTGGTGCGGAAATGCCGCACCACCAGGATCCGCCGCACCGCCCTTGCGCATATCGGCGTCGAACCAGTTCATCACACGTACGGAGTTCCAGGGTCCCTGGTAGGACAACAACAGGTCCGAGCGCCATCCACGGCCGTAAACCCCGTTGAACAGGGAATGCACCCGGGCGACGCTCACCGCCTCCGGCAACACGCCGGGACCGAAACGCAGCGTATCCCGGTTCTGGAGCAGGGCGGCACGCTCCGCCGTACCGGGCGCGAGTACCCCCGGAGCCGTGAACCCGCCGTAGGTGAAGCGCGCGTGCGACAGGACGTTGAGCACGTCCTCGCCGTCGCCGAGGCCGACCTCCACCACGTCCGTGCCGCTGGTCAGCCAGAGCGTGTCCGCCCCGGCGCCACCGCGATAAAGATTGCCCTCGTCGTGCAACTCCGAGACCAGCAGATCGGGCAGATCCTCCAGGCGGAACAGCCCCAGCCGGGCGCCGTACAGGTGGTCGTCACCGGGGCCGCCCAGCAGTTCGTCGCGCCCGGTGCCTCCGACCAGTTCATCGGCGCCAGCACCGCCCTCGAGGGTGTCGTCACCCCCCAGACCTGCGAGCGACTCCCCGGTGTCACCGGCCGTCAGACGATTGCCCAGATCCTGCGGGAAGATCTGCGCCGGGGACAGTCCGTCGAGCACCTTCGCGAATGGCAGAACCGTGCCGTTGGAGAAACGCAGCGCATTCACCCCGCTGCCCGCGTTGTGTTCCCGGTGAGGCAGGATCACGCGCACCCGGTCGGGTGTGCCCCAGGACAGATCGATGGCGCTGTAGACCGAACGCGCGACATGACCGAAAGGAAACCCGAGATGGGGGTCCATGAACTCCGGCCGGTCCTCGTAGGGGGCCGGGATCTCCGCCGACGACACTCCGATCACCAGGTCGAAAGGGCGCACGCCCGCCGGCAGCACGAGTTCGTTCCATGCCGCTCCGCCAGCCGCGACCGAACCATGCTCCAGGACGGTGTCGCTGCCGTCGCCATGGAAGAAGACGTACTCGTCATTGCCCAGGCCACCGATGAGCAGGTCGTCACCCCGCCCGCCGATGAGACGATCATCGTGGGTGCCCCCATGGAGCGTGTCGTCCCCCTCGTTGCCGAACAGCACGCCCCCAGGAACGGACGACTGTGGCACGGCCACCTCGGGAGACACCGGCTGATACAACAGCCAGGGTTGGTAGTCCGCGTAAACCGCGGGCTGGACGACGTCGTCCCCCGCACCGGCATCCACTGCCAGCATGTCGAAGTGAAGCGCCATGACCGGATGCTCCGGACTCCACACGGCGCCCGCCACGATCCGGTCCGCTTCGTCTCCCCCGGCGAGATGCGCGAAATACCGCACGTGATGCAGCTCGGCGGTAAATATTTCGTGTTGGTAGCTCCTGGCAGGCGGCTGGGACGAGGTTGGCTGAACCCTGATCGTCCTGTCTACGGTCCAGATGTCGCCAGTGACCGGGTTCCGGTGGGTGTAGCGGGTGTTGCCTGCCGTGTAGCCCGTGACCTTGCCCGGACGGTTCTGCTCCGCAATGACCTCCGCGTCGGTCATGTGGCCGATGATCCTTGCCTGGAACATCGGCCGCACATCCCCTCCCCGCCCGACACCCATCACCACCCCGGTCCGGGTGGCCCATGGCCGTTCCTCCAGGCGTTTTGACATCCCCAAAGCCACCGGATCAGGTGTCTGCGGAACAAGCCTCTGCACCTGATCACCGCTCATGTCCTGATGCACCTCGCGCCACTCGAACGACAGATCGTGGACACGGCTGTACCAGTCCAGATCCTGCTCGAAATGCTGACGGAAGACGCCATCGTCTCCAGCCTCATAGCCGGAGGTCTCGAGTGCAACCCCGAAGGCGGCGCGCGCCCTCTGCCGGAAATCCTCGATCGCCTCCTTCGGGGACGCCCAGGTGGCGCTGGCGAACAACCCCTGCCATGCCGTCGCGAGGTCCTGCGTGCCTTCCGCCGTGGTCAGTTGCCACGCACCGGCCCGGGCGTTCCAGGCATCGAAGAAACCTTCCACCGCCACCGAGTGGCCGATGTCCCGGCGCCGCAACACCAGATCGTCGTCCAGCCGCTCCCCCCGCAACGACGCCACACGCAGCGAACCGAAATCGAGGATATCGCGCCCACCCGCATCGCTGATCCGGTCATGACCCCAGCCACCCGCAAAGCGATACACATCGTCGCCGCTTCCGCCGTCGAGCACATCATCGCCCGCACCACCGACAAGCGTGTCATCACCGGCACCGCCCTCGAGGCTGTCGCCGCCGGCCCCACCCGCCACCTCGTCCTTGCCGTCCCTACCCAGCAGCCGGTCCGCCTCGGCCCCACCCCAGAGCGTGTCGTTGCCCGGACTGCCCGCGACATCGGCCCTGCCCTCGAAAGTGATGTGGAATATCGAGTCGCCACGACTGCGGCCCAGCAGCTCCGGCAGGGTGAGGTCCGGGCCTTCGGAAAAGCCCAGTTGCCATGACAGCGCGAGCCCGTCCTCGGTGTCGATGGGAATGGTGATCTCATCGCCCGGTCCATGGTTCACAACGACGTGCCGAAGCGACGTGATGCCCGGCAGGGCGCGGGCGGTCACGGTATCGACATCGACGTCGGCCTCGAAGAGGATCCGATTGCGTCCCCCGCGGTCGGACACCGTGTCCCGTCCGTGACCGCGACCGAGGCGGTAGAGATCGTCGCCCTCCCCGCCATCCAGCACGTCGTCGCCAGGCCCCGCATCGAGTTCGTCGTTGCCACCGCCACCGTGCAGCGTGTCGTCGCCGCCCAGACCGTACAGCCGATCGAGGAGCGGCCCACCGGTCAGCACGTCCGCCGCGGCACTGCCATGCGATACCGTGCCACGCGCGAGGAGTTCGAGGTAGGTCAGGCGGGACCCATCGGCGAACTCGAGCGCGGAAAGGGGAGGCACGGAGAAGGGGGCGACTGCATCGAAGTCCCCGAACACGATCGCGTCCCGCGGGTCATCGCCCACCTGGATCGTGAGCCCGCCTCCGGTGAGCCAGGTGTCGTCGGCCGTGATGCCCGGCCCCAGCCGCACGATCCGGGTCCAGCCCCCCTCGCGGGCGCCCGGACCGGCGTTGGTCCGAACCACGGTATCCCGACCATCGCCGCGCCGGTAGAGCAGGATGTCGCCCCGCCCCGAGCTGGCGATGAAGTCGTCGCCGCGCCCGCCTGAAATGACCGCCGATCCACCGGCAGCGGTGAGCCAGTCCGCACCTCCGCCTCCGACCAGGGTGTCGCCCGGATCGTGGGACTGGATCACCACCGGAGGCATCTCCGCTGCGCCGATCAGGTCGGCGACGGAAAGGACCTCGCCATCGTCGAACTCGAACCAGGCAACGCTGCCGCGGTAGCCCCCGGGGATGAGCACGAGATCATCGGCGCCGTAGCGCAGGGCGAGGATGCCGGGATCCTCATGGGTTTCGACCGATACCCCGGACGCCGACACCCCCGGGCCGAAGCGCACGGTGTCCGCGCCCGAGGCGTTGTGGATCGTGTCCGCCACCTCCGAGCCGCCGCTCTCGCCGATACGCAGCAGGTAGACATCGTCGCCTTCGCCGCCGCCCAGCGCATCGGGCCCCGGACCGCCATCCAGGACGTCCCGGCCGCGACCACCGCTCAGGCTATCGCGACCGGCACCGCCGCGCAGCACATCCTCGCCTTCGTCCCCGCCCAGGATGTCGTCGCCCTCGCCGCCATCGAGACGGTCATCGCCGTCCTGACCTGCGATGACGTCGCCTCCGACACCACCGAGCACCAGATCATCCCCGGCGCCACCGGCCAGCTGGTCGTCGCCCGCGTCGCCTCGAATGAAGTCCTGCCCCGCATCTCCGTGCACGACATCGTCGCCATCGCCGCCTCGCAGGGTGTCGTTGCCACCGTCGCCCGACACTTCGTCATTCCCGGCGCCGCCGTCGATGTCGTCAGCGCCGTGGAGCGCGTCCGGCGCTCCGCCGATGTCGCCGAAGATGCGGTCGTGCCCGTCTCCGCCGGACAGGGTGTCCGCACCCCCGCCACCGGTGATGCTGTCGTCGCCGGCCTCACCCTGAACGACGTCGTCCCCACCCCAAAGCCTCTGCAGTTCCGCGTCGGGGGAATCGCCATGAAGCCGGTCGTCGCCGGCTCCCCCGGCAACGAAATCATTGCCCCACTCGCCCATGGCGAAGTCGTTTCCGGCCCCACCCCAGAGGATGTCGTGACCGCCGGGCATCTCCCGCACCTCCCTGGCGTCGGCCGACAGGCCCCAGTCGCCAGCCATCCGGTCGTCACCCTCACCGCCGGCGATCACGTCGTCGCCATCATCGCCGGCGAGCACGTCGTCGCCCCCGTCGCCGAAGACCAGATCGTCGCCGATCAATCCCACGGCGATATCGTCGCCACCACCGCCCAACAGGACGTCGGCGGCGCCCCCACCGGCCGCATCGTCGCGGGCATGCAGGCCGGTGGCGCCCACCACGGGCCGGAACGGATTGGCCCCGGCCTCGATGCGGTAGTCAGCCATGGACCACAACGGAATCAACATCCCGAAATCGTCATCACCCGAGAGGTAGTCGTTGCCACGGCCACCGACCAGCACGTCCTCGTCCCAGCCACCGAACATCGCATCGTCACCCTCACCGCCGACGATGAGGTCCCGTCCACGGCTGGCGCGCATCCAGTCGCCGCGCTGCCCGCCGCCACCACCCGCCGCGGCGTCCCGCGCGTAGGCGGCCAGATCGACGACCAGTTCGTCGCCATAGACCCTGTCGTCACCGTCCGCGTCCCCCGGGCTGAAGGCGTCGCGGGCGTGGTCGCCGTGGAGAATGTCGAACCCCACCAGACGTTCCCACCACTCGTGCCGATCGTTGTCCGGATCCGCCCCGCCGACGACCACGTCGTCGCCACCATCGCCACTGAGATGATCGGCCCGGCCGGTACCGATGACGAACTCCGCCGCGTCTGCCTCGACGCCCACCATGGGCTGATCGTGCTGCAGCCCGGTCAGCGCGAGTTCGCCGAGCGTCTGCACACCGTGCAGACCCGCGCCCGAGTGATCCACGAACTGCGCCCGCAGGGTCAGCCGGATGTCCTGCCGGGGCGGTGCGAGTGTCTTGAGGGCAATGGCCACAAGGTCCGATCCGGCGGAGACGCTCACGATCCAGCGCCCGTCCGACCGGTGCGCCGCCACGCCCTCCTGGACCACCGTCACGAGCCCGCTCGCATCGCCGTCCAGCGTCAGGGCGATCCGCTGCCCCCCCGGTCCGGCCACCTGCGGCAGGCGCAGCAGCAGCCCGGTGGCGCGACCGTGCCCGATCGTGACCGCCGGCATCTGCCCGGCAGAGGGCTCGAAGCCCGGCACGTCGAACGGATCGGGCGCGCCGGGCAACGTCACCGCCAGCGTCTGACCCGCTGTGGCAGCCCCCGCAAGCGCGGCGAGGGCACGCTCGCGCGCGCGCTCCAGCCCAACACTCGAAGCCGTCTCACCGGCCAGACCGAGGGCCGCCCGGGCATCGGCCAGGAAGGCCTCCAGGAGTTCGTGAAAGGCCGCGAAGCCGACGCTCCCCGCAGCGCCCAGCACGGCCGGGTCCGCCGACGCGTCATCGGCCAAATAGGTGTCGCGCAGCGCGGCGATGCGCCCGGCCTCCGCCGCCAGGAAATCGACATGCTCGATGCTCACCCGCTGCTCGTAATCCGACTGCGGTGCGATGCGTCGGGCGGCTCCCGCAATCAGACTGGACACTTCGGCCCGAACCCGCGCGATCTGCTGCGCGTCCAGCCCCTTGCTGCGCGCCAGCTCGCCGACGTGATCGACCACGGCGAGCCGCCAGTCCGCGCCGCGCGAGATCCTGACCACCAGTTCCGCGACATCCTGCTCGGTCCAGTCGAAGCGCCCCGACTCGACCACCTCGCCATAACCGCTGAGGACCCGCCGCCCGCCGCGATCCATCAGCGACGCTGGTGCCATCAGCAGTGCGCGCAGCGTGGAATCGGGGCTCGACAGAGCGAGCACCACCGCCAGTCGGTGCGCCCTGTCCTCCTCGCCCAGGGCAGGATCGAGCTGGAAGGCCTCGGGGATGCGCACCCGGCGTACGCTGCCGTCCGCCAGCGGGAGGTCGAGCTGCTCCAGCATGCGGTTCGCGGCGCTGCGGTTCACGCCGACGCCTTCGCCGCGGAACAGGTCACAGAGGGTGGAGGCGAGCAGCGGCACCCACAGCAGCGGCGAGGCCTGTGCCAGCGCGCCGGTGAGGCCGCCGAACTGCTTGGCATATCCCAGGAGGTTCACCGCAAGACGGCCGGGCATCGACAATGCGCCCGCGCGCCACTGCGACTCGGCCAGGGCGTCCATCACGCCCCGGGCCTGGGCGGCGCTGCCGATCAGCAGGACGCCGACCAGCGCCACGCCGATGCGCGCGGCCGCCTCGAGCGAGGACGACACGCGCGCGTCCTGTCGCAGCACTTGCGCGAGGAAGGCGCCCACCTGCTGCATCTGATCGGTCTGCAGGTAGCGGTAGCCCACCTGTCCCGCCACCGTGGGCGCACCGCCGAAATCCGCGTCGTAGCGGCGGAAACTTCGGTAGAACCCGGGCTCGATGCGATGCGAGTCGAACAGATCGAGATAGCTGCGCGGCCCGTCGAGCGGGCGCGTGCCCTCGAAGCGACGAAAATCGAACAGCGTCGCGCCGCCCGCGCCCACGAGGTGGTCCCCGGCGACCCGATGGACGATGTCGTTGGCCACCGCGTAGTGATCCACCAGCACCCCCTGGCGCCGCAGCAGCAAGGGGTCGAAGGGCATGTTGCGCGCCGCCATGACATCGCCGATGCCGCGGGCGGCGCCGAAGCCGTTGAAGGTGACAAGGGCGACGTCGTCGGGGGAGAAGGAGTCTTCCGTAAAGAGTTGTGTCGCATCACCATACCGGACGACACCCAGGCGCCGCTGCACGTAATCGTAGGCGGCGTACTGAGCCAGACCACCCCCCAGGCTCTGGCCGGTGAAAAGCACGCGCAGTTTGGAAGCACTTTCAGCCGCAGTGCCGTACGTGGGTCCCAGCATCTCGCGAAGTTGCTTGTCGAAGATCCAATCGAACAAGGGGTCCGCGGCACGCTCCCAGACGCCGCGCGCAAGATCGATGTTCTGGTACCAGTCCACCGGGTCTGGGCCATTGCTGCCCTCGAAGGCCACGATCAGGTTGTGTTTGCCCTCTCCGGCCCCGGCAGGCTGCCCGACTGCGTCCGTGGCGAGGGTGCTGACGAAGATCCAGGCCCCCAGACCGGTGCGGGCATCGGCGTACTTGCCCAGCGCCCGCCAGGCCGGGAAACCAGCCTCGCCCGCCACGGCCTCGATCCCGGCCAGGGCGCCGCCCGCCCCGGCCATGGATCGCGCCAGCACCTCGGGGAAGGGTTCGGGCGAGACATCGCCCTCTGCGCTCTCCCGCAACGGCAGCGATCCCGGCCCGGGCGGCCGGTAGGCGGCATAGCTGGCCATCAGCGCCAGCACGGCCAGCTGCTCACGGGACAGCCCCACAAATGTGCTCATCGACGTGGCTCCGGTGCGCCCGCAGCCGCGGGCGGGCAGACGTGGATGACGCTCAGGCGGGCACCATCGCGGTTCGGGCGTGGAGACACGGCGGCCGCGGCGCGGCAGCCATCGGGCGACACGCTGAGCCCGTTCGGCCAGCCTGGCATCAAGGCCTCGTGGTGCCCCGCATGGAAGCGGTGGATGCCTCCCAGGGTGCGCCCTTCGCGCTCCATGTCGGTCCAACTGGCGTAGAAGAATCCCTCCCGCGCCATCACGTGCTGGCGCGCGACACGCAAGGCTTCGGTGACCGGCACGGCAAGGGATTCAACCCGGCCGTCGGGCCAGAAACGGAATACCTCGGCGTTCTCGAGGCGGGGCTCCAGCACCCTGTCGAAGATTGCGTAGCCGCCGTCGAAGGGCACATGCATCAGACGGTTGCTGCCTTGCGCGACCGTTCGCACCATCGTCACCACTGGCGTGATATCCGGCTCACGAAGCAGGCGGAAATGCAGGCCTGGCGCCTTGGTCCAGGTCGCCACGCCGTCACCGCGACGCAGCGGGATGCCCAGCGTCTTGAGGTAGCGGTAGCGCTCGTCCTTCAGGGTGCAGTTCATCGTGTCGACTCCGGGCAAGGCCGCCGACTCCGCCAACGTGATCACGGTTTTCGGCCGCGCGTAGCGCTCGACCTCGACCTGTCGGCCGAACTCGCCAGCCATGACGACACCTTCGCCTTCGGTCAGCAGCTTGTACGCGATCCGACCATCGGAATAACAGAACTCATACACCGGCCAGGGCAGGTGGTGGACGTCCTCGATGGTGCGCTTGCGCAGGTCCCAGACAGCGATGCGATGACGTCGCGCCGGCGCGATGCCCTTGGCAGAAAGAAACAGCAGGCGATCGTTGTCCAGCCAGACGATGGGCTCCTGTCCGGGCCAGTCCCGTGGCAGGCGTTCGATGCGCAGCTTTTCCGGGTTCAGCGGCGGCGCCGGCAGGACCCGCTCGGCCACCCGCTCGCGCCACTGGTACAGGGTCTTGCGCCACGCAGCGCGCCTGCCGCGGCGGGTCAGCTCCTCTTCGGCGGTCAGCACCCTGTCGCACATCCAGGCCACGGTGGGCAGGGTTTGCCCGGGAGGCCGCTGCTCTTCCATCAGCAGCGCGGCGTCGAGGCCGGCGTGATAGTCGCGCGCATGCTTCCTCAGGTGCCGCTCGAGGCCGCTATAGCGCGCGTCCAGCCGCTTGCGGATGTCCCGGGTGCGCTCCGGGTGGGTGCTCCTGCACCAGGGCTCGTCCACGTCCAGGGACAACCAGCCCTGCACCGCCCACTTCATGGCCGTGGCACCAGCTTGGGAGCGCTGGCGGTCCGCGTATTCGAGCATCGGCACGACATGGCCCTCCGCGGCGCGCTCACCGAGCCAGGTCATCACCGCCGCGTCATCGCGCGGCCCGTGCCGCAGTGCCTCCAGCAGCGCGATCGTCTCGTGGCCGGTCAGCAGGCGGTCCAGTTCGCCCGGGGCCGGAGCCGGCCCGTCAGTGCGGCGCGAATTGGCGCATCCAGCCAGCAATACAACCAGGAGACTTGCGCCGACCACCTTCCTGAGGCGGGCAGTCAGATCCCGGCGGCTCAGCCCCCGGATCATCGCTCGTGCCCCGCTTCGCGGAAGGCCTTGCGCACCGGGGACAGGACGTACTCGAGCACACTCCGGCTGCCCAGCTGCATCTCGGCATCGACCAGCATCCCGGCAGTGAGCGGCAACTCGGCGCCCTCGAATTCGAGAGACTGGCGCGTCACGTCCACCAGGGCGCGGTACCGGTGCACCGCACCGCGTCTCGTGGCAGCCACCCCACCCGCCTCGGCGGCGTCGGTGGCATCGACGCTGACGGTGGAGACCACGCCCTCCAGCAGGCCGTACTTGTGGAACGGATACGCGGCGAGCTTGAGTTGCACCGGCTGCCCGGGACGCACAAAGCCGATGTCCTCGTTGCTGACCCACACCTCCGCACGCAGGTCCTCGCCCAGCGGCACGAGGGTCATGAGAACCGTACCGGGTGCGACCACGGCCCCCGGCGTGTGGGTGGCGAGCTCCTTGACGACACCGTCCTGCGGGGCGCGCAATTCCAGCAGCGATTGCTGGACCCCTTGCTTGGCAAGTTCCTGCGTCAGACGGTCCAGGGCCGCGCGCGCCTCGGTGCGCTCCTGCGTGAGTTTCACGCGCTGCCCGGAGACGATCTGCTGCAGACGGCGCTCGCTGTGCTCCACCGCCTGGGTGGCGGCGGCGACAGCGTGCCGCTGCGAATCCAGCGCACGCTCGGCCTCTTCGCGGCGATGCTGCTTTTCATCGGCCTGCAGGCGTCCGGCATATCCGCCATGCTGCAATTCGCGCCACGCCAACTCCTCCTCCCTGGCGCTGTCCAGCACGGCGCGCAGTCGCTCCGCCTGGGCGATCGCGGCGGCCCGCTCGTGCGTCGCCTTGGCCAGCACCGCCCGCTCTGCCGAGACCGCGTCGGCGAGCGCATCGAGCGCGGCACGGTGCTGCTCAAGCGTCTCGCGCCACAGCGCCTCGGGATCGCCGGGGCGGCGATGCACCGGGACGTTGCGCAGTTCGGCATCGATGCGGCGCAGTTGCAACTCCAGGCCATCCCGGTCACGCTCCATGCGCCGGCGATCGGCCTCGGCGAGGGCGGCGTCCATCCGCGCCAGCACCTGACCGGCACGCACGGCCTGCCCCTCGCGCACCAGGATGTCGCGCACGATGCCACCGTCGGCCGGCTGAACCACTTGCACGTACGACAGGGGCACCAGTCTGCCCTGGGCGACGGCGACGACGTCCAGCCGCCCCAGGGCCGACCATCCGCCAAGCGCCGCGCACAGGAGCAGCATCAGCGCGAGCAGCGCCCGGGGCAGCGGCGAGGGCGGACGTTCCTGCAGCCGTAACAGGGCAGGCGAGAAGGTGTCGGTGCCGGCGCGCATCATGCCGGTGCTCCCGCACCGACCCCGGCAGGCCCCGGACCGGACCGATCGCTCTTCGCCTCCCCGGCTGGCACGGCACCGCGTTCGGAGACCGGTGAAACCGCCGACGACAGCCCGGGGCCCGACAGACGCACCACCTGGTCGACCACCAGTCCACGGGGCAGGACGTGGGCAATGAACAGCATCGTGACCTTTCCGCGCAGGGCATTCACGGTGCGGGCGAACGCAGCCGCGGTGTCCCCATCCAGGTGGCTGGTGGCCTCGTCGAATACCAGCACCCGGGGCCGCCGCAACAGGGCCCTGGCGATCGCGATGCGCTGTCTCTGCCCGCCCGACAGGCCCACACCCTGCTCTCCGAGCGGGGTGTCATAGCCCTGGGGCAGGGCCTCGATGTCGGCATGCACCTCGGCCAGACGGCAGGCATTCACGACATCCTCGAAGCTGGCCCCGGGACTCGCATCGAGCAGGTTGCGCAGGATGGTGCCGGAGAACAGCGTGGTGTCCTGGGGTACAACGCCAAACAGCGCCCGCAGTTCGTTGGCAGCCATCCACGCCGCATCGACGTCGTCGACGAGGATGCGTCCAGCCTCGGGTTGCTCGAAACCCAGCAGGAGACGGACGATGGTGCTCTTGCCCGTGCCGGATGGGCCGATGACCACCGTCAGGCCACCGGGCGCAAGGGCGAAGGAGAGGCGGCGCAGCAGCCACGGGTGACGCGGACCGTAACGGAAGTCCACCGCCTCGAAGCGCACCACCCCGGCACCACCCTGCGCCCGGCGCGGCCGCGCAGCGTAGTTCTCCCGCGGGCCGTCCATCAGGTCGCCAAGCCTCTCCACGGCGACGCGCGCCTGCTGGAAGTCCTGCCAGAGCGCCGCCAGGCGCAGCACCGGCTGGCTCATGCGCGATGCGAACATCTGGAAGGCGACCAGCATCCCGATGGTGAAGCCCTCGGCACGCATCACCAGCATGGCGCCAGCCAGCAGGATAACGAGCGACATGGCCTGCTCCAGGGCACTCACTCCGACCTGATAGGTGTTCGACAGCGTGCGTGTGCGGAACGTCGCCTCGAGAAGCCGGGCGAGCTGGTCTCCGTAGCGGCGCTCCAGCACGCCCTCCATCTGCAGGATCTTCGCCGTCGCCATGGCACCGACGTGCTCGGTGACGAAGGCCTGATTTGCGGCGCCGATGCGGAACTGCTGGTCCAGTCGCGCCCGCAGCAGGGGAGACACCAGCATCGCCAGAGCGCACAGCAGTGCGAGACCGGCCACCGCGACGATCGTCAGCTCCCAGCTGTAGGCGAGCATGACGGCAAGAAACACCAGCACGAAGGGCAGGTCCAGCATCAGCCCGACACCCGCGCCCGACAGGAACTCGCGGACCACCTCGATGCCGTGCAGACGTGCCACCACCGAGCCCGTCGCACGCGACTCGAAGTAGCGCGGTGACAATCGCAACAGGTGCGAGAACACGCGCTGCCCGAGCACCGCATCGATGCGGTTTCCGGTGTGTATCAATAGATACTGCCGGACCCAGCTCATGGCTGCGCCGAATGCCACGAAGAGGAAGGCGGCCGCGGCCACCACCCCGAGAGTGCCGAGCGTGCGGTGCACCACGACCTTGTCGATGACCACCTGTGCCAGCAGCGGCATGCCCAGACCGAGCAACTGGATCAACAGGGAGGCGAGCAGGACGTCGCGCCACACCGCCCGGTGCCTCAGCAATTCGGGGACGAACCACCGGAAACCGAACCGCCCCGCTGCAGCCGTCTGCTCGACCTGCGGGCCTGCGATGTCGTCCAGGCTGCCAGGGGCCAGACCGACCGGCTGGTAGCCTGATACGAACTCTTCCAGACCAAGACGCCGGGGTTCGGTCGCACCGAACTCGGCGACCACGAGCTCGTGTGCGTCGACGGTGAGGATCAGTGCGGCGGAAGAAGCCGCCTCTCCGGGCGCCGTCGGCGCGCGCGCAAAAGCCACGCAGGGTCCGGCGCTCTGCCGGAGTCTGCCAGGCTCCAGTGTGAGAGGCTCGAGGTCGATTCCGAGGGCCTTGGCGGCCGCCATGAGGTCGCCCCGGGTGCGCGGCGCCGGAAAGGCGCTGGCCAGGAGGCGCGGGTCGAAGGCCAGACCATGCCCCGCGGCCAGGGCACCCAGGATCCACTCGAATTCAGCATCGCCGACGGGCCGTTCCCAGCCCACGGCGAACGGCGTGCCGGGGTGACCAACCCGTCCGCGGAGCCTCCCCGCCAGCGCCCGCGCGCGTCTCAGGATCTGCATCACTCGTCCGCCGTCGCGCGTCTTGCGGCGACGCCGGGAGCGGCCCCGGAATCCCCGTCGACGTCGAACAGGCGCCTCCCTGGAATGGTTCCTGTCAACCTTGCCGACAGTGCCATCGCGCCCGACGGGCCGTCTGAGGCGGCTCGACCGGGACCTGCTCCGGCCTGCTGTGACCATGCATGCATAGGCATACAGTCATCGCGGATGCAGGCGGAGGGCAATGAACACCGCGGATTCCAGGCTGGAGCAATGTCCGCGCCTTCCCGCCGGGGCTCGCTCCGGGCGCATTGCGCCGACCGCATCACCCCCTGGCGCCAGCTCCCACGGTGCGGCGCACCGATGCAGGCCGCGACGGCACCTCCACCACCGCCTCGCCGGCCACCACATACACCTGGTCGTTGCGGCCAGGCCGGGTCAGCGCGCGACCGGTGAAGCCGCCGAACGCCGGGAGCACACCGACTGCGGACGTAAAGTGGAAACAGGCGAGGCGCAGGGACTGTCGGGCGCTGCCGTTCAGACGGATCGCCGGGTGGAGGTGACCGGCGAGGACGTAGCCGCCGGGTCGCGGCTCTGGATGGTGGCAAAGCAGGAAGGGGCCCTCGGCGAGCGGCTCGGCCACACTGCGGATGCCCAGATCGGGCGGTGGATCACCGGCATGCCGGTCGTGGTTGCCACGCACCACCACCATGTCGATATCGCGATGGGTATCGCGCCAGCGGGCGATGGCCGCGAGCGTGGCTGGGGCTCGCCCCTGGCGGCTGTGCAGGAAATCGCCCAGGAACACGATGCGCCGGACGTCAGCGCGGGCCAGGGCCGCATCCAGGCGCGCCAGATCATCGCCGGTGGTGCCGCTGGGCACGGGAATCCCGGCGGCGCGGAAACTGGCCGCCTTGCCGAAGTGGGCGTCAGCCACCAGCAGGGTGGCACCTCCCGGCCAGGCTGCCACGCGCTCCGGCATGAGCACCAAGACCTCGCCGGCAATGTCGACGCGCAGATCCAAGGGTGTCAGGGCTCAGCCGGGCATACCCGCCCGACGGCTCAGGCGCCCGGCGTTGGCGTGTAGCCGCGGTCCTTCATGTACATGGACAGCACCGTGTCCATGGAAGCAGCGTGATTCTCGAACCACTCGAACACCGCCTCGGCCAGCACCTTGCCGAAGCGTGTCTCGCCATTGGCGACGCGGCTGCGTACCTCGTGGGCGATCTGCAGCACGCCCTGGTGCTCGTTGCGATGACAGGACAGCGGCGGGAACTCGAGGGACTCCATCCAGCGCTCCTCCTGGGCGAAGTGGTCCTCCGTGTGGTGGATGAACTCGTCGATGACGGCGGCCATGTCCTCATCCGGCGCATTGGCCACCCGCTCCAGCAGATCGACGAACTCCCGATGGGTGTCGTCCATGATCCCCTGGTCGATGGCAAGCTGGTCCTTCCACTCGATCACTGCCATTACCGCTTCCTCCGAAAATGAGCCTCGTCCGGACATTTCGCCAGGTCGGCGCTGCAAATGAACTGCGCACCGATGCCCATGGCGTCAGCTACCCGCGGGTCGTCTGTACCTTTTGGTCTGTCGGCCCGCACGGGCACTGGCGGGCGCCCCGCAGTCATCCCGTGATTGGTTTAAACATCCACGCTGACGACTTTACCGCGCTTTGCCGCGCCCGTCGCGGGTCGATACCGGTGGCAAAAACGCCGACGGCCCGTCTCCGGGCCGTCGGCGTGAAGGCGAAAGCAGGCTCAGTGCACCTGCTGCTCCAGATAGCCCCGGCGGTCGCGCAGGCGACGCTCCGGGAACGGGATGGCCGTCGCATGCACTCGCCGGTCGGCGCCCCGACGCTCGCCGGGGAAGCGAACGACGGCACCGGACGCGTCCGCCGCGTCCGGTGCCGGGGTATAGGCGCGATAGGAGGTCTCGAGAGCCAGCCCGAGCAACTGCACCGACCGGCGCGCCGCGAGCATCACCTTCTGCTGCAGCCTTTCCGTCGTCGCATATTGCTTGACGACCTCCATGGCGATCACCGGATGGTCGTCATCGTAGTGGGCATGTTCCCGCATCCACCGACTGGCAGGACGGGTGAGGGTCACCCCGGGCTCGTTTTCGTACGCGAGGAATCCCTCGATGGTCGCTCTGGAGAGGTCCCCGGTCAGCCCTTCGATAGCGAAACTCGTTGCGGCCACCGCCTCCGCCAGACTGCCCTTGGTATTGATGTACCAGAGCCAGTCGGTGAGAGACTGGACATCACGAAGAACGGGTTTGCGCCCGTCGGCCAAGGCGAGCATCTCCTCTTTCGGGACGCCAAAGCCCTCGCCCATGTCGAGCCAGTGGTCCGCGTGCGCCCGCTCGACCCGGATGTTGCGGATGAGGAAGGTGCGCGAATACTCGTCCTCGACCTTGATCAACGCCTCGGCGAGAAACTTCGGAAACACGTGGATGAAGGGATAGAGTTGCAGGATCCAGCCTTGCATCTCGGGCAGTGACAGGCGCTTGGCCGCCACACCTTGTGCCCAACTGCCTGCTGTGACCTGCTTCCAGTAAGGCTCGAGGTAGCGATGCAGGTCCTCCACCCAGAGGGGGTGTCTCATGGCGACGTCGTTCATGTCACTCGTAGTAATTGTGGGGTCGGGAGACGCC
>JBEICA010000177.1:0-7102 GCA_040373665.1 Burkholderiales bacterium | reverse complement strand
TTGTCGAGGCTCTTGCCGTCCTCGACGGTGATGACGCCTTCCTTGCCGACCTTTTCCATCGCGTTGGCGATGATCTGGCCGACGTCGTGGTCGGAGTTCGCGGAGATGGCACCCACCTGGGCGATCTCCTTGCTCGTGGAGCAGGGCTTGCTCATCTCCCTGAGCTCCTCGACCACGGCGCCCACGGCCTTGTCGATGCCGCGCTTGAGGTCCATCGGGTTCATGCCGGCGGCGACGTACTTCATGCCTTCCTGGACGATGGCCTGGGCCAGCACGGTGGCGGTGGTGGTGCCGTCACCGGCGACGTCCGAGGTCTTGGAGGCGACTTCCTTGACCATCTGCGCGCCCATGTTCTCGAACTTGTCCTTCAGTTCGATTTCCTTGGCGACGGAAACGCCGTCCTTGGTGATGGTCGGGGCGCCCCAGGACTTGTCGAGCACCACGTTGCGGCCCTTCGGGCCGAGGGTGACCTTGACCGCGTCGGCCAGGACGTTGACGCCGGCCACGATGCGGTGACGGGCGGAATCGTGAAAACGGACTTCCTTGGCTGCCATGGCTGTTTTTCCTCCTCGATTGCGGCGGGTTACTCGACCACGCCCATGACGTCCTCCTCGCGCATGACGAGGAGTTCCTCACCCTGGACCTTGACGGTCTGGCCGGCATACTTGCCGAACAACACCCGGTCGCCGACCTTCACGGCCAGCGGACGGGTCTTGCCGTCCTCCAGGACCTTGCCGCCCCCGATGGCGAGAACCTCGCCCTGATCGGGCTTCTCGGCCGCGGTGTCGGGAATCACGATGCCCGAGGCGGTCTTGCGCTCCTCCTCGAGGCGCTTGACGATGATCCGGTCGTGCAGAGGACGAATCTTCATGTGTCGCTTCTCCAACGTTGATTCGAAAAGAGGGTCGGATGCCGGAGTCTGACGCTGACGTCATCCCCGGACGGCGGTGAAATGGGGAGGCTGGCGCAGGATTTCAAGAGGTCGCCGCCATGACGGTCGGTCCGCGGCATTGCCGGTCCGCGATGGCGGGCGCACGCCCGGTGAGGTGAGCGTTGAGGACGCCTGGCCCGGCGTCACGGGGTTGCGATGACGGGTGTGCCGGTGTAGCCTCTGGAGAAAAAAACAGCGGCACCGCTGGTAGCGACGGTGGTGCCGGAGGTCCGATGGGCAGGTAGAGATCCGGTCCATGGGACACACGCAACTCAACAGGCATTGCGAGACGCAGGAGACCCGACAATGAAAATCCGGCACTTGATTGCTGGCGCGATGATGGCGGCCACATTGCCGCTCGGCGCATCCGCCGCCACGGTCACCATCGACGGTGACAAATTCGACATCAGTTTCGACGACAGTCTGCTCGGGCTGTTCGGTACCCCGTCCATCATGGGCGATCTGGTCGTCTGGAATCCCTCCGGTTCGCCTGCCTTCAGCGCCCAGGCCACCGCGGCGGACACTACGGCGTTCACGAACAGCACCTTCGCGCTCACCGTCACGGCCGATCCGGGCTGGTGGATCAGCGGCGCGGCGGTCGTTCAGGATGGCACCTATTTCTCGTTCGGTACATCCAGTCAGGTTGGCGTCACCGGCGCCCTCAGCATCACCGCAGCGGATCCCATGGGAGGACTCGCCACCTGGACCGGCAATATTGCCGCCACGGCGCCTTTCGTGAATGGAGGCTTCCCGCCCGCATTCACCGACTGGGATGCGGCGTCGCCCATCCTCGATACGGATGATGTCGGTCAGGCGCAGGTGTCCATCCAGAGCGTCCTGTTCGCCTATGCGGGGCCGGTCGCCGGGCCCAAGGGGGCGTTCATCGAGACCACCCAGGTGGTTCTCGGCATGAACATGGTTCCCGTGCCCGAGCCTGCCACCTGGGCCTCCATGGCCACCGGGGGCATCCTCCTCGGACTGGCTCTGCGTCGGCGCAATCGCAAGTCCTGAGGCGCGCCGGCGTCAGCCAGGCGAGCCAGCGAAAAAGGCTTCCTCAGGAAGCCTTTTTCGTTTCCGGGCGGTCACGCGGCGTTCACTGGATGACCAGCCCCTGCTGGAGCAGCGTGCGGTAGATCTCGTCGCGTCTGCCGATGATGTCGGCCGGGCGCGATTTGCGATGCCGTCGTGCCTCCGCGGCAGAGTAGGGAACGAAGTCGGCGGGCAGGGAAGGGCCGGCGAACTCGCGGATCATCCAGTTGGTGACGGCTGCTGCCCGCTCGTCGGGAAGACGCACGCCGAGGAGCCCGGGAACCTGCATGACGAACGCCCGTCCCTCAGGCAATCTGAGGAAATGCCCCACCTGATCCGTGAAGCGGGGGATGCCTTTCTCGGGTTTGCCCAGACCGTCCATGCCATGACAGCCGGAGCAGTGGAGCATGTAGTCGGTGCGTGCCCGGGCGATGCTCCTGTCCTCGGCCAGGGTGCCGCCGGCGAGGGCGACAAGCGCCATGGCCAGCATCACCCGTGAGCCGCAGCCTGCCATGGGTCCCCTCCCGGACGGGACCGTCAGGCGTTGGCCACGCCCACAATCACGGACACGGTGCAGTGATACATCGTCTGCTTGTCGGCCATGCACCAGTTGATGTCGTTGTGCACGCCCATGCGGTAGGCCGGGCGCTCGCGCTCGTTGAAATTGCACAGGCAGCGGCCGCATGCCACCTTGCCGCAGCAGTCGTTGTAGCTCACCAGGTAGTCCCGGCCATCCTTCGGGTTGCGGCAGGTGCCCACCCAGGTGACCTTGGAGGCTTCGGCACCGGGCGGGCAGGTGGTGACCCTGCCGCCGCAGCAGGTGCACAGGAAACCATCCAGGGCACAATTGCGCCAGTACTCGCACTTCATCGGGTCGTCCGCGGCAGGCAGCGCCGCGTGTGCCTCACCGCCGGAGCGGTCGAAGGGCAGCATGGGCAGCACCGCCCCGCCCACCAGCGTGGTACCGAGCTTTGCGATGGCGCTGCGGCGGGAACTGAACTGGGCCGCCGAGCGCACGCGCCGTTCGGCCATGCGGTCGATCCACTGCTCGATCACTTGGAACATGGTGGTATCCCCTTCGAAATTCAGGCGCTCTCGCCCGAGTGCACGTGGGCGCCGCGCTGCAGGTAGTCCTGCACCGAGGCGACGCCGATTTCCTTGGCATTGAACAGGCTCTCGAGCTGTTCGCGGTTGTTGATCAGTCCCTTGGCCCGGATCACGCCATGCTCGTCGAGCAACACGGCGTAGGGCAGGCGGCTCACGCGGTAGGCCATCCCCAGATCCGCCGAAAGCACGTAGGGAAACTGGGACAGCTTCTGGTCGCGATGGAAAGCCAGATGCTGGGTGGACTCCCCGTCGCTGGCCAGCACCACGTCCAGCCAGTTCTTCTCCGCCTGGGAGGCGGAGCGCAGGATGGGCAGCAGCTTCTTGCACACCGGGCAGGTGGGGGACAGGAAGAAGATCAGCTGGCTGCGGGGGTGTTCGCCACCGATGGCGACCGTGCCGCCGCCGAGGGAGGGCAGGTCGAAGGTGGGGGAATGCTCTCCCAGCTTGGGACCGGCATCCGTGATGAGGGCGCCCATCGGCGCGACGCGCTCGTAGAGGATGCCCACCTGCCGTGCCAGTGCCCACAGGGCCACGATCACCCCGAGCATCAGCACCCACAGCAGAATGTTGGAGATCGTGATGCTGGTCATGACAGGCTGCTCCGTGCCGCGTCCGCCTGGCCCGCCCGTGCCATGCGGCTTGCCTGGCGGAGCAGTTCATCCGCCATCAGGTAGGCCACGTAGAAGGCCAGTACCCCGGCGATCAGGGTGATCCCGTCGATCCAGTCGAGGGGGCGCTCAGCGGTCGGGCCGGCAAAGGCCAGCGCCACCGCCACGAGCAGTGCGTTGCGCGCCACCAGACCCCACGACAGCGGATGGGTGGCGCCCCCGCACCCGCAGTCGATGTAGCTGCGACCACGGAGCAGGTTGATCGCCATGGCACCCGCGTAGGTTGCGATCAGCACGGCCGTGCCGGCCAGCGCCGCCGTCCGCGTGACCGGCAGCAGCAGGCCGAGGGCCAGCGCGGCCTCCACCACGGGGACGATCCGCGCGGTCGTACCAAGCAGTGCATCCGGGACCAGCCGGTAGCCGGCCAGCGCGGACAGGAAAGCGGACGGCTCGGAGAACTTGTGCCAGGCCGCTCCGATGAGAATGAGCGCGAGCGCCCCCACCACGATGCCCGTGGCCGCCGGGTCGCCGAGGAGGAGGGCGGGGTGCATCAGTGAACCTCGATCTGGCTCGGGAATTCGCCCACCTGGAACACCCCCTTCACGCGCGGCTTGCGCCCGAGTTCCACGATCACCAGAGACGCTTTCTCGGCATCGATGGCGTACAGGCGCTTGCCGTCGGTCGAAGTACCGATGGCCGTGGCCATGTGCCCGGGCATGCGACCCACGCGCTTCTTCGTGGCGATGTCAAAGGTCCAGATCTCTCTTGCGGGCGCCTTGTGGCTGCCCTCGCCACCGCCAGAGTGCATGGGCACGTGGAACTGCCCGCTGCCTTCATGCAGGGCGAGCACCTGATAGCCGCCCGGGCGCCAGCCCTTCCTGCGCTCCTTGGCAGACACCAGCGACCATTTGCCGGCGGCGCGTGCCTTCTCGCCACTCATGTCGATGCTCACGAGATTGCCGGTGAAACTGACGAAGTGGTAGGTGTCACCGGTGGGCTCGCCCTGAATGAAGAGGGCGTCGCCGTCGGGATCGAACAGCACGTCCGACACCGTGCGGGCAGCCGCGCTTCCATCCTCGCCCAGGGTGATCATCTGCATCGTGCCGTCACCGCACAGGGTGCCGAAGCGGTTGGGCTGAGACTTCACCGGGTAGATCGCCCAGCATCCTGGCGTCGAGATCTCGGCCACGGCGGCCTTGCGCTGCAGATCCACGACGGTGACGGAAGTGGCGGGAGTCGCGTTCTGCACCAGCAGCCAGCGGCTGTCGGAAGAGAGGCTGAGCAGGTGCCGATAATTCAGCGCCAGCGCACGTTTCTCGCTGACGGGAATCTCGTATTTGAAGGAGAGCGTGTCCGCATCCCACACCTCGACGATGTCGGCGCGCTCGCCGCGCTGACCCCGGGAGTAGTAGCTGGTGGCGATGTAGATCTCCCGTCCGTCGTGGCTGATCTTGGTCTGGCCCGTGAATCCGGTGCCGATCACACCCTGGTAGGCGCCGGTCTCGCCGTCCACCACGTGGAGTTTGCCGTCGCCGATGTGGTTGATGGCGATATCGGGCACGTAGACCCGCTGTTTCGCCCTGACCGACTTCTCGACGGTGACCTGTTCGATGGGAAGCTGCGCCTGCACGGCAGGGACGTGGGACAGTGCCGCCGCCGCCAGTGCCGCTGCGGCCCTTCGGGCCATCCGGTATCCGACCTTCATGGTGCTTTTCCCTCGCACGAACGGGCGCCAGCCCGAATGTCGTGGAGATTACCCCTGCAAGCCCGTTGCGAAAAGAGGTGCACGCGTTCGGAGCGGGACTGGTGCACCACCGCGGCGTGCGGCACGCCCGCACGCCGTGTCGCCAGGGATCCGAACCCCGGTGCAGGCGTTGGTGGGCCGATCTTCGCCGCGTGTCAGCCGAATACGGGGAAGGGCTGGTACCGGCCCTTGAGCACGGACTCGGCGGCCCCGAGCCCCAGCCAGCCGTCGATGGCGGTGGCGTAGGCGCGGCGGAAGTCGCTGGTTTGCACCAGATTGTCGGTTCCGTCGAGGTCGGTCAGGCTGGGGGGCACGCCGTGGTGGCCACCGGCGACGTGATGGCCGGCGAAGAACATGACGTTGGCTGTGCCGTGGTCGGTGCCGAGGCTTGTGTTCTCCGGCACGCGGCGCCCGAACTCCGAGAACACCATCAGGGCCACCCGGTCGGCGACACCGAGGCGTTCCAGGTCCCGCATGAAACCCAGCACGGCGTCGGCGGTGTACGTCAGCAGGCGCTGGTGCAGGTCGTTCTGCTGAACGTGGGTGTCGAAGGCGTTGTTGCGATAGGCCGTGTAGTACAGGCGGGTGGGGAAGTCTGCGGCGATGCAGGCCGCCACCTTGTTGAGCCCGAGCGGATTGATGCCGTAGTCGATCTTCGCGGGAAAGCGCGACCACGCCTGACGCACCAGTTCCGACGCCTCCCGGGCGCTGCGCGCAACGTCGTCCAGAAAGCGGCGGGTCGTGTTCGCCTCCTGCACTGCAGCGGGGCCGAGCTCGAGCACCGGCTGCTCCTGGAGGAAGGCGTTGCGCATGAACTTGTCGGGATCGTCGAACACCACCGGCGTATGCACCCGGCTCTTGACCGCGAGGGACTGTGCGGTATCGACGTTGATGAGGAAGTTCGGCCTGGGGCGCGGCGACATGGCATCCGCCACCCGCCCGAACCAGCCGTAGTCGTCGCCGCTGTTCGGAGCCGCCGTGTGCCAGTAGGCCATGGAGGTGAAGTGCGAGAACGACGGGTTGTCGTAGCCGACGCCATGGACGATGGCGAGCTGCCCGTCCTTCCACAGACGCTCGAATCCGGCCATGCCGGGGTTCAGGCCGAAGCGATCATCGAGCTTCAGCAGCTTCTTCTCCGGGATCCCGACGGACGGACGCAGCCGGTAGTAGGCATCGTCGGCGTAGGGCACCACCGTGTTCAGGCCATCGTTTCCGCCGGACAGCTCGAGCACGACGAGGATGCGGTCGCTGGCCTCGGCTGCAGCGGCGGCGTGGGCCACGCGCGAAAACATGCCGGGGACGGGAACCGGCGAGAAGGCGGCGGCGCCCAGGCTCGCAAGACCGGCCTTGAGCAGCTGGCGGCGCTGGAAGTGGCGGGATTTCATCGGTCAACTCCGTGTGGCGGCGGGGGCGGGCAACTCAACCGAGCTGGTACTCGGGGCGGCTCAGGATGAGGTGCAGCAGCAGCCGCAGTCCGTCCTCGGCAAAGCTCTCGGCGGCCTCGAGGTCGCCCGTGCCCAGTTCCTTGATCAGGAAATCGGCGAGCTCGCGGCGGGTGGGCTCATCCAGCGCGACATTGAGGAAACGGCCCTCGAGGTAGCGCACGGCATCGTCGGCGGTCCTGCAGCCGGCGGAACGGACCATGTGGCTGAGATCGAGCCGCGCCAGGGTGCGCGGGATGGG
>JBEICA010000368.1:0-2858 GCA_040373665.1 Burkholderiales bacterium | reverse complement strand
GCCTGCTCGTCGCGTCTGGCCTTTTCCTGCGCCAGTTGTGCCCAATAGAGCCATTCGAATTCGAAGCACATGTCGACCTCCCGGTGGTTCCGGCTGCATGACTCCGGGGTGTACCTCGCACACCCGTGGCGGAAATCCTACGCCCGGCCCGAGCCACAAGACAATATGATTCGATGCTGCGCTGCGGCGTCGTGCCGCTCCCGCCCCGTCCTCGCCAACCCGGGTTCGTCGAGCATGCTGGAAGCCCTCGTCCGTTTCGTGCACGTGCTGCGCCGCGCCGGCATCCCGGTGGGCACGGATCAGGTGCTGGCCGCCGCCCGCGCCCTGGAAGGGCTGGACCTGGGACGACGCGGGGACGTGCGGCAGACCCTCGCGGCGCTGTTCCTGTCGCGGCGCGAGCACTTCGAGGTGTTCGACCAGGCATTCGATCTCTACTGGCGGCCGCGGGCATCCGACCCCGGGGCCCGCAGCCGGCCACCGACGTCCGCCGCGCCGTCGATCGAAGAGGACTCGACGGTGCTGCAACGGGTGCTCGACGCCCTCGCCGCGGAGTTGCCCGCCGACCGCGAACCGCTGCTGTTGCAGCGCGAGACCCGCACCCTTGCGCTTGCGCCGGATGCGCGCGAGCGCCTGGGCGCGCGGGACTTCGCCAGCATGTCGGCCCGCGAGATGGAGCAGGCCCGCGCCCTCATGGCGCGGCTCACCCTGCCCGTGCCGGAGATCGTGACACGGCGCCGCCGGCCGGCGGTCGACGGGCCGCTGGTGGACATGCGCGCGAGCCTGCGTGCCAGCCTGCGGGGCGGAGGCGATCTGCTGCCGTTGCGGCGCAGCCGCCGGCGACGGCGCCACGCCCCGCTCGTGGTGCTGTGCGACATCTCGGGCTCGATGCAGGCCTACACGCGCATGTTCCTGCACTTCCTGCACGCCATCACCAATGATCGCGACCGGGTCCAGGTGTTCCTTTTCGGGACGCGGCTGACCAACGTGACGCGGCCGTTGCGACATCGCGATGTCGATCTGGCACTGCGTCAGGTCTCCGCAGCGGTGGCAGACTGGTCCGGAGGCACGCGCATCGCGTCCAGTCTCGCCGGGTTCAACCTCCGCTGGTCCCGTCGGGTGCTCGGCCAGAACGCCTCGGTGCTGCTGATCACCGATGGCCTGGATCGCGATGCGGGCGCCGGCCTGTCGGTCGAGGCGGAGCGGCTGCGCAAATCCTGCCGCAGTCTGATGTGGCTGAACCCGCTGCTGCGCTTCGAGGGTTTCGAGCCGCGCGCGGCAGGCGTGCGCGCGCTGCTGCCGCACGTCGATCATTTCCTGCCGGCGCATAATGTGGACAGTCTCGAGCGGCTTGCCGGCGTGTTCGATCCGCGTCACGCCGGGCGCCGGCCCGCTCGCCAATCGCGGCCCGCACCTGCGGGCCCCAAGGAGCGCTAGTCGATGGAAATCATGGGCGAACAGGTCATCGCCCTGCCGCGGCAGGCAGTGTGGGAAGCCCTCAACGATCCGGAGATGCTGAGGCAGTGCATCCCCGGCTGCGACAAGGTCGAGAAGCATTCGGACACCGAGTTCAGTCTCGCCATGGTGGCGGCCGTCGGGCCGGTCAAGGCGAAATTCACCGGCAAGCTGCACATCCTCGAGCCCAATCCCCCCCAGTCCTACTTCCTGTCCTTCGAGGGCTCCGGCGGCGTGGCCGGCTTTGGCAAGGGGCAGGCGGAAGTCGTGCTCACGCAGGAGTCCGACACCGTCACGGTGCTCACCTACAAGGCCAACGCCACCGTTGGCGGCAAGATCGCGCAGGTGGGCTCGCGCCTCATCGACGGCGTCGCGCGCAAACTGGCGGACGGCTTCTTCGAGCGTTTCAACCAGGTGCTGGTGCCGCCGCCGGCTGCGGAGGCGCCCGCGGCCGGGACGCCGGCGCGTCGCTGGAGCCTGTTTGGCCGCCCCAAGCTGGAGTCCTCCGGATCGGGCGAGTAGCGGTGGCCGCGATGGCCCGCCACGGACGTCGGGTGTTCTCGTGACGCTGCCGGCGTGGTTGCCGGTGCTGCTGGCCGTGCCGGTGCTGCTGCTCGGCGAGTGGCTCACCCGGCGCATTCCCGCGCTCGGACGTTTCAACATCCCCGCGCCGGTGACCGGTGGTCTGCTGCTGTCACTGGCTCTGCTCGTGGCGGGTGCGCTGACGGCCGAGCCCGTCCAGATGGCGTCCAAGGTCACGGCGCGCTGGTGGACCTGGCTGGTCACCATCGAGCCCGAGTGGGAAGCCGCCCCTGCCCGGAGCGTGACCCTGCCCATGCTGGTGGCCTTCTTCACCTGCATCGGGCTGAATGCATCGCGCGACGTTCTGCGACGCGGTGGTGGTCAGGTGCTGCTGTTTCTCGGCATCGGCACCACCCTTGCCGTGCTCCAGAACGTGGTCGGGGTCGGGGTGGCCGCGCTGCTCGGTACCGATCCCCTGCTCGGCCTGGTGAGCGGCAGCATCTCCATGACCGGCGGTCACGGCACCGCACTGGGTTTCGCGCCCGTGCTCGAGCAGCAGGGTCTGGCAGGCGCGGGGCCGCTGGGTGCGGCGGCGGCCACCCTGGGACTGGTGGCGGGCGGATTGCTGGGCGGGCCGGTGGGCATCTGGCTGGTGCGGCGGCACGGACTGCGGGCGGCGGCCGGCCCGGGGGTGCGCCTGGAGGCGGGCGCTTCCGGCGCGGCTGGCATCCTGCGGGATCTCGCAGCCATGCGTTCCGGCGGCTGGCCTGTCCTCTGGCACCTGCTGCTGGTGCTCGCCTGCGTCAAGGCGGGTGCCTGGGTCAGCCACTTCATGGAGTTGACCGGCATCCGGTTCCCGCCGCACATCGGTGCGATGGTGGTGG
>JBEICA010000396.1:0-2509 GCA_040373665.1 Burkholderiales bacterium | reverse complement strand
GGTCTGGTGGACCGACGTGCCACCCGAATCCACCGCCACCGTGACCGGCATGTCGACCACGTCGAACTCGTAGATGGCCTCCATGCCGAGATCCGCGAACGCGAGCGTGCGCGCACCCTTGATGGCCTTGGACACCAGATAGGCTGCGCCCCCCACGGCCATCAGGTAGACCGCGCGGTTGTCGCGGATGGCATCGATGGCCACCGGGCCGCGCTCACCCTTGCCCACCATGCCGAGCAGTCCTGTCTTCTCGAGCATGGTGCGCGTGAACTTGTCCATGCGCGTCGCCGTGGTCGGCCCCGCGGGCCCCACCACCTCGTCACGCACCGGGTCCACCGGGCCCACGTAGTAGATGAAGCGATTGGTGAAGTCCACCGGCAGCGGTTCGCCACGCGCGATCATGTCGACCAGCCGCTTGTGGGCGGCGTCGCGTCCGGTGAGCAGCCTGCCGTTGAGCAAGAGCACGTCCCCGGGCTTCCAGCCTGCAACCTCCTCGCGGGTGACGCTGTCGAGGTCGACCCGCCGTCCCTTGGAAGCGTCGTAGGTGATGGCGGGCCAGTCGTCCAGGGAGGGCGGCTCGAGCTTCGCCGGCCCCGAGCCGTCGAGCACGAAGTGTACGTGGCGGGTGGCGGCACAGTTGGGGATCATGGCCACCGGCAGGCTTGCGGCATGGGTGGGGTAGTCGCGGATCTTCACGTCCAGCACGGTCGAGAGGCCGCCCAGACCCTGGGCACCGATCCCCAGTGCGTTGACCTTCTCGTAGAGCTCGATGCGCAACTCCTCGACGCGGCTGGACGGCCCGCGCTGGATGAGCTCCTGCATGTCGATCGGCTCCATGAGCGACTCCTTGGCCATCAGCATCGCCTTCTCGGCCGTGCCGCCGATGCCGATGCCCAGGATGCCGGGCGGGCACCAGCCCGCCCCCATGGTCGGCACGGTCTTGATCACCCAGTCCACGATGGAGTCCGACGGATTGAGCATCACGAACTTGGACTTGTTCTCCGAGCCGCCGCCCTTCGCCGCGACCTCGACCTCGACCGTATCGCCGGGCACCAGGGAGACGTGTATCACCGCCGGGGTGTTGTCCCGCGTGTTCCGGCGCGCGCCGGCGGGATCGGCCAGCACCGAGGCCCGCAGCGTGTTGTCCGGGTTCAGGTAGGCACGGCGTACGCCCTCGTTGACCATGTCCTCCAGGCTCATCCCAGCCTGCCAGCGCACGTCCATGCCGACCTTGAGGAACACGTTGACGATGCCCGTGTCCTGGCAGATGGGCCGGTGCCCTTCGGCGCACATGCGCGAGTTCACCAGGATCTGCGCCATCGCGTCCTTCGCAGCCGGCGACTGCTCGAGCTCGTAGGCCCGCGTGAGGTTCCGGATGTAGTCGACCGGATGGTAATAGGAGATGAACTGCAGGGCGTCGGCGACGCTGGTGATCAGATCGTCCTGGGCGATGGTGGCCATGTTGCGTATCCGGAAAGCATGACGCGGAGAACCGCCGAGTATACGCGATGCCCCTCAGCCGCACGACCTTGATCCAGCGCAACAATCCCGTCGAAGACCGCTGCCGGGCGGACGTTGCCCACTCGCCGCCCCCTATAATTCGCGTTCTCGCGCCCGGGCCCACGGCCCGTGCCCGGATTCCATCCAATGACCGGAGCAACGCATGTCGACCATCGAATCTGTACTCCAGGAAAACCGCGTCTTCGATCCGCCCGCATCCTTCGTGGCACAGGCAACCATCCCCGGCATGGCCGAGTACCAGCGGCTGTGCGCGGAAGCCGAGGGCGACTACACCGGCTTCTGGGCGCGTCTGGCCCGCGAGCACGTGCTCTGGCAGACCCCCTTCACCCAGGTGCTCGATGAGTCAAACGCCCCGTTCTTCAAGTGGTTCCAGGACGGGCGCCTCAACGTCTCCTACAACTGCCTCGACCGCCACCTCGACACACAGCCCGACAAGGTCGCCATCATCTTCGAGGCCGACGACGGCTCGGTCAGCAAGATCACCTACCGCCAGCTCTACCACCGCGTGTGCGAGTTCGCCAACGGCCTGAAGACCCTCGGCATCGGCAAGGGCGACCGCGTGCTCGTCTACATGCCCATGTCCATCGAGGCTGTGGTGGCCATGCAGGCCTGCGCCCGGATCGGCGCCATCCACTCGGTCGTGTTCGGCGGCTTTTCCGCCAAGAGTCTCCAGGAACGCATCATCGACGCCGGAGCCGTGGCTGTGATCACCGCCGACGGCCAGTGCCGCGGCGGCAAGGAGATCCCGCTCAAGCCCGCCGTGGACGAGGCTTTTGCCATGGGGGGCTGCGACGTCGTGCGGCACGTGGTCATCTACAAGCGCACCGGTGGCGACATCCATTTCCACGCCCCGCGCGACGTCTGGTGGCGCGACGTGGTCCACAACCAGGCCGATGTCTGCGAGCCGGAGTGGGTTGAGGCCGAGCACCCGCTGTTCATCCTCTACACGTCGGGCTCCACCGGCAAACCGAAGGGCGTGCAGCACTCC
>JBEICA010000134.1:0-9309 GCA_040373665.1 Burkholderiales bacterium | reverse complement strand
GCGCACACCTCACCGGTCAGCAGTTCCCGCGGCTCTAGAGCGGCTTGACGACATCTCCTGAAGCGTCGCATCTAACTTGAGGGTCTTGACGCCAGACAACGTCTTGCTCGCCCTCGCCGCCGCCCGTGCCTGCCAGAGGTCGTATGCAGCCTGCTGCGCCAGCCACACTTCCGCAGCACCACCATGGTCACGCCCCAGCCAGCGCTCGATGCGCAGCGCCATCGCAGGACTGACCGCAGCCCGCCCGTTGAGTACTTTGGACAAGGTGGTTCTGTCGACATCCAACTGGACAGCAGCCTCGCTGACCTGAAGATTCAAGGCAGGCAGGATGTCGTCCCTCAACGTGAGGCCAGGATGGGGGGGGTTGAACATGGCACTCATCATCGCCTCAATGGTAATCCTGATAGTCGACCAGAACGGCGTCGCCGTTTTCGAACGTAAAGGTCAGGCGCCAGTTACCGTTTACGCTGACCGCCCAGTGACCAGCAAGACTGTCATGAAGGGAGTGCCAGTCCCAGCCGGGACGATTCATGTCTTCGGGCCGTGTGGCCGCGTCCAATGCAGACAATTGCCGGGCCAGGCGCGGCGCGTGCGCGGATTGGATCCCCACCCGTGAACCAGACCGAAAGAAGCGTTCGACGCCTTTATGCCTGAAACTCCGGATCATGCGCGACTGTAGCGCGTGGCGCCACACGCCGCAATGGTAACCTGGGAGTGCGTGGTCGAAATCCCGTCAGCCTGCCCCCGTCGCGTTTCACACGCACTGACCTCGGCGTTACTGGCACAACGCCGACGGAGAGCCCCTGTGGCCCCGTCAGTTTCCGATACCGAAGGTATAGGTCAGGCCGATCCGGACGGTATTCGAATGCGCGTCGTTGGTCGCGATGCGGCCCTGGACGTTCGTGAAGGACGCCTGCGCGCCGCCGCGCGCATCGGGGAAAAGAAACGTCTGATCGGGGAATCGCACGTGCAGATAGTCGGCACGGAGTGCCCAGGGCTTGCCCCACCGCCACTCCAGGCCGGCGCCCAGCGCGTAACCCACACGGGTCTCACGATCGGTCTCGCTGAACGCCGCTTCCGTCACGCTGGCCCCCCCCACCGCCCGGTACTGGGTCCGCGTGACTTTCTCGGTCGCGAACGCCGCGCCGCCCGACGCGAACACCAGGAGGTCTCCAAATGACCACCCGGCCACGGCACGCGCCGTCGAAAGCCACGGCGTCTCATACTCGAGGGTGGCGCTGGGTTGCCCGGTGTAGGCGCCGCTGTTGATCCGGTTCTCGTTGCGCGTCTGGTGACCGAGGTACGCCACATCCGCCTCGAGGCCCAGGATGAGCCCGGCGTCTAGGCGCTTGCGGACGCCGACGATGAGCGCCAGGCCTGCCGCCTCGTCCCGCAAGGCATTCGCGGCCTCGCTGGTGGCGTTTGCACCGACAGTTCCATCGGCCTTCACGGTCGTCCCGCTGATGAGGCTCCTGGAATAAGCGCCGGACACTCCCACATAGCCGCCCGCCCAGGCGTTGTCCGCTCGGGCGTCGGCCGCGGCCACCACAACGGCAAGCAGCGTCAGAAAGCCGATCCGCGAGGCACCAGCGACAGCTTGGCTCGGTTGCATCCTCACTCCCGTTCGATATCTGCGAAGGTGTCACGCGCGCAGGGCTGTCAACCAGTGCCTGAATGAACTGGGCTGACCCCAAGAAGCGCCGCATTCTACGGCCTCACGGCGCCTCGTTGAAATGACGACGGGACGCCAGCAGCGGTATGCCGAACATCAGCGCGGTTGCCGTGTTGAGCACCACATTGCCCCACACCCCGTGTCCAACGGAGAAGGCCGTGTCGATGAGGTACCAGCCGGCGAGCGGCCAGGCGATTGCCTTCCACGCGAACGGCTGACCGGCGAGAAAGGGACCGCGCGCCAGCACGATGACCCCGATCATCCACCCCGCCATCACGGCGCCGATGATGCCGTTTGCAAACCGCAGGTAGCCGACCGTGACCTCCGGCACCGGAACCGGGCTGGTGAACTGCTGGAAGTAGACGAAATAGAAG
The DNA here is from genome assembly GCA_040373665.1 of Burkholderiales bacterium. GTDB lineage: Bacteria > Pseudomonadota > Gammaproteobacteria > Burkholderiales. The sequence goes on along the minus strand of JBEICA010000134.1, from coordinate 7,263 downwards.
ACGCGCTCCCCCAGCGGAGGCGCCAACAGCAGCACCGCACTGAGGGTGAGCACGACGAAGGCCGCAGCCTGCACGGCACGGGACCAGAAGATGAGGGCGGGAGTCGTCATGAGGGTTCTCTGCGTTTCGGCAGGTTCGAGGGATCAGGTCAACCCGTTCGCTGCGAGGAATCGCTGCACGCGGGCCAGAAAGACGTCCGGCAGTTCGGCGAAGGGCGCATGCCCGCAGGGCAGGACCGCGTACTGCGCGAAAGGCATGCAATGGGCTGCGACCTGGCCGTCCCGGTGCGCGGGAATGACGGGATCGTGCTGCCCGAAGAACAACGCAGTGGGCGCGTCGATGCGCGCCGCCGAAGGCCTCAGATCGGTCTCGGCGTTCGCAAAGCTCCGCCACATGGCTCGGTTCAGGGCGAGACGGTCGGGTGTTGCCTGCAGCGTCGCGGCGCGCTCCAGCATCGACCGGACCGGTGGCGTGCGATGTTTCAGATACAGCCTGGCGAACAGCCGGGGCGGGATTGAAAAGCGGCCACCCTGGAGGCGGCAGAACAGACGCGTGGCCGTGTTGTGGGGTGTGAAGCCCCCGGGCGAGACGAGGACGAGGCCGCGCACCTGCTGCGGGGATTCGATCGCCAGCCGTGCCGCGACGTTGGCCCCGATCGAGTTGCCGATGAAGACCGCGGGCGGCAGTGAGAGCGCGGCGATGAACGCGCGCAGCGCCTCCCGGAAATCGGCGACGCTCGCCGCGCCAGGGTCGGCCAGCGGGTCCGACAGACCGTAACCCGGCCAGTCCAGCGCCAGAACACGATGGCTCTGCGCCAGAGACGGCACGATAGCCTCGAAATCCCTGCTGTCCCCCGGGTTGGCGTGAAGCAATACCAGCGGGACACCCTGACCGCTTTCCGAATAGTGCACCCTACCCTTCGACAAGGTCACGTATGGCATCGCTCCCCATCCTCCCCGGCCTTCACCCAGGCAGGCGGAGCCCGCCAGCCTGTCACGAACACGCATCCTACGACAGACCGCTACCGACACCGCGCCCGCATCGACGTGCCGCATCACCACAATAGGCATCGAAGCACCGCTGCTGGCTCTCGAACACGGGGCGGGGCGGATCAGGCGTCGATGGGGCCGCACGATGGAGCGTCCCGGACGGGCTCCGGAGCCCTGTGCCCGTCGACCTTGGCGGGCGGTACCGCTGGCAGGGCGAAGAAGTTGCCGCGCGGTTTCAGGCAATGCCCGCCGGCGCAGGCAATGACACTGGCGGGACTCACTGCTCCGGACCCGTGACCGGCGTTCGATGACGCCGGGAGACAGCGGGTGGACCACCGGCCCGTGCCTGGCCCGCTCGCGGAGCCCGTGACGGAACTCACGCGGAGGATGCGACGTCTATCCAGCGCTGCAGACTGCCGCCCGATACGGCGTGGCCGTGATCGAAATGCGCGCGCACTGGTCCATGAGTCCACTCTTGAGATGGGCCATGCAGAGGCATGCGCCACCAAGGACGGCGGGGCGAGTGTTGCCGTGGTGACCGGAATGTCCCGGCGTCCCCCTGCTTGTCCGTCCACTCACATGGGAAGGACCACCGATGGCTGACCTTCTGCTTCGCGGCACCGCCTTGCTGACCACTGCCCTTCTCTTCGGGGGCATGCTGCTGTTCGCCGCGGGCTTCGCGACCTTCCTGTTCAAGGTGCTGCCCATGGCCGAGGCACGCGTGCTCATACGCAAGGCCTTCCCGCCCTTCTACCTCTTCGTCATCGGCGTGGCGGCGGCCGCCGCCCTGCTGGCGGCATCGACGGATCGGCTGTCGGCCCAGATGCTTGCCCTCATCGCCCTGACGACGGTGCCGACGCGACAGGTGCTGATGCCCGCCATCAACGCCGCCACCGACAGTGGCCAGCGACAGCGCTTCGTGCGACTGCACACCCTGTCGGTCGTCGTCACCCTCGCGCACATCGCCGCCGCCGCCACGGTGCTGGTCCGGTTGTCCGCCTGAGGGGCGGCGAGCACCTCCCCACCCATCGTGCAGGGACGGATCAAGCGACGACAGGGGCTCGCGGTCGCCGCGCCGCAGGAGCCGATCGACCGTGAAATACCGGTCTGCCCGCTGTGCGAGCGCCCGATCCCGCCAGCGCAGCGGGATGCCCACCATCTCGTGCCGAAGTCGCGCGGCGGCACCATGACGGTGTGGCTGCACCGCATCTGCCACCGGCAGGTGCACGCGCTGTTCACCGAGGCCGAACTCGAGCGCGGATACCACCACGTCGACGCCTTGCGCGAGCATCCGGAGATGGCGCGGTTCCTCGCATGGGTGCGGCGCAAGCCGGACGATTTCTTCGAGCGAACACGCAAGAGCGAGCGCGTGCGGCGGCGCTGAGGTACACGCTCGAGAAGCAATGGAGTTCCACAGCCGGGCCGGCACGCTCGCGCCGTGATGCCCCCCGGGGGAATCTCGACCATCCAGCCGAGGTGTCGGCTCAGCGCCGCCGCGCGTCCAACACCCGCCGCATCCCGCTCTGCCACGCGGTCCAGGCGACCGAGCCGCTGATCAGGAAGTTGAGGATCTCCGCGAGGCGGGGAGCGCCGGTGCCCGACTCGAGCGTCTGCTCGCTGACGAGAAGAGAGCGCAGTGCGATGCCGAAGATGAGGGTGACCAGGGTGGCCAGAGACTCGACGATCCCGATGGCGACAGACCACGCCGGCCGCAGCAGCATAAGGGCGAAGCAGCCCATCACGACGAGGTAGTACCCACCCTTGAGAACCGGAGACCCCTCGAGACCGGCGATGCGGATGTTGAGGCCGAGCCCGTAGTCGAGCAGCAGGAACATCAGGGTGGCACCGTAGTAGACGCGGAGCACACGACCCTGGGACGGTTCAGCCGGGGGCCGCATGGTCACGCGTCACGTCGGGCGGCATTCGAAGGTCTTGCTGCACGGGAACCCCCATGATGGAGCCGGCCTTCGGATTCTACGCGCCGGGCCCTGCGGCGCATGAAGCCTGGATTCGGCTCTCGTTGAGGACAGCGGCTTCCGCAGGGTGCGTTTCCCGGTCCCGGAGAGGTCCGGTTGCGCACCCGGCCATGGCTGGGACAAACGGGCACCCGGTGCATCGGCCTTACGCGGCGCGCATCGCCGCGGTGAGGAAAGTGCGCCGCCTTTACCGAGCACCCGCCTCCCGCCGACGCTATCATCCGCATGAGAACACGATCTCTGACGCGAGCGTCCAAGGCGGCCGGATGCCGATGCACCGCAGCGTCGTTGACACCCAGCCGGAACCCCACATGGAAGTCTTCCCCGCTGTTGCGAAATTCCGCTCTGCGCTGGCGATGAGGTCCTTCGGCGTACGTCCCGACCCGGATGTCCGGGCACTGACGCTGGACACTGAATGCACGCCCCGCCAGGCCAGCGCCGCATGCAGCCTTGGGCACGGAGCCGGGCGCCGCGCGGCCCCGTTCCTCGAGGCGAACGAGGCAGTGCCGGGCGGCGCGAAATCCCGATGAGCAGCACTGCGCGAACGACCCACCGCCCGCAGGGCATCGGCGCCCGGGTCCCCCGCAAGGAAGATGACCGCCTGTTGCGCGGGCGCGGCGAGTACGTCGGCGACATCCGCCTGGTCGGCATGCTCGAGGCGGCATTCGTGCGCTCGCCCATGGCGCATGCACGGCTCGCCGGCATCCGCAAGCCCGCGGGCGCCGCGCAGCGCGTGTTCACCCTGGCCGATCTCACGGGCGTGCAGCCGATCGTCGGGAACATCGGCCTGCCGGGCTTCCGCAGCGCGGTGCAATATCCGCTCGCCCACGACAGGGTGCGCCACGTCGGGGAGGCCATCGCGGTGTGCCTGGCATCCACGCGTGCCGAGGCGGAGGATCTGGCCGAACAGGTGGAGGTCGACCTGGAGCCCCTGCCGGTGGTGGCCGACATGCTGGAGGCGCTCGAACCCGGGGCGCCGCGGGTGCACGAGAGCTGGGACGCCAACGTGTTCCTCGAGACCCGTGTCGACGGCGATCTCGAGGCGGTGAAGCGCCGCGCTGCCATCGTGGTGCGGCGCCAGTTCCGCACCGCGCGGCAGAACATGGCCCCCCTCGAGGGCCGCGGCGTGCTGGCCACCTACGACCGACGCCTCGATCAGCTCATCGTCACGACGGCGACGCAGATGCCCCACGTCATCCGCGCCGGACTGTCGGAATGCCTGGGCATCGACCAGGGCCGTATCCGCGTGATCGCCCCGGACGTCGGCGGCAGCTTCGGCTACAAGGGCATCCTGCTGCCTGAGGAAGTGTGTCTCGCCTGGGTGGCGATGCAGCTTGGGCGCCCGGTACGCTGGATCGAGGACCGTTTCGAGCACCTGACCGGAAGCGCCAACTGCCGCGAGCACCACTACGACCTCACGGTCTACGCGGACGCGCGCGGACGCCTGCTGGGGATCGACTGCGACGCGGTGGTCGATGCGGGCGCCTACTCGAACCACCCGTTCTCGGCCGGTCTGGAGTCCGCCCAGGTGGCCGCGATCCTGCCCGGCCCGTACACGATGGAAGGCTTCCGCTGCCGCAGCGTGTCGGCCGCGACCAACAAGCCACCCATCGTGCCCTACCGGGGCGTGGCCCGCACCGGGGTGTGCTTCGCGCTCGAGATCGCCCTCGACGCGGTGGCCCGTGAGGCCGGCCGCGAGCCCTGGGAGGTGCGGCTCGACGCGCTCGTGCAGCCCGGGCAGATGCCCTACACCAACATCACCGGCAAGCACTTCGACTCCGGCGACCACCCGGAATGCCTGAGGCGCGCCGTAGCCGCCCTCGACGCGCCGCGCTGGCGGGAGCGGCAACGGAAGCGGCAACCGGGCGAACGCCGCGTCGGCATCGGTGTGGCGGTCTTCTGCGAACAGGGCGCGAGCGGCACTGCGGTCTACCAGGGTCTGGGTATCCCACTTGTGCCCGGTCACGAGCAGTGCGCGGCACGGCTCGCGCCCGACGGCACGCTGGAGCTGCGCACGGGCGCCCACTCCCACGGGCAGGGTCTGGAGACCTCGCTGGCCCAGGTGGCCCACGAGATCCTGGGCGTCGATCCGGCCCGGGTGCGGCTGATCCACGGAGACACCGCGCTCACGCCCTACTCCACGGGCACCTGGGGATCGCGCTGCGGCGTGATGGTGGGTGGCGCCGTCGCGGCGGTGTGCACGATCATCGAGCAACGCGTGCGCCACATCGCGGCCCAGTTGCTCGAGGCAGCCCCCGACGACCTCGTGCTCGAGCACGGCCGCATCCAGGTGGCCGGCACGGACCACGGTCTCAGCCTGCAGGATGTCGCACACGCGTGGTACCGCGAGCCGCACCGCCTCGGGCCGGACGTGGATCCGGCGGGCCTGGAGGCAACCACCGGCTACAAGACCGCGCGCGACAGCTTCGTGAGCGCCATGTTCGCGCTCAGCGTCACCTCGCTCTTCTCGTACCACCTCTACCTTGTCTCCAAGAACAGGACCACCTTGGAGGCGTTCAGGACGCCGATCTTCAGAGGCGGATCCGGCCCTGACAAGCTGGCCTTCCACCTGGGCGTATACAACAATTTTCAGGCAAATATGAACCCTCCTACTCAGATTAAGTACTTCCTTGCAAGGGAATTATCAGTTTGGGAACTCTAGTAGGTTCTCTTTTTAGTCCACCAATGGACAGATGGCAGCACATATCATAGGTAACAAGCCCAGATTTTTCGAGTACATAAAAATTTACAACGTACATGTTAAACTCGTAAGATGTGTAGATTTATTTTTGTGGCTGCAATGCTTTGTGATTTGATCTTGTAGAGTTGGTTGTTTCTGAAAGGTTGAGTAAATCGTGAAAAGAACAGCAACAATTCAAGTAATTCCTGTTGTCGATGCGTTGGTTTAACGATGTGGAGAATTTTGGCGAGTGTCCAAAAACGACTGATTGCATCACTGAGATTGTTGAAGTCCAATTGGGAAATTTTGGGGGCTCACTTGTTGGCATCCCTCCCACTGGCTTCTTCTTTCCACTTTTGCCACTTGAATGGGATAGCAAGGATTGCTTTTTGAACCTTGTTATTTGTCTAATTTGACAGGAGTTAGACAGCTCATGTCAAGGAAACAAACAAATTTTAGCCCAGCTACTCAGCCAATGAATGCATGGGGCAATTTTGGCTTATTATTTTTTCCCGGACAGCTAGGTGGTCCTAAAAATCTATCTTATTTGGTTTGGATTCACAAATTGTATTGTCTGTCATAAATTATTTTTTCCAGATTTGGGCTCCAATTTCTTGGTTTACTTCCTCGGTCAATGTTTCTTCAGATCAAATTAATTGATTCTTTACCTTCGTTTGGTCTCCTATAGACCTAATCGTCTGCAAGACTTTACAACAGCTGCCCTTTTGTCCCATGTAGGAGGTGTTTGGCGACAAGGTGCCTCTCTGGTTCTTCCCGATCTCGACGAGTCTCGGCGACGGCATCGTGTTCCCGCAACGCGGCCACCTCTCGGAGTCGGACGAAGAATCGGGGCTTCTCTCCGGGTCCGGCAACCACTACCGGGACGAGTCCTGCGTCGAGGAACTGGTCCCCATGATACGAGCGACGGATCACGGCGGCAGCGACGACGATGACGACGACGACGACGGAGAGTGGAGCAAAATCGACGTCAAGGATTTCGGCAACAAGAACTCGAAGGCCCCATCGAAGGTGACAAATGCCAACGATTTTTAGGCCAGACTTCTCTCGGTGGCCATCCGCATCGGGGAGCGTGGTTATGGGGCATGAAGGGGGGGGGGGGATTCCGTCGTTTAAAATCGACATTGCTGGGGTCATTTGAGGCAATTTGTCTACTGCTCCATTTTTCATAAATTGTCGAAAGGGGCTAGTTAGCTTCCCATAAAATTTACGGTTTGTATTATTGGCCTCGGGTATAGCAGAAGAACCTAAGTTGAGACTATCATTTCAGCTTAAATATCCACCTTTCAAAGCTATGACTATGAAATTACAGCCATCTTAGGAGGAATTGCTTCTTGCTGCATTTTTTTACACCACAAAGGGGAGCCTGTGACTGGATTCGAACCTTGGGACCACTTTATCTGATATCCACTATAAGCTTGTAAGGGTATGTCTAGTTAACAGTGTTTTAGTGGTACAAGATTGCCACTAGCCACTACTCTATGGGATCAATTGACATTATCAAGCCTCTGTCCAATGTTCAAAGCAGTGCCATCAACAAATCTGAGCAACATCAAGAGAAAATACATTGGAATACCGATAATTGAACCTGGGGCTGCTG
>JBEICA010000292.1:0-4595 GCA_040373665.1 Burkholderiales bacterium | reverse complement strand
CGGCGACGTGACGCTGTGGCCCTCGGGCTCCGCCGCGCTGTCAGGGGTCGCCGCGTCCGCCGCTGCAGCGGGTGCCGCCGCGATGGCCGCCGCCGGCGCCGGGGCGTAGGCCGGGGCGTGGCTCATGACCATCGGGGTGGCGATGGTCGCGGCGCGCGAGATGCGCACTTTCTCCTCGCCCTCGGTGATCTCGAGTTCGGAGATGCCGGATTTCTCTACCAGGTCGATCAGTGCCTTGACCTTGCGAAGATCCATGTCTTGTTGTCCTTGTCAGCGTCGCGACAGGGCGTAATCGAAGGCCAGTTCGTAGCCCTTGGGGCCCAGGCCGCAGATCATCCCCACCGCGATGTCGGTGAAATACGAGTGGTGCCGGAACGGCTCCCGCGAAAACACGTTGCTCAGGTGGACTTCGACGAAGGGCACGCGCACCGCGGAGATGGCATCGCGCAGCGCCACGCTGGTATGTGTGAAGGCCGCCGGGTTGATGATGAGGAAATCCACCGGATCGTCGAGCAGCCGCTGCACTCTGGCAACCAGTTCGGCCTCCGCGTTGCTCTGCAGGATGTCCAGCTCCACGCCGTTGTTGGCTGCTTTTTCGCGCAACTTGGCGTTGATTTGATCCAGCGTGGTGGAACCGTAGGTCTCCGGTTCGCGCCGGCCGAGGAGGTTAAGGTTGGGGCCGTGAAGCACCAGCACTCGACGCATCATCTCGTGGTTCTCCAGGACGCGCAGCCTTGAGTCATACAGGCTGGGAAGCGCGGAGTTTGCCGCAGATGGATCGAAGTTGTCCAGCGATCCTGACAGGATCGCAGCCAATCGGCGGGTTTGGGGGGGGCTGGGTACCGCGCTACAGCAGGCTGGTCAGGACGGGGCGCAGTTTCGCCTCGTTGGTGCCGCCGAGCTCGACCTTGACGACATTTCCGTCGCGGTCGAACACCACGGTGTAGGGCAGTGCACCCAGTTCGTTGCCCATGGCCCGGGCGATCTCCACCGCGTCGAGTTCGCCCACCAGGGTCGGATAATTGAGCCCGACCTCCCGGACGAAGGCGGCCACCTTGTCCGCCTCGTCCACGGCGATGCCGACGAACTGCACCCCACGGCTGCCCAGCGACTCCTGCAGACGGATGAAGTCCGGGATCTCCTTGCGACAGGGGGCGCACCACGTCGCCCAGAAGTTGACCACCAGCACCTTGCCTTTCCACTGCGCCAGGCTGGCCTTTCCGCCCTCGGGTGTCGACAGCGGGGTCTGGAAGGCGGTCGCGATGGCGGCGGGCTGGGCGGCGCCCGTCGGCGTGTCGGTCCCGCGCAGCGCGAGGCCTGCGACCAGCGCGAGCAGCGCCACGGTGACGAATACCAGGGATTTCTGCGTCTTGCTCATGTCAACGTCTCAGGGTTGTCTTTCGTGGGGGGCGCTGCCGCCCAGCTGGTCGAGCAGTGATTCGCGGGGGCGCCGCCCGGGTTCCGCCGGGGCGACGACGGCGCCCTCCAGCATCTCCAGGATGTCCTCCCGGGGCGGGTAGCATACCCCGGCCTCCGCGCAGCCCTGGGAACGGACGCGTATGCGCAGGCGGCCACGCGCCGCATCCGGGCGCAGCGGCAGGCGCAGCGCCACGTCATCGTGGTACACCTCGACCCTGCCGAAGAACTCGTCCTCACGGATGCGGCCCCGAGGCAGGCGCGCGGGTGCTGCCGCCGCGCTGGTGGGCTCGACGGTGATGCGCAGCTTGTCCCGGTAGAGGTAATGGCCGGGTGCGATCCTGAAACGGATCACGGCATCGCGTCCTTCCATACCCAAGGACAGGCGGAACGCCTGGCGGGGGTCGAGGAATTCGGGCGTCGCCCAGGCAGCCTGCGTGACGGCGGCCAGAGCAAGCGCCAGAGCCCGGCGCCGGCCCGGACAGGCTGGCCGTTCAGCGTCCATCGCGCGTCTCTGCAGCCACCCAGTCCAGGTAGGCCGGCAGCCCGGTCTCCACCGGCAGCGCCAGGATCTCCGGCACCTCGTAGGGATGCCGCGATCGGAGCGCCTCGGTGAGGGCGTCGAGACGTTCTCGTGTCGTCTTGATCATGAGGGGAATCTCGTCGGCGCGCTCCACGGTACCCTGCCAGCGGTAGGTGGACCTGGCCATCGGCAGAGCCGTGACGCATGCCGCCAGGCCGCCGCCAACCAGGGCATCGGCGATGTCCTGCGCCGTTGCCGTGTCCGGGACGGTGGTCAGCACCAGGAATACGTCGGTTGCCATGTTCCTCAGCGATCGCGCGAGTCTGCGGCGGCGGAAACGCCGCTGTCGACCGTCGGATGCCTGAAGCGGAACCGTAGTTCCCGGCACAGCCGCTGATTGGTGAGCCGCCGCGACTCCTGCATGAACGACAGCATCGCCGGGGACAGCCGGGTCAGTGCTTCGGAAAGCGGGATGCGTGGCGGCCTCGCCAGGCCGAAGCGGTCGGCCACCAGATCGAAATACTCGCCCATCCTGAGCTGGCTGTGGTCCGAGGCGTTGTAGGTGCGGCCCGGGGCGCCACGCAGCAGGGCGGCAACCACGATGCGGGCCAGATCGTCGGCGTGGACGTGGTTCGTGAACGGGTCGGACGCCGGCGACAAGGCCGGCGTCCCCGCCCGCAGCCGGTCCAGCGGCAGGCGATCGGCCGCGTAGATGCCCGGCACCCGCAGCACCGACAGGCGCACACCCCGGGCGGTGGCCCAGCGTCGGACCTGGCGCTCGGCATCCGCCCGGCGCAGGGCGCGGTCAGACTGTGGACGCAGGGGTCGGGTCTCCGGCACCAGCTCCCCGGCGCAGTCGCCGTAGACCCCGCTCGTGCTCATGTACACGAACCCGCGTGGTAGACTCTGGCGGCTTCCGAGGGCACGCAACAGGTGCGTCGTGCGGCAGTCCCGGTCTCCCGAGCTTGGCGGTGGCGCCATGTGGACGACGTGGTCGGCCAGCCCCTCCAGGCGTGCGAGCGTTGTTGGCGCGTCGAGGTCGCCGGGCAGGGGGATGGCGCCGAACGACCGGACCAGCGCGATGCGTTGTTCCGATCGCACGAGGGCGTACACCCGGTAGCGGTTCACCACGAGGGGGAGCAGCCTCAGGCCCACGTCCCCGCATCCGACGATAAGAAGTCTTTGCATGGCGGCGGATTCTAGCCCGGATGTTTCATCGGACCGCGGGATGATGTCGAGGCGTCTCGCAACGCGGGCAGACCCTCCCGCGCCAGGCCGATGGCGGGCACCCGGTGAGTCCGCCCGATGCCTGCGACCGCATGCATCGCGATTGTCCGGTGCGTCATCCCGGTGATCGGAACCGGCAGGCCGCGCCGGAGCCAAACGTCATTCTTTCCAGCCATCCGATCGAACGTCATGTCCAGAGTCACATTGCAGAAGTCCGGCCACGTCTTCGACGTTCCCGAAGGCGACACCGTCCTGGCGGCGGCCCTGGCCGCCGGCTATACCATTCCCTACGGCTGCCGCAACGGCGCCTGCGGATCCTGCAAGGGCAGGATCGTCAGCGGGCAGGTCGACTACGGCAACCATCAGCCCTACACCCTCACGCCCGGCGAGAAACAGGTCGGGCTGGCGTTGCTGTGCTGCGCGAAGCCGCTGTCCGATCTGGTGATCGACGTGGCCGAGATCGGCGGTGGCGACATCCCGGTCAGGAAACTGCCCTGCCGCGTCCAGTCGGTCACCCGGCCGGCCCCGGACGTCGCCGTGTTGCGGCTGACGCTGCCCGCCAACGAACGGCTGCAATTCCTCGCCGGACAGTACCTCGAGATCATCATGCGTGACGGTCGACGTCGCGCCTACTCCATGGCCAACCCGCCGCACGCCGACGACCACGTCGAGCTGCACGTGCGTCACATCAACGGCGGGGCGTTCACCGGGTACGTGTTCAGCACCCTGAAGGAAAAGGACATCCTGCGGTTCGAAGGGCCGATGGGCACCTTCTTCCTGCGCGAGGACTCGGAAAAGCCGATGGTGTTCGTCGCCAGCGGCACCGGGTTCGCCCCCATCAAGGCCATCCTCGAGCATGCCTTTCAGGCCGGCATCACCCGGGAGATGCGTCTCTACTGGGGTGGTCGGCGTCCGGCTGACATCTACATGGCCGAACTGGCGCAGGGGTGGGAACGGGATCACGCCAACTTCCATTTCGTGCCCGTCGTGTCCGATGCCCTCCCCGAGGACGCCTGGACCGGCCGCACGGGCTTCGTCCACCGCGCCGTCATGGAGGACTTCCCCGACCTTTCCGGCCATCAGGCCTACGTGTGCGGGGCACCGGTGGTCGTGGACTCGGCGCGGCGCGACTTCAGCGCCGTCTGCGGACTGCCCGAGGACGAGTTCTTCGCGGACGCTTTCACGCCCTCGGCCGACCCGGTCCCGGCGGCGGGGTGAGCACGCAACGCTGGCGAAGCCGCCGGAGCTGACCCGGCGGTGTCGCGCAGCCTCGCAAAGACGGTGAGGCGCATCGCGAAGTCGCCGGTACCACCCGCATCACGCTGCCGTGGCGACCCTATCAGGCCGCTTGCTAGCCCGTAAATTTCACCCGGTCGGCCCCGAAAATGAGTTGCGCATCGATGTCTATAGGGTTTTCAGCGACTCGGCT
>JBEICA010000359.1:0-3068 GCA_040373665.1 Burkholderiales bacterium | reverse complement strand
GATCCGCGCAGCAGCACCAGGACCGCGCCGCCGCCGCCATCGACCGGCCGCGCCTGCACGTAGGCGAGGACCTCGTCTCGCTGCCTCAGCCAGTGAGCGACCCGGCCCTTCAGCACTGGCTGTCCGCCGGATGAGCGGTAACCCTTGCCGTGGACGATGCGCACACAGCGCACCCCCCGCCGCACACTGAGATTGAGGAAGGCGGCGAGCGCTGCGCGGGCCTCGTCGGTGGTGAGGTTGTGCAGGTCGAGGTCGTCCTGGATGGACCATTCGCCGCGCCTCAGTCGCCGCAGCGTCTGGGCCGGCACGCCTTCGCGGTGGTAGGTCAGCTCCTCGCCGATCTCGAGCGCAACATCGCCTTCCAGCGGGTCGGACAGGCTGTCCGCGAGCGCGGCCTGATCGTCCAGCAGGCTCTGCACGGGCACCGGGGGGGGCTTGCGGACAGGCTGCTCGATCCGGGGTGGGACCCGGATCGGCGCCACGTCCTTCACCGCCTCGCGGAAGGCCCGCAGGTCCTCGTCGTCGGCACCGGGCTGTGCCATCGCAGGCCCGGAAGGTCAATGCCCCTGGTCGAGGAAGCGCTCGGCGTCCAGCGCTGCCATGCAACCGGTGCCGGCACTGGTGATGGCCTGGCGGTACACGTGATCCTGAACGTCGCCAGCCGCGAACACCCCCGGCACGCTGGTGGCCGTGGCGTTGCCCTCGGACCCGGAGCGGGTGAGGATGTAGCCGTTGCGCATGTCCAGTTGACCTTCGAACAACTGCGTGTTCGGGGTGTGGCCGATGGCCACGAAAAAGCCCTGGACGGCGATGTCCTGCGTGCTGCCGTCCCGGGTGCTGCGCAGACGCATGCCATTCACGCCGGACCCGTCACCAAGCACCTCGTCGACCACGTGGTTCCAGACGATGCGCACCTTCCCTTCGCGTTCCCGGGCAAGGATCTTGTCCACCATGATCGCTTCCGCGCGGAAGCGGTCGCGCCGGTGCACCACGGTCACCGTGCGGGCGATGTTGGCCAGATACAGGGCCTCCTCGACCGCGGTGTTGCCACCGCCGATGACCGCCACGTCCTGGTTGCGGAAGAAGAAGCCGTCGCAGGTGGCGCAGGCGGAAACGCCTTTGCCCATGTAGGCCTGCTCGGACGGGATGCCGAGGTACTTGGCGGAGGCGCCCGTGGCGATGATCAGGGCGTCGCAGGTGTAGACGGCCGCGTCGCCGTGCAACTCGAAGGGCCGGACCGCGAGATCCGCCTTGTGAATGTGGTCGAACACGAGTTCGGTCTCGAAGCGCTCGGCGTGCTTCTGGAAGCGCTCCATCAGTTCGGGGCCCTGCACGCCCATGGCGTCGGCCGGCCAGTTGTCCACGTCGGTCGTGGTCATCAGCTGTCCGCCCTGGGCGAGGCCGGTGACCAGGGTCGGCCTGAGGTTGGCCCTGGCGGCGTAGATGGCGGCGGTGTAGCCGGCCGGGCCGGAGCCCAGAATGAGAAGCCTGGAGTGTTTCCTGTCTGCCATGATGGTGTTCGCGTGTTCGTTGCCGGATCTGCCTGCACGGGCGTGATTGTCTCAGGCCAGACCCCGGGGTGTCGATCAGGAGGCGCTTCGCGGGGTAGAATGACGTCATTCTTCCTCCGATGAATCAATTAGATGCGGTCTTCGAGAACTCGCGTCGCCGAGCGCGCTGAGCCACGCCCGCTTCCGCCCGGCCTGGCCCGGTTGGTGCGCGAGGTGTGGTGGCTGGTGTTCCTGGGAGCGGGTGTCTACCTCGGGCTCATTCTGGGGTCCTACCGCAAGTCGGATCCGGGCTGGTCGCACGCGCTGACCGCGCCAGAGACGCGCAACGCCGGCGGCCCGGTGGGTGCCTGGCTTGCCGACGTCCTGCTCTACGCCTTCGGCCTGTCTGCCTGGTGGCTGGTGGGCTTCTGTTTCGTCGGCATCTTCGCCCTGTATCGCAGGCTGGAGCCGCCGAGCGGTGAGCGCGACCGCCGGCCACTGGCGATCGCCATCGCGGGCTTCGTGGTTTTCCTGCTGGCGTCCAGCGGTTTCGAGGCCTTGCGCCTGCACTCCCTCGGCGCGGAACTGCCCTACCGGCCGGGAGGGCTGGTGGGCGGCATGCTGTCCGCCGGCCTGCTCGGTACCCTGGGCTTCACCGGTGGGACACTCGCACTGCTGGTCGCACTCGCCGCCGGCTTCTCGCTGTTCAGTGGGGTGTCGTGGATCACCGTTTCCGAGCGCATCGGGCAGGGGCTCGAGGCGGTCTACGCCCTGGTGATGCGCCGCTGGGAGGAGAGGCGTGACCGCGAGATCGGCGAGCAGGCAGTGGCCAAGCGCGAGGCTGTCGTGGAGGTCACCCGCGAGCGTCTCGAGGACCGGGAACCGATCCGCATCGAGGCCCCGGTGACCGAGATCCCGAAGTCGACGCGGGTCATCAAGGAAAAGCAGAAACCGCTGTTCGAGGACCTGCCCGATTCGCCGCTGCCGCCGTTGCAGTTGCTGGACGAGGCCGATGGACGAGTGGAGACACTGTCCAGCGAGACGCTGGAGTTCACCTCCCGCCTGATCGAGAAGAAGCTGTTGGACTTCGGTGTGGAGGTACGGGTGCTGGCGGCCTATCCCGGGCCGGTGATCACCCGCTACGAGATCGACCCGGCTGTCGGGGTGAAAGGCAGCCAGATCGTCAATCTGGTGAAGGATCTGGCGCGCGCGCTGTCGGTGGTCAGCATCCGGGTGGTCGAGACCATCCCCGGCAAGTCCTGCATGGGGTTGGAGATCCCGAACCCGAAACGGCAGATCGTCCGGCTGTCCGAGATCCTCAGCTCGGAGGTCTATGCCGACATGGGCTCCCGTCTGGCCATCGCCCTGGGCAAGGACATCGCCGGCAAGCCGGTGGTGGCCGATCTCGCGAAGATGCCCCATCTGCTGGTGGCCGGCACGACCGGGTCCGGCAAGTCGGTGGCGGTGAACGCGATGATCCTGTCGCTGCTCTACAAGGCCACGGCCAACGAGGGGCGGCTCATCCTCGTCGACCCCAAGATGGTCGAGCTCTCCGTCTACGACGGCAGCCCGCATCTG
>JBEICA010000361.1:0-2987 GCA_040373665.1 Burkholderiales bacterium | reverse complement strand
TTCGTCGAGCGCGGGATCCCGGGTGCCATGGTGCTCTCGATCCGCGAGGCTTTCGGTCATCCGCAGGCGATCGCGCGAGGCATGCTGGTGGGATTTGCCGGCGATGTGCCAGCTCCCGCGCGCAGGGTCCGCGTTGCCGGCGACCCGATCTGCTTCGCCGGCGGAGCTCGGCAGCCGTTTGCGCCGATGCCGGGTGTGGGCGCGGACACGCAAAGCGTCCTCGGCCAGTTGCTCGGGCTGTCGCCGGACGAACTGCAAGGCCTTCGCACCGAAGGTGTGACTTGGTGGCCTGATGAGGGGGTGGTCTTTGACCGCCCCAGCGTCGTCTGAACGGACTGTCACCCCGGACACCGGCCGCCTTCCCGACCTGACGAGCACCCGGATACAGAACATGCCCGGCTTTCGTATCACCGACTGGTTCGAATACACGGCGAAGGCTCGTCCCGACCTGCCCTTCCTGGTCATGGGGGGGCGCACTCTCAGCTACGCCGAGGCCGACGCCTGGGCCAACCGATGGGCCCACGCGCTGGTGTCACGCGGGCTGAAGGTTGGCGATCGGATCGCCTGCTTGGCGGAGAACGCCGTTTCCACCGGAGTGATGCTGATGGCAGCCGCCAAGGTGGGCGTGGCCCCGTTCATGCTGAACTACCGCCTCGCGCCTGTTGAATGGCTGGGGCATCCTGCGAGATGCGCAACCGCGTGCCGTTTTCGCGACCAGCGCCGCCTACGTTGACGGCATTGCTGGCCTGGACCTCGAAACCGAGCTACCCGGCATCGTCCAGGTAGCCATCGACGACGAAGAGCCATGCGATCGGCGTGCCGGATGGTTGACCCTGGAAGAGTTCCTCGCCGGCCAGCCGTCGACCAAGCCATCGGTGCTTGTCGATCCCGAGGACATGCTGTACCTCATCTACACCAGTGGGACCACCGGGCTTCCCAAGGGCGTGATGATCAGCCACGTCAACGCGCTCGCTCACATCGAACAGGCCATGAGTGCCTCCCCAGCGAGCAAGGCTCCCGGCGAACGCGCGCTCGTGACCACGCCGCTTTACCACGCGGCGGGCCTGAACCGCATCATGAATGCGGCGGTCAAGGGTGGCACCGTCGTCCTGATGAAGCATTTCGAGGCCGAGGAGTTCATCTCGACGCTGGAGCGTGAGAGGATCAACTCGTGCAACATGGTGCCGGCCATCATGCAGGCGCTGGTTGACATGCCCGGGATCGAAACGCGCCGCTTCGAGGCGCTGCGCGTCATCTACTACGGCGCAGCGCCGATCAGCGTGGGCCTCCTGCGGCGCGCCCTCGAGGTCTTCCGGTGCGACCTGGTGCAGGGATACGGGCTGACCGAGGCCACTGGCGGCTTCGTGTACTTGAACGAGGTCGACCACGCCCGTGCGCTTGCTGGCAAGGACCATCTGCTGCGCTCAACGGGTCGCTCGGTCTTGGCGGACGTGCGAATCGTGGACGCTGACGGCCGAGACCTCGGGGTGGACGAGCCCGGTGAGTTGCTGGTGCGCGGCCCCAACGTCATGAAGGGGTACTGGCGTAACCCGCAAGCCACCCGGGAAACGGTGCGCGATGGCTGGCTTCACACGGGAGACGTGGCACGCATCGACGCCGAAGGATATGTCTACCTTTGCGACCGCCTGAAGGACATGGTCGTCAGCGGCGGCACCAACATCTACCCGCGTGAGGCGGAGACGGTGCTGCTGGAGCATCCCCGGCTGGCCGATGTGGCCGTGATCGGCGTGCCGGACGAAAAGTGGGGTGAGGCCCTCCTGGCCGTTTGTGTGGCGCGCGGGCAGACGCCCGCGGTGGAGGAACTCATCGAGTTCTGCCGTGGACGGCTGGGCGGCTACAAGATCCCGCGACAGTACGAGTTCGTTGATGCGCTGCCGCGCAATCCAAGTGGCAAGGTGCTCAAGCGCGTCCTGCGGGAGCCGTATTGGCGCGGACGTGATCGTGCCATCGGGTGAGCCTGTCCAAGCGCATGGTCAGGGCTGGCGAGGCCCTGACCCGCAGCCCATCATCCACGCAGCCAGCCCGCCAGCGCCGTGAAGCAGGCATCGAGGGACCGGAAGAGCGCCAGGGCTGGATTTCTCTCGATGGCCACAACGCGTTCCGGGATCAGGTTCGCGCCCGTCCACACGATGCAGATGGGTTTGCCGTGCGCACGTCCCAGAGCACCCAGCCTCGGCAGCAAGGCGGCGCTCTGCGACTGCCCCCATGGGAGCACGAGCGCCGAGTACCGGGCATCCCCGAGCAGCGCCTCTGCCGCATCGGCGAGCAGGTCGGGATGCCGCGTGGCCTGCGCCGTCGTGTCGCAAGGGTTGCGCGCCGCGGCAAACGCTGGCAGCGTCGAACGAAGCCGCTCCAGCGTAAGCTCGCCAGGCTGTGGCAACGCCACCCCGGCGCGCTCGGCTGCATCGGCTGCCAGGATGCCGGTGCCGCCTGAACTGCTCAGCACGGCGACGCCTGCTCCTAGAGGCTTCGCCGGCGCAGCAGGCGCCTTCGCGAGGAACACGGACGTCTCGATCACCGCCTCGATCGGCGTCACCGACACGATCCCCCGGCGTGCCGGGTGCGCGGCCAGGCATGCGGGAGAGGAAGTTGCCGTGTGGAACCGGATGGCCTCCAGGCCCGCCATGCTTCGACCGATGTGGCGCATCGCCACGCGTTTGCCCGCCAGAACGGCGTGGTCGAGAGCGGACTCGAGTCTGGTGGGGTCGCGCAGACCTTCGAAGACCAGGGCGATTGCATCGCAGGCGGAATCTTCAGCCAGTGCCACCAGGTAATCCGCGACGTCCACGTCGGCGGAATTGCCGCAGGTCAGCACATGCGTCAGATCCACGCCGCGGTCGGCAGCCTGCGACAGCGCCAGGGCGAGCGCCCCCGACTGGCTGACCAGCGCGATGCGGAGCCGGACGGCCTCCGTCCGGGCCTGGACGTCGCAATCCGGCCCGGACGCCGACGTCGACCGGGCTGAT
>JBEICA010000386.1:0-2633 GCA_040373665.1 Burkholderiales bacterium | reverse complement strand
TGGCCAGCAGGGTGGCGGCGGCGTCGGCGGCGGCTGCGCTGCACGCCGCCACCGTCACGGCGTCGGCGATGCCCAGGGACTGCGAACGCCCGCGCCAGCCCGAGGTGGCCACGCCGCGCCACGGGGTGTCATGTTCGAGGTCGAGGCTGCCGTGCAGCCGCGCGTCCTCGACGCCGGCCAGGCCGATGCGGAAGCTCTCCCCGTCGGCCAGCCAGAGCGCGATGTCCCCGCCGTTGTTGACGTGCACGCGGCGCAGATCCCGCCCGCGGACCAGGGCGGCAAGAATCTCGTCGGCGACCGCACCAGCCACGGCCGCCATGGGGGTGATGTAGACCGCGCGGTGCGGCCAGCAGGCGGCCAGCATGCGCATGGCCACAGGGCCGATGAGCGGTGGCGGGTCCGCAGCCAGAGGAGTGCGAAGCAGCGGCAGTTCCGCCACGAGCGTCTCCAGCACGTCGGCGAACCGGGCACCGGCCTGGTGTCTGGCGGCTTCGACCTCCGCGCCATCGCCTTCGATGCCGATCAGCAGATCGATGGGGCCATGCTGCAGATGCAGCCTGCCGTCGGGCAGCAACGCGGCAAGCGGACCGCCCCAGCCCGGACCGGGACGGTGCGCGGCAGCCACCAGTGCCATGCTCAGGCGCCCGGGGCGCCGGGCACCAGCGGCCAGGGGTTCCCGACGCGCCAGTCGTCCTCGCGACGCCGCGCTTTCTCGAGCACCGTTTCCAGCGGCACGACGCTGTCCATGTGACCGCCGAGGTCCCGGTAATGGTCCAGCCGCAGGGTGAATTCGATGGGCACCACCAGCGCCGGGGTGGGCACCGACCCGAAGGACCGCTCCGGCATGCGCGCCACATCCACCATCAGGGTGATGCCACCGCCTGGCCAGATGTAGACCGGCGCGCCGCCGCAGGTCACCCGGGTCAGGGTAGCGCGCACCGAACGGGTGAGACGCACCGGATTGTCGGTCACCCCGGCACGCAGGCTGCCCCCGGCGCCCCCCATGAACAGCACGGTGCACAGGGCTGGCTCGCAGTTTTCCGCGATGCGGGCCACGGCGCTCTCGATCTCTGCCGGCATCGGCGCGGGTCGTGGCACCAGTTGGTCGTCCAGCACGTACCACGCAGCCTGTTCTCCGGTCGTGGAGACCATCAGCAGGCGCAGGCCAGGCCAGGCGCGCTTCGGGTCGATGGACTCGACGATGTCCATCGGCTCGGTGATATTGGTGCCACCCCAGCCGGCGCCGGGCTCGGCGACGCGGAAGTAACGCCCGGGCGTGGACTTGCGGCCGCGCACCTGGATGCCGGCAGGACGCATGGACAGGAAGCGGCCGGCCTGGTGCTCGGTGAGCACCCCGGTGATGTGGTCGTCGACCACGATGACCTCGTCGGCGTGCCCGAGCCACTGGCGCGCGAACATGCCGATCGTGGCGGAGCCGCAGCCCACGCGCATGCGCTCCTCGCGCTGGCCGTCGACCACCGGGGGCTGGTCGGCCTGGACCAGCACCTTCGAGCCCCCGTCGATGGTCAGTTCAACCGCTTCGCGGTTGCACAGGCGCTCCAGGACACTGCAGGCGACGCGCCCCTCGCGCTTGCTGCCGCCGGTGAGGTGGCGCACCCCGCCGAGGGCCAGCATCTGCGAGCCGTATTCGGCGGTCGTGACATGGCCGACCTGCTCGCCGTCGACGCGGATGGCCGCCTGCTCCGGACCGAGGAAGCGGTCGGTGTCGATCTTCACCTTCACGCCGCAGTAGCTGAAGATGCCCTCGGTCACCACGGTCACCATGTCCACGCCCTGATGCCGGCTGGAAACGATGAACGGCGCGGGCTTGTAGTCGGGGTAGGTGGTGCCGGCGCCGACGCCGGTCACGAACACGGGTGCATCCGCCAGCACCTCGCCCTCCCAGCTCGACGCCCGGTCGAGGAAACGGACCATGGCCCCGCCCTGTTCCCGCACCTGCTGCGCCACCACCAGCGGGTCGACACGGGTGAGCTGCCCGGCCTCGTTGGCGTAGCGGTCGCAGGCGCCCGTCTTGCCCGGACGGATGATGCACAGCACCGGGCAGGCGTCGCAGCGGACGTTGCCGGCGGCCACCGGCTGGTCGAGGTTGTCGGCGCTGTCGGGAGTGGTGTCGCTTGGCATGGCGGATCGACGGGAGAAAAGGTGTTGCGGCCTCGGGGCCGGGTGGCTGACGTCAGTCGCTCTGCCGCAGCGCGGCGCGCAGGCGGTGCGGCAGCACCGGCACGAAAGTCGAGCGCACCCCGGTGGCGTGACGGATGGCGCCGAGGATGGCCGGCGGGGTCGGGATCAGGGCCGGTTCCCCCACCCCCTTCGCCCCGCCCGGACCGAGCGGCTCGCGGTCCTCGATGAGGATGGTCTCGATCTGCGGCATGTCGCCGACGGTGGGGATAAGGTAGTCGTGCAGGTTTTCGGTGCGGCCGGCCAGGTATTCCTCCATCAGGGCCAGCCCGAGCCCCTGGGCGATGCCGCCGTGGATCTGGCCCTCGACCTGCTGCGGGTTGAGGGCCCGGCCGACGTCGTGGGCGGCGACCACCCGCAGCACCCGGGTGGTGCCGAGTTCGAGGTCGACCTCGACCTCGGCCATCTGTGCGCCGAAGGCGTAGGTGGCGTAG
>JBEICA010000058.1:0-15815 GCA_040373665.1 Burkholderiales bacterium | reverse complement strand
GCCCATCGCCTCGCACAGGGCGGCCGTCTTGAGCATGCCGGTGATGCCGGCCTTCCAGTAGACGTCGCACAGCACCATGTCCAGCGCATTGGCCCGCAGATAGTTGGCCACCGCCGGCCCATGCCCTGCCACCGTCTCGGCGCCGATGATGGGCACCTGCAAGGCCCGGCGCAACTCCGCATACCCCTCGATATCGTGGTGCGCAAGGGGTTCCTCGAACCAGGCGAAGTCCAGCGCCTCCAGCACACGACCCACCCGCACCGCCGCCATGCGGTCGTAGGTCTTGGCCACATCGAGCATCAGGGCCACGCCGGGACCGACCGCTTCCCGGACGGCCCGGCAAAGGTCGATGTCGCGCTCGGGCACATTGAAGGGATGCAGCTTGTACCCGCGGTAACCCTGCGCCACGCAGCGCTGCGCCTCGGCCACGTAGTCGTCGATGCTGTCCATGGCCGCCGAACTGGCATAGGCCTGGATGCGGTCACGCCGCCCGCCGAGCAACTGCGCAACCGACACGCCCAGCTGCCGCCCGGCCAGGTCCCACAGCGCGACATCCACCGCACTGATCGCGAACACCGGCACATACCCTGCAGGCTCCAGCTCCACCATGGCCTGCCAGATGCGCTCGCGGTGCAGCGGGTCCTGCCCGAGCACGCGCGGCGCCAGGCTGGCACGGATGGCATCGGCAATGCCCCGGCCCGGCTGTCCGCCATGGGCGCGGGCCATGGCGCAGCCCTCGTGGCCGGTGTCGCTGCGTACCACCGTCAGCACGATCTGCTGGCGGCCGGCAAAGCGGCGCGCATGGATGGGCACCGCCGGCTGCTCGAAACACAGCGTGCGGATGCTGGTGACCCGCGCCATCCGTCAGTCGACCTTGACGTTGAGCTTGCGCGCCAGGTCACCCCACACCGTGAAGTCCTTCTGGATCGTGGCGGCGAATTCCGCGGGCGTGGAGCCGACGACTTCATGGCTGCCGTCGACCAGGGGCGTGCGCACGGCGGGGTCCCGCAGGATCTTGACCATCTCGGCGTTGAGCCGGGCCACGATCTCGGGCGGAGTGCCCACCGGCGCGAGCAGGCCGTACCAGGCATCCAGCACGAAACCGGGGTTCATGGCCTCGTTCATCGTCGGCACATCGGGCAGCAGCTGGCTGCGGTTGGCGCCGGTGACCGCCAGTGCGCGCAGCTTGCCGCTCTTGACCAGCTGCAGGGCCAGCTGCATGGCCGGGTAGGCAAACGCAGTCTGGTTCGCCATCACCGATTGCACCTGCTCTGCGGCGCTCTTGTAGGGAATATGCACGATGTCCAGATTGCCGCCGTTGGCCTTGAGCAGTTCGCCGCTGAAATGCCCGATGCCGCCATTGCCGCCCGACGCATAACTCATCGCCCCGGGCTTGGCCTTGGCCATCGCGATCAGCTCGGCCACGTTCTTCGCCGGCAG
Organism: Burkholderiales bacterium; assembly: GCA_040373665.1. Taxonomy (GTDB): domain Bacteria; phylum Pseudomonadota; class Gammaproteobacteria; order Burkholderiales. The sequence continues at coordinate 14,375 of JBEICA010000058.1, read as the reverse complement.
CTCGGGGTTGACCACGAGCAAGGCTGAAATGCGGGAAGTCAGCACGATGGGCGCGAAATCCTTCACCGGGTCGTACCCGACCTTGCCCAGGCCCGGGTTGGCCGCCAGCTGCGTCGGCGCAAACAGCAGCGTGTAGCCGTCCTTGGGGGCCTTGGCAGCCGCCTCGAAACCGATGTTCCCACCGGCCCCGACACGGTTGTCGATCACCACCGGCTGGCCCAGATTGGTGGCCAGGCGGGTCATCAGGGCACGGGCCACGCCGTCGACCGCCGAGCCGGCAGGGAAGGCCACGATGACCTTGATGGGTGCCTGCGGGTACTGGGCCAGGGCGGCCAGCGGCAGAGCGAGCAAAAGGCCCGCCAGGCAGCGGCGAATGGTGCAAAAGCGCATGGTGTCTCCTTCGAATGGTTGGTGCACGCAGGCGACGGTCGCGGGCCACCGGCCGCTGCAAGACCATGATAAGGACGCCGGGCGTCCGTGCAGCAGGGATCGGCGCCATTTTTTCCATAGAATGGAAAATCCATGGCGCTTCCCCGAAGTCGATCCAGTGTCACACGGTCCCTGCACCGTTCGGTAGCGCTGTTGCGTCTGCTGTCGACCCACACCCAGATCGGCTGGCGACTGAGCGACCTGGCCGAAGAAAGCGGCCTCGACCTCGGCACCTGCCACCGGCTGCTCGCTGCGCTGTGCGAGGACCGGCTCGCCACCCGCGTTGCTGGCGGCCGGCACTACACCCTGGGGCCGTTGGCCTATGAACTGGGCGTCGCCGCACGGCCCTATTTCGAGCTGGGCGCCGCGGCAGCGACCCGTCTTGCCGCGCTGGCGCGGCAACTCCGGGGTTCGCTGATCCTCAAGGTGCGCAGCGGGCCAGACTCCCTGTGCGTGGCACGGCATGATGGCATCGACTTCGGCCAGGCCCTGATGCTGCATGTGGGCGGCCGGCGGCCCTTGTTGTTGACGGCTGGCGGCGTCGCCATGCTGATCCGGCTGCCACCCGCGACCCAGGACGAGATCCTTGCCCACAACCAGCACATGATCGCCCGCACGGCCGCGCCGCGGCTGGACGGCGTGCGGCGCATGCTGCACCGTTCGCGCCAGGTCGGTTTCGGCCTGAACCTCGGCGACATCGTGCCCGACATCTGCGCGGTCAGCGTGGCAGTGCTGCGCCCCGACGGCCTTCCGGGTGCGTCCCTGAGCCTGGCTCTGGCAGCCTCCAGCCTCGGTCCGCAGAGGGCTGCCGCGCTCGCAGACCGTCTGGGCGAAGAGGTGGCCCGCCTGACCCCGGAGCTGGCGACACTGCGATTCTGAACAGACCGCCCGGTCCTGGCCGATCGCGCTGTTCCCCGGGCCTGCCTACCCCATAAACGGGACGACAGGCGCACCCTCCCCGCCTAGGATGCCCGCAAGGCCCAGCGCACCGGCGCGAACGCCGCCCACCAAGCACGGGAGGAGCTCCGATTGACCACAGCCCACCACGGCGCCACGGCCGCCACCATGTCCCCCCCGGACAGCCTCCGTCCGCCCGCCCACAGCGGCAACCTCGACGCCCTGTGCCTGCTGGCGCGCCTGCACCATGTCGCGGCCGCTCCGGCCAGCCTGGCCCACCGGCTCGGCCTGGCTCCGGGTGACGCCGTGTCACCCGAGGTGCTGTTGCTGGCAGCACAGCAGCTGGGCCTGCAGGCGCGGCGGGTGAAAAGCAGCGTCGAGCGGCTGACGCTCACGCCCCTGCCCGCACTGGCGCTGATGCGCGCGGGCCCGCCCGTCGCAGGCGATGCAACACCGGCGCAGGCCCCGGTGCAGGTCCTGGCGCAATGCGATGGCCAGCGGGTGTTGCTGCACGACCCGGCGGCGGGCGGCCGGCCGGTGATCGAGCCGCTGGCGCGCTTTGCCGAGCACTGGAGCGGCGAACTCATCCTGGTCACCAGCCGTGCCAGCCTGTCGGGCGCGCTGGCACGGTTCGACTTCTCCTGGTTCCTGCCCAGCCTGGTGCGCTACCGGGCACTGCTGGGCGAGGTGCTGCTGGTCAGCCTGGTGCTGCAGGTGCTGGCGCTGCTGGGGCCGCTGTTCTTCCAGGTGGTGATGGACAAGGTGCTGGTCCACCGCGGCCTGACCACGCTGGACGTGCTGGTCACCGGGCTGGTGCTGGTGGTGCTGTTCGAAAGCCTGCTGGGCGGCCTGCGCGCGCATGTGCTGAGCCACACCACCAGCCGCATCGATGTGGAACTGGGCGCACGGCTGTTCCGCCACCTCGTGCACCTGCCGCTGGCCTGGTTCCAGGCGCGCCGGGTCGGGGACTCGGTGGCCCGCGTGCGCGAGCTGGAGAACATCCGGGCCTTCCTCACGGGCCCGGCACTCACGGCGCTGCTCGATGTCGTGTTCTGCGGGGTGTTCGTGGCCGTGATGCTGCTCTACAGCGTCCCGCTCACGCTGATCGTGTTGTGCAGCCTGCCCCTGTATGCGGTCCTGGGCCTGACGGTCGGGCCGGTGCTGCGTCGACGCCTGGATACCCGGTTTGCGCGGGGCGCCGAGAACCAGGCATTGCTGGTGGAGAGTGTCTCCGCGATCCAGACCCTCAAGGCCGGCGCGCTCGAACCCCTGTTCGGCCGGCGCTGGGACCAGCAACTGGCCGCCTACGTGGCCGCCAGCTTCCGCGCCCAGAACCTGGCCGCGTGGGCGCAGGAAGGCACACAGCTCGTCGGCAAGCTGGTCAACGCCGCCACCCTCTGGTGGGGCGCACACCTGGTGATGGACAACCAGCTCAGCGTCGGCCAGTTCGTGGCCTTCCACATGTTCGCGCAGCGCGTGGCGCAACCGATCCAGCGCATGGCGCAGCTCTGGACGGACTTCCAGCAGACCGGCATCGCGGTGGCCCGTCTGGGCGATGTGCTCAACACGCCGACCGAGGCAGCGCCCGCCAGCGCTGCGCGTCTGCCGGCCCTGCAGGGCCGCATCACGCTGGACACGGTGCGCTTCCGCTACCGTGCCGAGGCACCGGCGGCACTGGACGCGCTCAGCCTCGACATCCGCCCGGGGGAAGTCATCGGCATCGTGGGCCGATCCGGCTCCGGCAAGAGCACCCTGACGAAACTGGTGCAGCGGCTCTACACCCCGGAGCAGGGCCGGGTGCTGGTCGACGGCATCGACACGGCCCTGGTGGACGCCGGGCAGCTGCGCCGCCAGATCGGCGTGGTTCTGCAAGAGAACCAGCTGTTCAACCGCAGCGTGCGCGAAAACATCGCCATCAGCGACCCCGCGGCGCCGCTCGAAGCCGTCGTGCGCGTGGCCCGCCTGGCGGGGGCCGATGCATTCATCCGGGCCTTGCCCGAGGGATACGACACCCTGGTCGGCGAACAGGGCAGCACGCTGAGCGGCGGACAGCGCCAGCGCATTGCCATTGCGCGGGCCCTTTTCACCGACCCGCGGATCCTGATCCTGGACGAGGCCACCAGCGCCCTGGACTATGAAAGCGAGGCCATCCTGCAACGCAACATGGCACCGATCTGCAGGGGCCGCACCGTCATCATCATCGCCCACCGGCTCAGCGCAGTGCGCCAGGCCGGGCGCATCGTGGTCCTGGACCAGGGGCGGATCGTGGAGACCGGCACCCATGCCGAGCTGCTGCGCCACGAGGGCGTCTACGCCCGGCTGCATCGCATCCAGTTCGCCGGTGTCGGCGCGACCGCCGGCGTCGACGCGTCAGCCATGGCATCCGTCCCCGGGGAGCCTGATCTCGCCGACCGCTGAAAGATCCTGAACCCGGCGGCATGCGGCCGACCATGGTCTGGTGGTCCGGTCCGCCGGGGCGGCGATGACCTCTTACCCCTCTGGCGGAAACAGCGAGCCCTGGATGGGTTCTTCCGGCTGGCGGGCGCGTCTTCGCGGCCCGCCCTCCCGGTTGGGTGCGCGGCTGCCGTGTCGCTCATAGACCCGCTGCGCCTCGTCACGGGACTCCGGTCGTGTCTTCACCGACCAGACCCGCTCACACGCTTCGCGCATGGCCTCGGCATTGTCGATCAACGGCGCCGGGTAATCACGCCCGATGATGCAACCGGCTTGTCGCTGCATTTCCGCAGACATGGTCCAGGGCTCGAAGATCCACGGCGCTGGCACCCGCGCAAGCTCCGGCAGCCAGCGCCGCACGAACGTGCCGTCCGGATCCTGATCGCGCGCCTGTTTCACGGGGTTGTACATCCGCACCGTGTTGATGCCCGTGGTGCCGGACTGCATCTGCACCTGGGGGTAGTGGATGCCCGGCTCGTAGTCCAGGAAAAGCCGTGCCAGATGCAGCGCTGGATCTCTCCAGTGCATCCACAGCTGGTAGGAGGCGAAGCTCACGAGCATGGCGCGCATCCGGAAATTGATCCAGCCCGTGTGCGCCAGCATCCGCATGCAGGCATCCACCAGGGGATAGCCGGTCTCGCCCCTTGCCCAGGCCTCGAGACGTCCCCGATCCGGGGAATCGTCGCGCAGACCATCGAAGCCGCGGTGCATGTTGCACCATTCGATGGCGGGCTCCGATTCGAGCTTCTGGATGAAATGGCAATGCCAGTGCAGCCGTGCCTCGAACGCCTTCAGGGAGGCGAGCATCCCGGCAGGCCGCGCGGTGTCGGGAAGCGCCAGCAGCGCGGAGCGCTTCTCCCAGACCGCCTGGACCGTTTCCCGCATCGACAGACTGCCATAGGCGAGGTGTGCCGACAGGCGCGAACAGGCGCTCTGGGCCGAAAGCGGGCTCGACATGCTGCGGCGGTAGTCCTGGCCGCGACCGTCCAGGAAGCCGGACAGCAGTTCCAGGCCCAGTGAGCGCCCACCGCGTTGCCGGCCTGGCGTATCCACGAGCCGGCTCTCCGTGAGCTCGGGAAAAGACATCCCGGCGGCCGCACGTAGCGCAAGGGGGGCTGCCTCGATCCTGCCGGGTGCCGCGACGCGAGGCCGGGTCATGCGCTCATCCCAGAGACGCGACCAGCGGTCGCGGTCCTTCAGTCCCCGGAACACGCCGTGCTGAGGCAGTTCCGTCCAGGCGATCGCGTGATCCTGACACCAGCGGCGCACCCGCCGATCGCGGGCGTGGGTGATGCCGTTGCCGGTCTCTTCGTGACTCCACAGTGCGAACGGCCCTGCCTTGCGCAGCAGTCTGTCCAGCAGCTCGGGCAGCTCGCCCTGACGCACGATGAGCGGGACGCCCCGCGCGCGAAGGGCCGCATCCAGTTCGGTCAGGCACTCGCGCGCAAAGCCCGCGTGTTGGCCGGAGAAGTCCGGGGCGGACATCACGGAGGGCTCCAACACGTACAGTGGCAACACCGGGCCGCGGCGAGCCGCCTCGGCGAGGGGCGCGTGATCCTCGAAGCGCAGGTCCCGCTTGAACCACACCACCTGGATCATGCCGCTGCCGTCCTGCCGGTTTGCCGATGCTCGTCTGAGACCAGGGGGCGGGGAGGACGGTTCCGGGGCGAGGCATGGACTCGGCGCCACGGCTTTGGCAGCATCGCAACCCTTGTGATCGGAGGCAGTCATGAATCTCCACGCGATGCTTCTCGCGCGCCAGACGGAAGGCAGGCCGCTGCGGGTGGGATTGATCGGTGCCGGAAAGTTCGGCGCCATGTACCTCGCGCAAATCCCGAAGACGCCCGGCGTGCATCTGGCGGCGATCGCGGACCTTGCACCGGACGCGGCCCGGGCCAATCTCGAGCGGGTGGGGTGGGAGTCCGGACGTTGCGCGGCGACCAGCATCGATCGGGCGCTGTCCGGCGGGCTCACCCATCTGGGCGATGACTGGGAGGCGCTGGTCCGTCACCCGGCGCTGGACATCGTGGTGGAGGCGACGGGCAACCCGATCGCGGCCGTCGAGCATGCTCTCGAGGCTTTCCGCCATGGCAAGCACGTCGTGATGGTGACGGTGGAGGCCGATGCCTTCTGCGGCCCCCTGCTGGCGCGGCGTGCCCGGGAGGCCGGCGTGGTGTACAGCCTTGCGTACGGCGACCAACCGGCGCTGATCTGCGAGCTGGTCGACTGGGCCCGGACAGCCGGCTTCGGTGTGGTCGCCGCCGGGCGTGGCCACAAGTGGTTGCCGCATTTCGCCCAGTCCACGCCCGAGACTGTCTGGGGCCACTACGGCCTGACGGCGGAGCAGGCGCGGGTGGGCGGACTGAATCCCAAGATGTTCAATTCCTTTCTGGATGGGTCCAAACCGGCCATCGAGAGCACGGCCGTGTGCAATGCGACGGGGCTCACGCCGGCGCCCTGGGGACTGAGCTACCCGCCGGCCGCCATCGACGACATCCCTGCGGTGATCCGCCCCCGAGAGGAGGGTGGGGTCCTGCACCATCGCGGTCAGGTGGAGGTGGTGTCGTCGCTGAGAGCGGACGGCACCCCCATCGACTACGACATCCGTTTCGGCGTCTGGGTGGTATTCGAGGGTGACACCGAATACATACGCCGCTGTTTCGCCGAGTACGGGGTGCGCACTGATCCCTCGGGCCGTTACGCCTGCCTGTACAAGCGCTGGCACCTCATCGGTCTGGAAGTGGGGATCTCGGTGGCGTCCGTCGGGCTGCGTCGCGAGGCGACCGGTTGCCCGACAGGATTTGTCGCCGATGTTGTAGCAACGGCGAAGCGGGCGCTCGCACCTGGGGAGTTGCTCGATGGGGAGGGGGGCTACACGGTGGTCGGTCGCCTGATGCCGGCTGAGGAATCACTGCGCGGCCGTGCCGTGCCGCTTGGCCTGGCACATGGCTGGAAGGTGGTCCGTCCGGTGGCCGCGGGCGCCCTGGTGACCTGGGACGACGTGGCTGTCGACGAGACCACTGCCGCTGTGCGTTTGCGACGCGAGATGGAGCGCGACGTGCCGGCGGGGGGAGTCTCGGCGGCTCAGGTCGGCTGAACAGCCGGCGCCGGGTTGTCATGCCGCCCGGCCGGGAGGCCGGCCGCCGCCGGCTCGACACGGAGCAGGAGATGCCGGGTCGGCAATGCCTCGTCGGTGGCGGATTCGCCCCCGGGCCGAATGCCGTTGGCGTGCAGAATGCTTTCCAGTTCGCCGAGGACGGCCTCGCGTTCCATCACGAAACGGGTGGCGAAGCAGCGCCAGAACACCCAGCCCATCCGCTCGAGTACCCTTTGCCGGCGGATGTCGTCGAGCCAGTAGCCAGCGCCCACGTGCCGGTCGCCGTCACACTCGATGGCGATGCGCTGGTCCCGAGCCCCTTCCACGACCAGATCGATCGACCAGGCGCCGACCGTCACGCGGGGAGTGACGCGATAGCCACGATCGGCCAGCCAATCGAACAGGGCGCGTTCGAGCATCGTTTCACACCGTTCCCTTGGCGCGGCATCGCGCCTGGCGGAAACCCCGAAGGGCTGCCGGAAATGGGCGATCAGCCCGAGCCGGAGCCGGTCGGAATCGGGCAGGTGCCCGGGCTCCACCGAACGCACCAGGACCATGCGTTCCCGTGCGCGGGAGGCCGCCACGTTGAAGCGTTGCGCGAAGGTATCCCGGGCCAGGGGTGCGCCGACGTCGTTCGGCGCCACCACCATGGAGAGGAAGACGATGTCGCGCTCCCGACCCTGCAACGCCTTTGCATCGCCGCAGACCAGCGCATGTTCCAGGAGCACGGCGGGCCCCAGCCGGTCGGCCAGGCGGTCCCGGATGCGGGCGGCCTGCTCCTCACCCAGCAGGGATACGACGCCGACCGAGCGGCCGCGGGTCCGCGGATCGGCGGTGAGGCTGGCGATCTCGGCGACGATCGCCTCGACCTCGGCCAGGTTGACATCGCCCTGTCGCGCAGCGCCCTCGATCATGATGTCGATCAGGGGCGGATCCAGCCGATGCGAGCGCGTCGGCAGTCGCAGAGGACGGAGTTCGTCGCCGTAGAACTCGCGCTTCGAGTACTCGATGATCGGGGCGATGCAGCGGAAGTGCTCCTTGAGCATCACACTGCTGGACGCGAAGACCACGCGTGCGAGGTCGTAGATCGAGCGTTCCGGCGACATCTGCATGCGGTACAGCGGCACCTGGGAGGGCAGATGCGCCTGCACCAGCGCGCGGATGCGGTCCTCATCCAGCCCGACCGGGTCGGGCGACACCTGCTTGTCGTCGCCGACGATCAGGAATCTGGCGCCGCGCAGCAGGGCGGGCAGGGCCGACAGGTCCGATTGCGAAGCCTCGTCGATGACCACCAGATCGAAGGCGCCGAGCTCTGAAGGCAGCGACTCGGGAATGCGGTGGTGCGGCATGATCCAGCACGGCACGGCCGCCTGCGCGGCGGCGGCCGATTCGCGCGCGTCCTGACGGTAACGAGCAGCCCGCTTGCCCGTGCCCTTGCCCAAGCGCTGCACTGCGGCGAGGTAGGACTGCAGCGCTGCGCGTACCACCGGCGTGGCCCGATCCGCCAGCCGAAGCCATGAGCGGCGTACCACGAGCTCGCGATAGGCCCGGGCCAGATCACGCTCCATCTCGGCGCGCTGGGCGGACAGCCCGAGCAGCTGTGGTCCTGCCGCCACGGTCTCCAGGTGCGTCCGGAGGCGTCGCAGGCGCCACCCCTGGCGCCAGCCGGCCGGCATCAGGGCGTCACGCTCCAGGAGAGAGGCTTCGCGCAGGTGGGCGGCAAGGCGCGGTGCTCCGGAGCGCTCGATGGTCGTGGTCACTTCGGTCACGGTGTCGAGCGGGAGGGCGAGGGTTTCCAGCCGCGAGAACTCGGCGCACAGAGCGAACCAGCGGTCCACCAGGGCTTTCTCGTCGACCGCAGGGTTCCCCAGCACACCGTACGAGAAGCTGCGCAATTGCTCGAACACGCCACCTGCGGCATTGCCGAGCAGCTCCTGCAGCCGGTTGCGGACCTGCCAGACGTCGGCGAGTTGCTGGGCATTGAGATAGTGATCGACCGCGCGTTCCAGGCCGCGTATGGCGGCGGGCTCGTCACGCAGCCGCCTCGCCAGACTCCAGCCCGGGAACAGCCGCTGCGCCTGGTCGGCCAGGGTGGCCTCCGCCTGACGCAGCGCGCTGACGCGACGCAGTACCGACAGGCTCTGCAGGGCCTCGGAGATCCCGGCCACGGAATCGGCAGAGGCAGCAGGGAGGCTCAGGGTCGCCGCAGCGGCGTTCCAGCGCGGCATGAGCGTGCGCCACTGCGCTCTCAGGGCCAGTGCATCCGATACCAGCGCCCAGTCCGCGGGCGATGCGGGCAGGTGATCCTCCAGCGTGATCGCCGCCAGCCGTCCCCGTGCCTCCGGGCGGAACAGACTGGTGAGGCCGAAGGCGCGTCGCCCGGCGGCGAGGTTGCGCACGGCCTGGCCGAGGTCGTTGTCGAACTCTGCGCCTGGCGGCAGGTTGACCGGCCGGGCCAGCAACGACCCATGCAATTGCGTGAGGGGCGCCAGCTCGGCGCCGACCGCTTCGAGCTGTTCCAGCGCCCGGACACCTTCGCTCCCGGTCAGTCGGCCCGCGACCGCCGCCATCCAGCCCGGCCCGCCCGTCAGCTCGGCACGCAGGGCCCGGACCGTCTCGGTCAGGCTGCCGGTCTGTCTCAGGATGGCCTGGGTGTCCGCGTCCCCGGCTGCCAGGATCGGGGTATCGGAAGTCCGGCCATCGGCGGATAGCTGCGCCAGACGCACCAGACGGCGATGCGCATCCAGCAGGCTGTCCACGTTCGGCAGCTGGGTCACGGCCGGGCGGCGGGCGCAGGCGTGAACGATGTCGGCGCCGAGAGCCGCGCGGGCCTTGAACAGCCGGTCGAGGTCGGACTCGTCGAACAGCGGAGCGAACTCGGGTTCGGTCGCAAGGACATCCGGCAGCCAGCTTGTCGAGCTGTCCTCCGATGCCACCGCCAGCGCCGCGTCCAGCGGATCCACGGCCTCGCCGTCAAGGCGGATGGGCGCGAGCTGTCGTTGCGCCAGTTCGTCCATCATCGCGTCGATGCGGGACAGGCGTCCGTGCAGGGCGTCGACGGTCTGCTCCAGCCGCTCGATCGCCGCCGACTCGGCGACCGGGTCCAGCCGTTGCACCGTGGCGGCAATCGTCTCCACCGCCTGCTCGAGCGCACCCAGGCCCCCCGGTTCACCGGTGAGCAGCGACAGGGCCAGGGGGCGGATTTCCTCGGGCAGCTTGTCCCTCAGAACCGCGAGCGCCGGCTCCTTCATCGAGGTCACCAGCACCCGTCGCCCGTTGGCCAGCCAGTGGCAGATGATGTTGGCGATGGTGTGAGTCTTGCCCGTTCCCGGCGGGCCCTGAACGACGACACCCGCCCCAGTCTCCAGCAATTGCACCACCCGCATCTGCTCTTCGTTGAAGGGCAGGGGGAAGTGCAGGTCCCGTGGGCTGGACTCACCATTGGCCAGCGATGCGCTGATGCCTCGGTAGCGGGGCAGGACCGGCGCATGCGTCTGCTCGGGGGGGTCGCTCACCAGGGCTGCGACGGCGGCGGGCAACTCCGGCGCCCCGTCGGTGGATCGCAGGCGCATCGCGAACTGCTCGAGATCCCTCACCAGAGGGGTCGACGGGCGCGATCTCGTGAAGAGGATCCAGCCTTCGGCGAAGACCGGCTGCTCGGACAGTCCGGCTGCCTCGCAGGCCACTGCCAGCATCCTGTTCCAGGTCCGTGGCTCGAACGGGGAAAAGGGCTCGTCGGCCACGCCCAGCATTTCCGCCACCTGTCGTTCCACCCGGGCGGCCATGGCGCGGTCGGTGATGCCGAGGAGCTCGCTCTCGAGTTGCGGCATGGAACTGCGCGGGCTGATGACAGCCGCTCCCGTGGCCGGGTCCAGAGCCAGATCGACCGCCTGGACGATCAGCGGCGCCGGCGCGCCGGCGCCCGTCCCGGGGCGAGGCAGTAGCCCGACTCCCCACAGCAGTTCGAGCTGACCATCCGACCCCTGGCCGGTCAGCTCCTGATGCAGGGTGAGGAACTGCATGTACAGGCGCGACCAGCGCCTGCGACTGGTCTCGGTCGCCGCCCACCCGGCCCATTCGTGGCTGAGATAAGAGGCCAGATCACGTTCCACCTGGGCGCGAAACGCGTATCCCTCGAGCATGACCACGGTGTCCCGACGCACCCGTGCCGTGGCCTGGCCGGCTCCGGGGGCGGCATCTTCGTCCAGATGGGTGCCGGCGGCGATCAGCGACTCCCCGGAGACCGAGGTCGCGAGGCGGGGTGAGGAAAGAACCGGGTCGCCGATATCCAGCCAGGGTGACAGCCACGGGCTTTCGGGGCGAGGCGGGAGCGCCGGATTCTCGGGCCGCGCGATCCTGAGCCACGCGCCGTCTTCGGGCTCCGCGACACCGATGCGCACGCCCTCCGCACTGATCAGCTGCTGGTTGTCGAGGCGGAATCGTCCCAGGGCCTCCCGGCCCGGCCCGCCGGCCAGGCGATGAGTGGCGGTATGCTGCACGAAAGCGATGAGCTCGAGCAGCCGGTTTTTCTGGGGGTTCACGACGCAGAATGAGTCAGGCAGGGTGCGGGCACGCCGCAGGCCTCAATACTAACCCAACGGGATCGGCTGCCGACCCGGCTTGCGCGCCCATTGATGCCGAGGAGCAGGGCCGGGGGCGGAGCGTCGCGGATTTTTCGGGATAATCGCCAGTCCCAGTCATCGAGCGCCCTCCACCATGAGCACCAACGCCAGCCGTTATCCCGTCCCGGCACTGGAAGACCTGCCCGAGGACATCCGTCAGAGCATGCTGAAGGTCCAGGAAAAGGCGGGCTTCATCCCGAACGTGTTCCTCGCGCTGGCGCATCGGCCTGAGGAGTTCAGGGCGTTCTTCGCCTACCACGATGCCCTGATGCTGCGCGACTCCGCGCTCACGAAGGCCGAGCGCGAGATGATCGTCGTGGCCACCAGTGGCGTGAACCACTGTCTCTACTGTGTCGTTGCGCACGGTGCGATCCTGCGCATCTACGCGAAGAACCCGCTGGTGGCGGATCAGGTGGCCGTGGACCATCGCAAGGCCGACATCACGCCGCGTCAGGTGGCGATGCTCGATTTCGCGGTCAAGCTGGCACGCGCACCCGAGTCGGTGACCGAGGCCGACCGCGCGGCGCTGCGAGCGCACGGCTTCGCGGAAGAGGACATCTGGGACATCGGCGCCATCACGGCGTTCTTCGCCCTGTCCAATCGCATGGCGCACCTGGTGGAGATGCGTCCCAATGAGCAGTTCCACCTCATGGGCCGGGTGCCGCCTCCGCGCCCCTGAGCCTCTTCATGCGTCGCGAAGGCGTTTGTACCGACGTCCGGCGCAGGGCGGCGGAATATAATCGCGGTCGCGCGGCCGGCGGCCACGAACCGGCGTGTCGCGCATTCCTCACGAGTCCCAAAAGGTGAAGACCCATGGCAGCGCTGCCCGACTACGATCCCCAGGAAACCGATGAATGGCTCGAGGCCCTCGACGGCGTGCTCCGCACGGAGGGCGTGGACCGGGCCCACTACCTTCTGGAACGCCTGATCGAGAGGGCGAGACGCGCGGGTGCCTACCTGCCCTACAGCGCCAACACGGCCTACATCAACACCATCCCGCCGGCCCGGGAGGAGCATTCGCCCGGCGACCACGAGCTCGAGCACCGCATCCGCTCCTACGTCCGCTGGAACGCCGCAGCCATGGTGCTGCGTGCCAACCAGGACACCAACGTCGGTGGTCACATCGCGAGCTTCGCCTCGGCCGCGACGCTCTATGACGTGGGTTACAACCACTTCTGGCATGCACCCTCGGAGGCGCACGGCGGCGACCTGGTATTCGTGCAGGGCCACTCGGCCCCGGGGATCTACGCGCGGGCCTTCATGCTCGGGCGGCTCAGTGAACAGCAGTTGGACAACTTCCGTCAGGAGGTTTCGGGAGAGGGCCTGTCCTCGTATCCGCACCCCTGGCTCATGCCGGATTTCTGGCAGTTCCCCACCGTGTCCATGGGCCTGGGACCGATCATGGCGATCTACCAGGCGCGCTTCATGAAGTACCTGCAGGATCGCGGCATGGTCAACACCGCGGGGCGCAAGGTGTGGTGCTTCCTGGGTGACGGGGAGTGCGACGAGCCGGAGTCCATGGGGGCCATCGGCGTGGCCGCGCGCGAGCGCCTCGACAATCTGGTCTTCGTCGTCAACTGCAACCTGCAGCGCCTGGACGGCCCGGTGCGGGGCAACGGCAAGATCATCCAGGAGCTGGAGGCCGATTTCCGCGGCGCCGGCTGGAACGTGATCAAGGTCATCTGGGGCTCCTACTGGGATCCGCTGCTGGCCCGCGACACCAAGGGGCTGCTGCAGAAGCGCATGGAGGAGTGCGTGGACGGCGAGTACCAGATGTTCAAGTCGAAGGACGGCGCCTACGTGCGCAAGCACTTCTTCGGCAAGTACCCGGAGCTGCTGGAGATGGTCTCCAACATGACGGACGACGACATCTGGCGTCTCAACCGCGGGGGCCACGATCCCCACAAGATCTACGCCGCTTACGCCGCCGCGATGAAGCACACGGGTCAGCCGACCGTGATCCTGGCCAAGACCATCAAGGGCTATGGCATGGGCGAGGCGGGTGAGGCGCAGAACATCACCCACCAGCAGAAGAAGATGGGCACCACTTCGCTGAAGGCGTTCCGCGACCGCTTCGGTCTGCCCATTCCCGACGACAAGCTGGACGAGATCCCCTTCCTGACCTTGCCCGAGGGTTCGCCGGAGCTGGAGTACATGCGCAAGCGGCGCGAGGCTCTTGGCGGTTACCTGCCGACCCGGCGGCAGAAGGGAGACCCTCTGGAGGTACCGCCGCTATCCGCCTTCGAGGCGCTGCTCAGGAGCACCGAGGAGCGCGAGATCTCCACCACCATGGCCTTCGTGCGCATGCTCGGCATCCTGGTGCGTGACAAGCAGATCGGAAAGCGCGTCGTGCCCATCGTGCCCGACGAGTCGCGCACCTTCGGCATGGAAGGCATGTTCCGGCAGCTCGGCATCTGGTCGTCGGTGGGCCAGCTCTACACGCCCCAGGATGCCGACCAGCTCATGTTCTACAAAGAGGACAAGACCGGGCAGATCCTGCAGGAGGGGATCAACGAACCCGGCGCGATGTCCTCCTGGATTGCAGCCGCCACGGCCTATTCGACCCATGGCGTGCAGATGATCCCCTTTTTCATCTACTACTCCATGTTCGGTTTCCAGCGCATCGGCGACCTCGCCTGGGCTGCCGGCGACCAGCGGGCGCGCGGCTTCCTGCTGGGGGGAACGGCCGGACGCACCACCCTGAACGGCGAGGGCCTGCAGCACGAGGACGGGCACAGCCATCTGCTGTCCTCGACCATCCCGAACTGCATCTCCTACGACCCCACCTTCTCCTACGAGGTGGCGGTCATCATCCAGGATGGTCTGCGCCGCATGTGCCAGGATCAGGAGGACGTCTTCTACTACGTCACCCTGAT
>JBEICA010000001.1:0-57746 GCA_040373665.1 Burkholderiales bacterium | reverse complement strand
GCCGGGACCGCCCCGAACCGCCCCTCAATCCCCGCGAGACGTCAGGATCCGGGTGCGGTCACTGCAGTTCCAGCAGCAGGTCCTTGGCCGTCACGGCCTCGCCTGCCTTCACGTGCACCGCCTTGACGTGGCAGTCACGCTCGGCGCGAATGACGCTCTCCATCTTCATCGCCTCGATGGACACCAGGGGGTCGCCCTTCTTCACCGCCTGGCCCGGCTTCACCGGCACCAGCACCACGTTGCCCGGCATCGGCGCCCCGATGTGGTTGACGTTGCCATCCTCGGCCTTGAGCCGCTGCTTCACCGACGAGGCCACCCCGGCCTTCGGCACGCGCACCACGCGGGCCTGCCCGTTCAGCTCGAAGAACAGGCGGACCTGCCCTTCCTCGTCCAAGTCGGTCCGGCCCTGGAGCCGGATCACCAGGGTCTTGCCCCGGTCGATGTCCACCGCGGCCTCGTCGCCATCGCGCATGCCGTTGAAGAACACCGGCGTCGGGATGGTGGAGACGTCGTCGAACTGGCGCAGATGACGGGCGAAGTCGACGAACACCTTGGGATACATGAGATAGGACGCGAGGTCGGTGTCGCTCAGCCTGCGTCCGGCGGCCTGCTCCCCCTGCGCCCGGACGGCCTCGAGGTCGGCCGGCGGCAGGTAGGCGGCCGCACGCCCCTGGATGGGCTGCTCGCCCTTGAGCACGCGTCGGGTGATGTCCTCCGGGAAGCCATCGACCGGGAAGCCGAGTTCGCCGCGCAGCATGGACACCACCGACTCGGGGAAGGCGATCTCGCGCGAGGAGTCGAGCACGTCCTCCGGGGAGAGGTCGTTGGCGACCATGAACAGCGCCAGATCTCCGACCACCTTGGACGTGGGGGTGACCTTGACGATGTCGCCGAACATGCGGTTCACCTGGGCATAGGCGCGTGAGACCTCGGGCCAGCGGTGCTCCAGCCCCATCGCCCTGGCCTGCTCGCGCAGGTTCGTGTACTGCCCGCCCGGCATCTCGTGCAGATAGACGTCCGAGGTGCCGGCCCGCATGTCGGCCTCGAACGGCGCGTAATGACGGCGCACGCCCTCCCAGTAGGTCGACAGCGACTTCAGTGCCTCGAGATCGACATCAGGCGCGCGCTCCGTGCCCTCGAGCGCGGCCACCACGGAGCCCAGGTTGGGCTGGGAGGTGAGGCCGCTCATCGCGTCCAGGGCGCCATCGACGGCATCGACCCCGGCCTCGACGGCGGCGAGGACGCTGGCGGCTCCGATGCCGCTGGTGTCGTGGGTATGGAAGTGGATCGGCAGCCCCACTTCCTCCTTCAGGGCCTTGACAAGCGCCCGCGCTGCACGCGGGCGGCAGACGCCCGCCATGTCCTTGATGCCGAGCACGTGGGCCCCGGCGCGCTCCAGCGCCTTGGCCATGTCGACGTAGTACCGCAGGTTGTACTTCGGACGCGAGGCATCGAAGAGATCGCCGGTGTAGCAGATGGCCGCCTCGCATACCGCGCCGGTCTCGCGCACGGCGTCGATGGCGACGCGCATGTTCTCCACCCAGTTGAGCGAATCGAACACGCGGAAGATGTCGATGCCCTGCTTCGCCGCCTGCTGCACGAAGTAGCGCACCACGTTGTCCGGGTAGTTGGTGTAGCCCACCGCATTGGAGGAACGCAGCAGCATCTGGAAGCAGACGTTCGGGATGGCCTGGCGCAGCAGGGCCAGACGCTGCCAGGGATCCTCCTTGAGGAAGCGCAGCGCGACGTCGAAGGTGGCCCCACCCCAGCATTCCAGCGACAACAGCCCTGGTGCCAGCCGCGCGTACCACGGGGCGATGGGCAGCATGTCGTGGGTGCGCATGCGCGTGGCGAACAGCGATTGGTGCGCGTCGCGCATCGTGGTGTCGGTGAGCAGCACGCGCTGCTCGGACTTCATCCACTGCGCGAAGCCCTCGGCACCCAGTGCCTTGAGACGGTCGCGCGAACCGGGCGGCACTTCGACCCCCATCCGTGCCCGCGGCAGCTGGGCAGGTGGAGGCGGCACCTCCTCTCGCCGGCGGCGCTTCATTTCGGGATTGCCGTTCACCACGACGTCGCCGATGAAGCCGAGCAGCTTGGTGGCACGGTCGCGCCTCTGGCCGAAGCGGAACAGCTCCGGTGTCTCGTCGATGAAGCGGGTGATGCATTGGCCACTGACGAACTGCGGATGCCGGATGACGTTCTCCAGGAACTGCAGGTTGCTGGACACGCCACGGATGCGGAATTCGCGCAGGGCGCGGTCCATGCGCGCGATCGCCTCCTCCTTGTTGTGGCCCCACGCGGTGACCTTCACCAGGAGGGAGTCGTAGTAGGGCGTGATCACCGCGCCGCTGTAGGCGGTGCCGGCATCGAGCCGGATGCCGAAGCCGGCGGCGCTGCGGTAGACCGAGATCCGCCCGTAATCCGGGGTGAACTGGTTCTCCGGGTCCTCGGTGGTGACGCGACACTGCAGGGCCGCACCGTTGATGCGCAGGTCCTCCTGACGCGGCACGTAGGCATCCGGATCACCGATCCGGGCGCCCTCGCTGATGCGGATCTGCGCCTTGACGATGTCGACGCCGGTGATCTGTTCGGTGACGGTGTGCTCCACCTGGATGCGCGGGTTGACCTCGATGAAGTAGAAGCGCCCGGTGTCGGCGTCCATGAGGAACTCGACCGTCCCGGCATGGGTATAGCCTGCCCCGCGGGCCAGCGTGAGGGCCGCCTCGCACAACTCCGCACGCCGCGCGTCATCCAGATAAGGCGCGGGCGCCCGCTCCACCACCTTCTGGTTGCGGCGCTGCACCGAGCAGTCGCGCTCGAACAGGTGCACGAGGTTGCCGTGCTTGTCGCCCATGACCTGCACCTCGACGTGGCGGGCGCGCCGCACCAGCCTTTCCAGATAGACCTCGTCGTTGCCGAAGGCCGCAAGAGCTTCGCGCCGGGCCACCTCGAGGTTGTGGAACAGTTCGGACTCCGACTCCACCACCCGCATGCCACGTCCGCCGCCGCCCCAGCTCGCCTTGAGCATCAACGGATAGCCCACGGCGGCCGCCATGCGCCGCGCCTCGTCGTAGTCGGCCGGCAGCGCCCCTGTGGCCGGCACCACCGGCACCCCCATCTTCTCCGCCAGCGCCCGGGCCGCCACCTTGTTGCCGAGCAGGCGCATGACCTCGGGCCGCGGACCGATGAAGGTGATGCCGGCCTTGTCGCAGGCCTCGGCGAAGTCCGGGTTCTCGGACAGGAAACCGTAACCAGGGTGAATGGCATCCACCCCGGCTTCCTGGGCGATGCGCAGCACGTCCTCGATGTCGAGATAGGCCTGAATGGGCTTGCGTCCGGCCCCGACCAGGTAACTCTCGTCCGCCTTGAAGCGATGCAGGGCGAAGCGGTCCTCGTTGGAGAAGATCGCCACGGTGCGTATGCCCATCTCGGCGGCAGCCCGCATGACGCGGATGGCGATTTCGGAACGATTGGCGACGAGCAGGCTGCGGATGGTCTTCATCTTGGCGGACTTTCTGGCTGGCGGCGCCCGCCCGACCCATTCGCGCGGGACGCCGGATCATAGCCCGTTTGGCGCAGCGCAGCATCGGCCGCACCAGCCTGTTCCAGGCTGCCCGGGCACGCACCGACGGGGCAAAAAAAAGCCCGCTCTCGAAAGAGCGGGCGCAAAGCGATCTCAAACTCGTCCGAGCGGGCCGGGGCACACCCCGGCCCGTCCGGTCAGGCGCTCAGCTGGTCGCCAAGCGGGAGGTTGCGGATGCGCTTGCCGGTCGCGGCGTGGATGGCGTTCATGAACGCCGGCGCGAAGGGCGGAACGCCCGGCTCGCCCACACCGCTGGACGGCGTCGCGATGGTGTGGGGCATGATGTGCGTGTGCACGTTCATGGCACCCTCACCGATGCGCAGCACCCGGTAGTCACCGAAGTTGTTCTGCTGCACCCGGCCGTTCTTGAAGGTGATGTTGGTGAGCTTGGCAATGGACAGGCCCATCACCGACGCACCTTCCACCTGGGAACGGACACGCTCCGGATTCACGCAGAAACCGCAGTCGAAGGCCGTGTCGACGCGCGGCACGGTCACCGTGCCGTCCTTGTCCACCGCCACGTGCACCACCGTGGCGACGTAGGACAGGAAGCTGCGCTGGCAGGCGATGCCCAGGCCCTGGCCGGGAGGGAGCTTCTTGCCCCAGCCGGCTTCCTTGGCTGCACGCTCGACCACGGCACGCAGGCGACCGGTGTCGATCGGGTAGGTGTCCCAGGGGTCGCCGTAGTTCCACAGTTCCTGCGTGGTGGCCTTGCGGGCGTCGACGATGCGGGCCGGCCCGATCATCTCGAGCAGGAAGTCCTTCGGATCCTTGCCCAGTTCCGCCGCGAGTTCCGCCACCATGGACTGCATGGCGAAGGCGTGGGGAATGTTGTTCACCGAGCGGAACCAGCCGATCCGGGTCTTCGCCACGGCCTCGCCCGTCTCCAGGCGCAGGTTCGGGACGTTGAACGGCGTGTCGATCAGGCCCAGGCCCAGCTCCAGGGCGCTCTCGCGCTTCGGATCGGGCATGAAGTTGGACATGAGCGAGGGGGAGACGCTGCGATGACGCCAGGCGATCACCTTGCCGCTCTTGTCCAGACCGGCCGTGACGTGCTGGTAGGACACGGAGTGGTAGAAGCCGTGCTGGATGTCGTCCTCGCGGGTCCACACCACCTTGACCGCCTGGCCACCCATGGTGCGGGACAGCAGGGCCGCCTCGATGGCGAAGTCACACTTGGACTTGCGGCCGAAACCACCGCCCAGAAGCGTGACGTTGACGGTGACGTCGTCCTCCTTCATGCCGAGGGCGCCGGCCACGCTGCCGCGCGTGCCGCCAGGGCTCTGCACGCAGGCCCAGACCTCGGCCTTGCCACCCTGGATGCGGCAGACGGCCGCAGGCGGCTCCATCGTCGCGTGGTGACCGTGCGGGATGTAGTACTCGCGCTCGACGACCTTGGCGGCACCGGCCAGGGCGCCGTCGACGTCACCCTCGTTGCGCTCGACCTTGCCGGGCTTGCGCGCCGAGGCGGCCATCATCTCCTTGTACTTGTCGGAGTCGTAGTCGGCGTTCGGGCCGTCCTCCCACTGCACGTTCAGGGCGGCACGGCCCTTGAGCGCGGCGTAGGTGCTGTTGGCGATGACCGCCACACCACCCAGGGGGGCGAAGACGGCGGGCATCGGCGTCGGGGCCAGGAACACCACCTTCTTGACGCCAGGCACGGCCATGGCCGCGGCCTCGTCCCACTTGACGGCCTTGCCGAGCACCACGGGCGGACGCTCGATCACGGCATAGAGCATGTCGGGGACACGCACGTCCTGGGCGTAGGTCGCCTTGCCGGTGGTGATGTCCATCAGATCGGTGATCTGGACATTGCCCTTGCCGATGTAGCGGAACTGCGAGGGGTCCTTCAGCGTCAGGGTGCGGGCCTTGGGCGTCGGCAGCGCGGCAGCCGCTTCTGCGAGTTCGCCGTAACCGATGGTCTTGCCGGTCGGCACGTGCACCACCTTGTGGTTCTGGGCGCGCACTTCGGTATCGGGCACGCTCCAGGCCAGGGCCGCGGCCTTCTCCAGCATCTGGCGGGCGGCAGCGCCGCAGGCGCGCATCGGCTGGATGAAATGGCGGATGCTGCGCGAACCGTCGGTGTCCTGGTTGCCGTACTTGGCCTCGTTGCCGGGGGCCTGGACGATCTTGACCTTGGCCCAGTCGGCTTCCATCTCGTCGGCCACGACCATGGGCAGGCTGGTGCGCGAACCCGTGCCCATCTCGGAGCGGTGGGTCACGATGGTGACGGTGCCGTCCTTGGCGATCGACACGAAGACATGCGGATCCCACACGACGCCGCCGGGCATGCCGCCCGCGCCGGTTTCGTACTGGTTGACCTGGCTGCCATCGGCCATGGCTTCAAGCGGCAGGAACTGAGCCGCGAGGACCAGACCACTGCCTGAGACGATGCCCTTGAGGGCGTTGCGGCGGCTGACGTTCTCGAGAACGGGGTGATCGGAATATTGTTCGAATTTCATGTCAGGCTCCCTGGGCGGCAGACTTGACCGCGGCGTGGATCCGCTGGTAACAGCCGCAACGGCAGATGTTCCCCGCCATCATCTCGGAGATCTGGTCGTCGCTGGGCTTGGCGTTGGCGTTGAGCAGCGCCGCCGCCTGCATGATCTGGCCGGACTGGCAGTAGCCGCACTGGGGCACGTTGTGCGCACGCCAGGCCTTCTGCACCGGGTGGCTGCCGTCCGGCGACAGACCCTCGATGGTCGTGACCGCCTGACCGGCGACCTCGCTCATCGGCGTGACGCAGGAGCGGATCGCCTTGCCGTTGACGTGCACAGTGCACGCGCCGCAGAGGCCGACACCACAACCGAACTTGGTGCCCGTGAGACCGAGTTCGTCACGCAGGTACCACATGAGCGGCATCTGCGGATCACCATTGAAGCTGGTGCCCTTCTTGTTGATCTTCACATCCATTTCAAGTCCTCCCAGAGGTCGTGACATGTATTTATCCCGCCCGGCCCGCGCGCCACGTGCCACCCCCTTGTGGCGGAGGCCTGCGCCGCATCACCCGGAGCCCGACGGCGCCTGACAATAAACCCCGCATCGACCCGTGTCGAGCGCGACAAACGCGTCGCGGCCGGGGGATGCTTCCGGCCGGCCATCCCAGGCCGCGCCATGGTGCCTTGCAGCATCGATATCGTGAGAGGAGCCACCTTTGCATTTGTGAAAATTTGTGCGGCAGCACAGCAGAAATGAGCCGCATCCGGTCGGCCACACCCCATCGACGGTCGCCCCCACTTGCCCGCCATCATCCCGCGGCCTGACGAAACATCCGGGTTAACATCCGACCCGGCCGCCGGGGTGACTGCCGCCGGGGCGACCGGCAGCCGCCACACGGCGGTCCGGCTTCCACTCCGAGGACACGTATGAAGAAGACCATTGCCGCGCTCGTGCTGGCCGGGCTCGCCTCGGCCGCATCGGCCGCCGACCAGATCCGCATCGGTTTCATGAGCACCCTCTCGGGCCCGTCCGCGGCCCTGGGGATCGACATCCGCGACGCCTTTGCGCTGGCACTCAAGGCCAACGGCGGCAAGCTCGGCGGAGTTCCGGCGGAGATGATCGTGGTCGACGACCAGATGAACCCGGACACCGGCAAGCAGCTGGTCTCGCGACTGCTCAAGAAGGACCGCGTCGACGTGGTCACCGGCATCGTGTTCTCCAACGTGATGCTGGCCGTCGCGCCAGCCATCCTGGACAACCAGACCTTCCTGGTGAGCGCCAACGCCGGCCCGGGCGCCTACTCCGGCGAGGGCTGCAACCCGTATTTCTACGCCGTGTCCTGGCAGAACGACGGCTACCACGAGGCCGCCGGCCACTACGCGACCACCAAGGGCCTCAAGAGCGTGGTGCTGCTGGCGCCGAACTACCCTGCCGGAAAGGACGCCCTGACCGGCTTCAAGCGGCTCTACAAGGGCCAGGTCGTGGACGAGATCTACACCAAGCTCGGGCAGCTGGATTTCGCGGCGGAACTGGCCCAGGTGCGGGCCGCCAAGCCCGAGGCGGTCTACATCTTCCAGCCGGGCGGGATGGGCATCAATTTCATCAAGCAGTGGGTGGCGGCAGGCTTGAACCGCCAGATGACGCTGATCACCCCCGGCTTCTCGGCCGACGAGGACGTCATCAAGGCCGTGGGCGACCCGATGCTCGGCATGTTCAATACCTCGCACTGGGCGCACGATCTGGGCAACGCGGAGAACCGCCGCTTCGTCGCCGATTTCCAGAAGGAGTACGGCCGCACCCCCACGGTCTACGCGGCCCAGGGATACGACACCGCCCGCCTGCTCGACGCCGCGGTGCGCGACGTCAAGGGCCGGGTGGAGGACAAGGCCGCTTTCGGCAAGGCGCTGGCCGCCGCCCCCCTTCAAGTCGGTGCGCGGCGATTTCCGGTTCAACGTGAACCACTTCCCGGTGCAGAGCTACTACCTGCGGCAGATCTGGCGCGATCCGGGCGGTCGCGTCACCAACAAGCTGGTCTCGACCGTGCTCACCAACCACGCGGACTTCTACGCCCCCGCCTGCCGCATGAAGCCCTGGTGAGGGTCGAAGGCGCGACGGTTGCGTCGCGCCGCACGCGCACGGTTCCCGATCGATGGATGCCATCCTCCTCGCCGAGCAGGCTCTCAATGGCCTGCAGTTCGGCCTGATGCTGTTCCTGCTGGCCGCCGGGCTGACCCTGGTGTTCGGCATCATGGACATGATCAACCTGGCGCACGGCTCGCTGTACATGGTCGGCGCCTATCTGGCCGCCAGCGTCGCCGCGGCATCGGGTTCCTTCGTGCTCGCCGTGCTCGCCGCCATGGCCGGCACCGCCGTGCTCGGCGCCCTGCTCGAGGGTTCGCTGCTGCGGCACCTCTACCGGCGCGACCACCTGCATCAGGTCCTGGCAACCTTCGGCCTGATCCTGATGGCCAACGAGGCGGTGCGCATGATCTGGGGTCCGGAGGCGCTGAGCCTGAATCCGCCACAGGCGCTGTCCGGGCCGGTCGAGCTCGGACCCGACCTTTTCTATCCGGCCTACCGGCTGATGATCATCGGCGTCGGCCTGGCGGTGGCGGTGCTGCTCTACTTCCTGGTGGCGCACACGCGGCTGGGGATGCTGGTGCGCGCGGGGGCCTCCAACCGCGAGATGGCCCGGATCATGGGCGTACGCGTGCGTCTCGTGTTCACCCTCGTCTTCGCCATCGGCGCAGCGCTGTGCGCCCTGGCGGGCGCCCTGCTCGGCCCGCTGCTGGCGGTCCAGGTCGGCATGGGCGAGAGCGTGCTGATCCTCGCCTTCGTGGTCATCGTCATCGGCGGCATCGGCTCGGTACGCGGCGCCTTCGTCGGCGCCCTGCTGGTCGGCATGGTGGACACCATGGGGCGCACGCTGCTGCCGATGTCCCTGCGGGCGGTGCTGCCGCCTTCGGTGGCCTCCAACCTCGGCCCGGCGCTGGCCTCGATCCTGATCTACGTGCTCATGGCCGGCGTGCTGTTCTTCCGCCCCCAGGGCCTGTTCCCCGCCCGCGGCTGAAGCGACCATGGCGACCGCGCTTCACCATCCCGTCCGCGCCGGCGTGCTGCTGCCGGTGCTTGCCGGCGCGGCGCTGTTGCCGGCGCTGCTGATCTGGCTCGACGAGCCCTTCTACCTGGTGCTGGCCAGCCGCATCATGATCTACGCCCTGGCGGCCATCAGCCTGAACCTGCTGGTGGGCTTCGGCGGCATGGTCAGCTTCGGGCACGCAGCCTATTACGGTACCGGCGCCTACGTCGTCGGCATCGCAGCCACTCACGGACTCCAGTCGGCCTGGCTGTGCTGGCCGCTGGCCATGGCGATCGCAGCGGCCGCCGCCGCACTGATCGGGGTGATCAGCCTGCGCACCCGCGGTGTGTACTTCATCATGATCACTCTGGCGTTCGCCCAGATGATGTTCTACGTCTTCGTGTCCCTGAAGGAGTACGGTGGCGAGGACGGGCTGGCGCTGGGCGCGCGGTCCGCCGTCTGGCCCGGCCTCGACCTGAAGTCCGACACCGTCTTCTACTACGTCACCCTGGTCGTGGTGGTGGCCGCCATCGGCCTGCTGTGGCGGGTGGTGAATTCGCGCTTCGGGCAGGCCCTGCAGGGGGTGCGCGAAAACGAGACGCGCATGGAGGCGAGCGGCTTTCCGGTGATGCGCATCAAGCTGGCAGCCTTCGTCATCGCAGGGGCGATGGCCGGATTGGCCGGCGCCCTGGCGGCGAACCAGAACGACATGGCGAGCCCGGGCATGCTCGCCTGGCACCAGTCGGGCATGCTGCTGATCATGGTCATCCTCGGCGGCGTGGGGCGCTTCCTCGGCCCCGCCCTGGGCGCCGTCGTCCTGCTGGGACTGGAGGAGGTGGTGTCGGGCTACACGCTGCACTGGCAGTTTTTCGTCGGGGCCGTGCTGGTGGCGGTGGTGCTGTTCGCGCCGGATGGCCTCGTCACGCTGGGCAGGAGATGGCGGCGTGGCTGAGGCCTTGCGGCTGTCGGGCCTGGTCAAACGCTTCGGCGGCCTGACAGCCACTGACGCGGTCTCGCTCGAGGTCACGGAAGGCGAGATCCATGCGTTGATCGGACCCAACGGGGCCGGCAAGACCACGCTGATTCACCAGATCTCCGGCGCGCTCGCGCCCGACGCGGGATCCGTGACGCTGCTGGGCCGTGACGTCACCCGCCTGTCCATGCACGAGCGCGTGAATGCCGGTCTGGCGCGCTCCTACCAGATCACCCAGCTTTTCAGGCGCTTCAGCGTCATCGACAACCTCGCCCTGGCCGCCAGTGCCCAGCTCGGGTCGAGCTTCCGTTTCTGGCGGGCGGCGCACGACGACCCGCGCTCGCGCGAGGAGGCACGCCACCTCGCCGGCCGCGTCGATCTGGCGCACCGCCTGGAGGCCGACGCGAATGCTCTGGCGCACGGCGAACGGCGTCGCCTCGAGATCGGTCTCGCGCTCGCCACCCGGCCGCGTGTGCTGCTGCTCGACGAGCCGCTCGCCGGCCTCGGCCCCGAGGAGTCGGCGCGCATGGTGGACCTCATCGCCTCGCTGCGCGGACACGGCACGCTGTTGCTGGTCGAGCACGACATGGACGCGGTGTTCCGCCTCGCCGACCGCATCTCCGTGCTGGTCTCGGGCCGCATCGTGGCCACGGGCGCGCCGGCGGCAATCCGCGAGGACCCTCTGGTGAAGCAGGCCTATCTTGGCGACGACGTCCTGCCGGCGGCCACGCCATCCCCGGGCGCGACACATGACTGAAGCGGAACCGCTGCTCGAGATCGCCGGGCTGCACGCCGGCTACGCGGGCACCGAGGTGTTGTTCGGGCTCGATCTGAGCATCCGCCAGGGCGAGGTGGCGACCCTGCTCGGCCGCAACGGCATGGGCAAGACCACCACGGTGCGCGCGATCCTGGGCCTGGTCCCGATCTCCGCGGGCAGCATCCGCTTCCGCGCGGAACGCATCGACGCGCAGCCGACGGAGCGCATCGCCCGCCTGGGCATCGCCCTGGTGCCGGAAGGACGTCAGGTGTTCCCCAACCTCACCGTGGAGGAGAACCTGCGTGCCTTCGCCGACAACCGCCGCGCCAGCCCCCACCCATGGCGGCTCGACCGGGTGTATGCGCTGTTCCCTCGCCTGCGCGAACGCCGGGGCAACCTCGGCAACCAGCTCTCCGGGGGCGAGCAGCAGATGCTCGCCATCGGGCGCGCCCTGATGACCAATCCGCACCTGCTCATCCTCGACGAGGCCACCGAGGGACTGGCCCCCCTGGTGCGCGAGGAGATATGGCGCTGCCTGCACACGCTGGCCGCCGAGGGCCAGACCATCCTCGTGATCGACAAGTACGTCGCCCGGCTGATCGCGCTGGCGCATCACCACACCATCATCGAGCGCGGTCGCGTCGTCTGGCAGGGAGACTCCGGGACCCTGGACGCCGACCACGGCATCTGGCATCGGCACCTGGGGATCTGAGGGCCCGGCCCGATCCCGTCCACGCGGCGCGAGAGGCCAGGCCGATGAGTTAAAGTCTCGGCCTTTCGGCGTCGCCAAACGTGCGCGGCGCCAGACGATCACACCGGAGGACGCCATGTCGAACATCGTCGAGTATCAGGTGCAGGGACACGTCGGGGTCATCACCCTCAACAATCCTCCGGTCAATGCGCTGTCGGTGAGCAAGGGACTGCTCCAGGGGATACTCGACGCGCTGAAGCAGGGCGATCACGACCCCGCCGTGCGCGTGTTCCTGCTGATCGGCGGCGGAAAGAACTTCTCCGGCGGCGCCGACATCACGGAGTTCGGCAAGACGCCCCCGCCGGGCCTGGCCAACCTGCGCGACGTGCTCGCCTACATGGACACCGTCACCAAGCCCATGGTGGCCGCCATCGCCGGGCCCACCATGGGCGGCGGCCTGGAGCTGGCGCTCGGCGCGCACTACCGCTGCGCCATCACCGGCGCCCAGATCGGCCTGCCGGAGGTCAAGCTCGGACTGCTGCCGGGTGCCGGTGGCACCCAGCGCCTGCCCCGCCTGATCGGTGCCGCCACCGCCCTGGACATGATCGTCAGCGGTGATCCGGTGAGCACGGAGCGGGCGAAGGAGCTGGGCATCGTGGACGAGATCGTCACCGGCGATCTGCGCAGCGCCGCCATCCAGTTCGCCAACCGCGTGGTGCGCGAGGGCCGGCCGATCCGCCGCGCCAGCGCACTGACCGCCGCGGTCGAGGGCGACCCCGATGGTTTCTTCGCAGCCGCGCGCACCCGCATCGCGAAGGACTACCGCGGCTATCCGGCGCCGCTCGTGTGCATGGAGTGCGTCGAGGCCGCCGTGCGCCTGCCCTTCGCCGAGGGCATCCGCTTCGAGCGCGAAGGCTTCGAGCGTCTGGTGGCGACCACCGAATCCCGCGCCCTGCGCCACGCCTTCTTCGCGGAGCGCGCAGCCAACAAGATCAAGGACGTTCCCGAGGACACGCCAGTGCGCGAAATCCGCACCGCCGCCGTCCTCGGCGCCGGCACCATGGGTGGCGGCATCGCCATGAACTTCGCGAATGCCGGAATCCCGGTGAAGCTGCTGGAGGCCTCCCGGGAGCGCCTCGACAACGGCCTGGAGGTGATCCGCCGCAACTACGCCGCCACCGTTGCCAAGGGACGCCTGTCCCAGGAAGCAATGGACAGGCGCATGGGCCTGATCAGCGGGGTCCTCGAGTACGACGCCCTGAAGGACGCCGACATCATCGTCGAGGCGGTGTTCGAGGAGATGGAGGTCAAGAAGGACGTGTTCCGCAAGCTGGACGCCGTGGCCCGCCCCGGGGCCATCCTCGCCACCAACACCTCGACCCTGGACATCGACCAGATCGCGGCGGTGACGTCGCGCCCCCAGGATGTCATCGGCCTGCACTTTTTCAGCCCGGCCAATGTCATGCGCCTGCTCGAGATCGTGCGCGGCGCCCGCACCGCCCACGACGTGATCGCGACCAGCATGAAGCTCGCCCGCACCATCCGCAAGGTCGGGGTTCTGGTGGGTGTGTGTGACGGGTTCGTCGGAAACCGCATGGTGCACGCCTACTTCCGCGAGGCCGGTTTTCTGCTCGAGGAAGGCGCGCTGCCGCAGCAGGTCGACCGCGCGCTCGAGGCGTTCGGCTGGGCCATGGGGCCGTTCCGGGTGAGCGACCTCGCCGGCCTGGACATCGGCTGGGCCATCCGCAAGCGTCAGGCGGCCACCCGCGATCCGGCCGAGCGCTATTCCCGCATCGGGGACCTGATCTGCGAACGCGGCCGCTTCGGCCAGAAGACCGGTGCCGGCTACTACCGCTACGAGAACGGGCGCACCCCCGTGCCCGACCCGGAGATCGAGGCCCTCATCGTGCAGGCATCCCGGGACGCCGGCATCGAGCGCCGCGTCATCAGCGACCAGGAGATCATCGAGCGCTGCATGTATCAGCTGGTCAATGTCGGCGCGCAGATCCTCGAGGAGGGCATCGCCCAGCGCGCCAGCGACATCGACATCGTCTACCTCTACGGCTACGGCTACCCGCGCTACCGCGGCGGCCCCATGTTCCATGCCGACACCGTCGGCCTGCCGCGGGTGCTGGAGTCCATCCGCGGTTTCCACGCCACCCACGGCGCCTTCTGGAAGCCGGCCGCCCTGCTCGAGAAGCTGGTGGCCGAGGGCGGGAACTTCTCCAGCCTCTGACGTGACCTGCCGGATGGGCGCCTCCCGGGCGCCCATCCGGCCTGCAGCGCCCATCTGACCCGGGGAGCCGGGACGCCCGCCGCGCCCCGTCTGAAAGGTTGGTGTCAGGTCGACGACAGCATAATCGCCGGTCCGTCGGTATGCTCCCCCAAGGTCACTGTCTCCGGACAGCAATCTTGCCGTGATCGCAACCGTCGCGAGCTTCCAGTGCGCCAGGCGGTGGCGATCGACAATGACACCAAGACACATCGACATCCGCAAGATCACGGTCTTGCGCGGTCCCAACATGTGGACCTGCAACCCCGTGCTGGAAGCCCTGATCGACATCGGGGATCTCGAGGATTTCCCCTCGGACCGCATCCCGGGGTTTCCCGGGCGGCTGACCGCCTGGATGCCGACGCTGGTGGAACACCGCTGCAGCTACGAGGAGCGTGGCGGTTTCCTGCGGCGTCTGGAAGAAGGCACCTGGGCCGGTCACGTGCTCGAGCACGTGTCGCTGGAGCTGCAGGCCCTGGCAGGCATGGCGGGCGGCTTCGGACGCGCCCGCGGCACGGCCGAGCGCGGCGTGTACAAGGTCATCGTCACCTGCTGGCAGGAGGACGTGACGCGGGAGGCGATCTTTCTCGCACGCGATCTCGTGCTCGCCGCGATGGACGACCGTCCCTGCGACGTGGGTGCAGCCGTGACGCGCCTGCGCGAACTGAGTGACGAGTTCTGCCTCGGCCCGAGCACTGGCGCGATCGTCACGGCAGCCCAGGCCCGCGGCATTCCGCATATCCGCCTCAATGCCGGGAATCTGGTGCAACTCGGTTACGGCAAGGCGCAGAACCGGATCTGGACTGCGGAGACCGAGCGCACCAGCGCCATCGCCGAGGGCATCTCCCGCGACAAGCAGCTCACCAAGCGCCTGCTCTCCGGCTGCGGTGTGCCCGTGCCCGACGGGCGCGAGGTGACGAGCGCCGCCGACGCGTGGCAGGCGGCCCTCGACGTCGGCGTGCCGGTGGCGGTCAAACCCCTCGACGGCAACCACGGGCGCGGCGTGGTGCTCGGCCTCACCGGGCAATCCGAGATCGAGGCGGCTCACGCCGTCGCGGCGTGCGAAGGCTCGGGCGTGCTGGTGGAACGCATGATCCCTGGCGACGAGCATCGGCTGCTGGTGATCGGCGGGCGTCTCGTGGCCGCAGCCAAGGGCGAAGCCGCACAGGTGACGGGCAACGGCGAGCATACGGTGCTGGAGCTGATCGAACGCCAGTTGAACAGCGATCCGCGCCGCGGCAGCACCGAAGACTACCCGTTGAATCCGGTGCGGGTCGACTCGGTCGCCCTGCTGGAACTCGCGCACCAGGGTCTGACCCCCGAGTCCGTGCCGCCCGCCGGCACACGGGTGCTGATCCAGCGCAACGGCAATGTCGGCTTCGACGTCACCGACAGCGTCCACCCCGAGGTGGCGGCCATGGCAGTCCTCGCGGCGCGCGTGGTGGGGCTGGACATCGCCGGGATCGACGTGGTGGCCGAGGACATCACCCGTCCGCTGCAGGACCAGGGCGGCGCCATCGTCGAGGTCAACGCCGGCCCCGGGCTGCAGGTTCACCTGCAGCCGGCCAAGGGCGCCGGCCGCCCGGTGGGCGAGGCGATCGTCGGGCATCTGTTCGGGGCGGGGAACGATGGCCGTGTCCCGCTGGTGGGTGTCGCCGGGAGCCACGGACTGACCACCGTGGCCCGTCTGATGACCCATCTGCTGCAGTTGCGAGGCACGTCGACCGGACTGGCCTGCGCCGACGGTCTCTACCTCGGGCAACGCCTGATCGAACAGGGGGACTGCGCCCGCTGGGACGCCGCGCGCCGGTTGCTGATGAATCGCAGCCTCGAGGCCATCGTCGTGGAGAACGGACTTCGCACCATGGCGATGGAGGGGCTCGCCTACGACGGCTGCCAGGTCGGCATCGTCACAGGCCTGGACCCCGCGGATCTGATCCCCGAGCAGCCCATCGAGGATGCGGAGCAGTTGTTCAAGGTGTTGCGCACGCAGGTGGACGTGGTGCTGCCCACGGGGACGGCAGTGCTGAACGCGGACGACGAGGTGGTCGCGGGCATGGCGGAGCTCTGCCCGGGCAAAGTCATCCATGTCAGCGCGCAAGGCATGCAGAACCCGGTGGTGTCCGCCCACGTCGCCGCGGGTGGATGTGCCGTCGTTCTCGACGGCCACTCCGTCCGGGTGGCGACGCCGCAGGGGCTGCATACCGTGCTCGCCCTGCCTGAGTTCCCTCTTGCGCGGGCGACCTTCGACGCCGGCACCATCCCGCTGCTCACCGCCGTCGGGGCTGCCTGGGCGCTCGGGTTGTCGCCGGAGCTGATCCGCGCCGGCATCGGCAGCTTCGATCCGGCGGCCACCGGGTTCGCCTCGGCTGCCTGAGGGCCCCCTGCATCATGCGCATCGATCGCATCCGCGCCCTGCGCGGCCCGAACCTGTGGGGACGCCACACCGCGCTGGAACTGGTGGTGTCGCTCGAGCCGGCCGAGGAGTCACTGGATGGCATGCCGGGCTTCGAGGCGCGGCTGCGCTCACGGTTTCCTCAGATCGGACCGATCCGCCCCATCGGTCACATGGCGCCGCTGCCCGCCGCCCAGGCACTGCGCTTCGCCACCCTGCGGCTGCAGTCGGAGGCCGGCAGCGCAGTCACCTTCAGCCACTGCACCCCGACCATCGAGCCCCGGACCTACCGGGTGGTGGTCGAATATGCCGAGGAGGCGGTGGGACGTCTGGCGCTGGACCTCGCGCAGGCGCTGTACCGCGCCGCCCTCGACGACACCGCCTTCGACCTGCGCTCCGCGCTGGCCCGCCTCCGGGCCCTCGACGAGGACGTCAGCCTCGGCCCCAGCACCGGCGCCATCGTCCGCGCCGCCGCCGATCGTGGTGTGCCCGTACGCCGCCTGACCGACGGCAGCCTCGTCCAACTCGGCTGGGGCAGCCGCCAGAAACGCATCCAGGCGGCCGAGATCGACGCCACCAGCGCCATTGCCGAATCCATCGCCCAGGACAAGGAACTCACCAAGCGCCTGCTCGGCGCCGCCGGGATCCCGGTCCCGGCCGGACGTTGCGTTTCCACCCTGGAGGAGGCCCGGTGCGCGATGGAGGCCCTCGGCGGCCCGGTCGCGGTCAAGCCGCGCGACGGCAACCAGGGCAAGGGCGTCACCGTGAACGTGTCGACCCCCGAGCATCTGGCAATCGCCTTCAGGGCTGCGCAGGAGTTCGGGCACGAGATCATCGTCGAGCGCTTCGTGCCGGGTCACGACCACCGGCTGCTGGTCGTGGGCAACCGGCTGATCGCCGCCGCGCGGCGCGAGCCGCCGCACGTGATCGGCGACGGCGAGCACACCATCCGCGCCCTGGTCGACCGCGTCAACCAGGATCCGAAGCGCGGCGACGGCCACGCCACGCCGCTGACCCGGATCCGTCTTGACGAGATCGCCGAGGCGCGGCTTCGCATCCAGGGGTACGGGCCGGACGACGTGCCGCCACGGGGTGCCCGGGTGGTGCTGCGCAACAATGCCAACCTCAGCACCGGCGGCACGGCCACCGACGTCACCGACGACGTCCACCCCGAATTGGCCAGACGCGTGGTCGAGGCCGCGACCGCGGTCGGTCTCGACATCTGCGGCGTGGACGTGGTGTGCACCTCGGTGGGCGAGCCCCTGGAGGCGCAGAACGGGGCCGTGGTCGAGGTCAATGCCGCACCCGGGCTGCGCATGCACCTTGCACCTTCCTACGGGCATCCGCGCAACGTGGGCGGCGCCGTTGTCGATCTGCTGTTCGGGGCGGGCGACGATGGGCGCATCCCGGTGGTCGCCATCACCGGCACCAACGGCAAGACCATCTCGGCCCATCTGGTGGCGGCCATGCTCGCTGCGACCGGACAACGCGTGGGTATGGCCGGGAGCGACGGGCTCCGTGTCGGGTCGCGCTGGCTCGCCCGGGGCGACTGCAGCGACGCGCCACACGCCCGTGACCTGCTGTCCCACCCCGAGGTGGACGCCGCGGTGCTGGAGGTGTCGCGTGGCGGAATCCTGGGCGAGGGACTGGGCTTCGACCGCTGCGGCGTGGCCATCGTGACCAACGTCGGCAGCGGCGACCACCTGGGCCTGGACCACCTCGAGACGGTCGAGGAGCTTGCCGTGCTCAAGCGGGTCATCGTGCAGAACATGGGACCCGACGGCGTCGCCGTGCTGAACGCGGCGGATCCGAACGTCGCCGCCATGCGTGCGGCCTGCCCCGGCAGCGTGATCCACTTCGCGCGTGACGGCACCGTTGCGGTCATGACGGAGCAACGGGCGCGGGGCCAGCGGCTGGTGACGGTCGAGGCAGGACATGTGGTGGCCTGTCACGGCCCGCGCGAGCACTGGCGCCTCCCGCTGTCCCGCATCCCGCTCACGCTGGGTGGCGCCGCCGGGTTCATGGTCGACAACGTGCTCGCCGCAGTCGGCGCGGCCTGGGCCCTGGGCATCGCCTGGCCCCTCGTCGAGGTGACGCTCACGGCCGCGGTGGCGGACACCACGACGCTGCCGGGCCGGCTCAACCTGTTCCGCCATCGCGGAGCGACGGTACTGGCGGACCGCGGACACAACGCCGACGCCCTGCTGGCGCTGACCGACACCCTGGATGCCATGGCCCTGCCGGGGCGCAGGACCCTGGTCATCGGTATCCCCGCAGATCGACGCGAACACGATGTGCGCACGCTCGGCCGCGTTGCCGCCGACCGCTACGACCGCATCCTCCTGTGCCGTGACGCCGGGGCGCGGCGTCGCGGCCGCAGCGGCCTGGCGCGCGACGACGTCGAGCACGGCGGCAGGGCGCGTATCGGGGATCTGGGGGCCGTCGAGGCGGACGGGTTCTGCGCCGGGCTCGCGCCTCTGGCGGCCGGCGACGTCTGCGTTGTGCTGCTGGGCGACGTCGATGCCGGTCTCGCCCGCCTCGCGGCCAGGGTGGATGGCGTCTGACGCCCCGGTGAGGAGGTTGCCGGGCCTGTCTTCCGGACCTCAGAGAAAATGCTCGAGCAGCCTGCGGCTGTGCCGGTCCAGGGCCGCTTCGTCCCGGATCAGATAGTGGATGCCGCTCTCGTCCGTCACGAGCAGGCGTCCGCCGCCCAGTCGCCGGACGTCCTCTTCACCGCGCAGGACGAAGCGCGTGGCGCCGCGGTCGGTCTCCACCGACCACACGCTCGGCGTGGCCGTCCTGGAAATCGCGGCAAGCCTCTGGATCTCGGGCAGGAACTCGCGCTCGGCCAGCGCCTCCTCGACCATTCGTCGACCGGCATGCGGCAGCGTGGAGAGCGTCCCGATCCAGACCAGTTCACGCCCGGCCGTGTCGACCAGTGCCACCGCCTCCCCCGGCGCGCTCACCGGAAACGCCCGAACGGCCACCACCCCGTCGTGCACCTCGCCGGCCGCGGTCTCGAGCCGCAGGCGGCCCGAGGGCGATCGTGTCAGGCGCCAGTCTCCGCCGCTCATGTCTGGTCCTCGCCGCGCGCCGAGGTCAGGGCGTCGTCGGACCAGAACGGCTCCGCCGGCGCATCCTCCCGGTTCCGGGCCTGTGCCTGGACCAGTCGCCAGTAGTGTCCCTGCCGCGCCATCAACACCTCATGTGTCCCCGTCTCCACGATGCGCCCGGCGTCCAGCACCACCAGGCGGTCCGCCCGGCGCAGGGTGCTGAGGCGGTGGGCCACGGCAATCGTGGTGCGTCCCCGAACCAGATTCTCGAGCGCGCGCTGGATCTCGGTCTCGGTCTCGGTGTCGACCGAGGACGTCGCCTCGTCCAGGATCAGGATGCGCGGGTCGATCAGCAGAGCCCGCGCGATGGAGATCCTCTGGCGTTCGCCCCCGGACAAGGCCTGGCCGCGCTCGCCGACCAGGGAATCGTAGCCGTGCGGCAGCCGCAGGATGAACTCATGGGCATGCGCCGCCCGCGCCGCGGCCACGATCTCCTCGCGTGTCGCCTCCGGCCGGCCGTAGGCGATGTTCTCCGCGATGGTCCCGAAGAACAGAAAAGGCTCCTGCAGCACCAGCCCGATGTGCCGGCGGTACGAGGACAGCGACACCGACCTCAGATCGAAGCCGTCGACCAGCACCGCGCCCCCGGCGGGGTCGTAGAAGCGGCAGATCAGATTCAGCAGCGTGCTCTTGCCTGCGCCGCTCGGGCCCACCAGGCCGATCATCGTACCCGGCTCGATCTCCAGATCGAGGCCCTGCAGCACCTGGCGGTTGCCGTGACAGAAGCTCACGCCGCGCAGCGAGATCCGACCGGCGACGTGCTCCAGCACCCGCGGCTGCGCGCACTCCGGGACGCTGGAGGCGTGATCCAGGATCTCGAAGATCCGCTTCGCACCGGCCGCCGCCCTCTGGGTGTGTGCCACGATCCGGCTCATCGAGTCGAGTCGGGTGTAGAACCGGCCGATGTAGGCAATGAAGGCGGTCAGCACGCCGACGCTGATCTCCCCGCGCGACACCTCCCAGATGCCGAAGGCCCAGACCACCAGCAGTCCGGTCTCGGTCAGCAGCGTCACCGACGGCGAGAACAGGGCCCACAACAGGTTCACACGGTCGTTCACCGCGAGATTCCTGCGGTTGGCCTCCCGGAACCGGCCCACCTCGCGACGTTCCTGGGCGAAGGCCTTCACCACCCGGATGCCGGGGATGGTGTCGGCCAGCACGTTGTTCACCTCGCCCCAGATGCGCCCCACCTTCTCGAAACCGAGGCGCAGGCGGTCGCGCACCAGGTGGATCAACCAGACGATGAAGGGCAGCGGCAACAGCGTGACCAGGGCCAGCGAGGGGTCGATCGACACCAGGATCACAGCCGTCATCGCGATCATGAGGATGTCGGTGGCGAAATCGAGCAGGTGCAGCGACAGGAACAGGCAGATCTGGTCGGTCTCGGCCCCGATGCGCGCCATGAGGTCGCCGGTGCGGCGCGCGCCGAAGTACTCCAGGGACTGTCCGAGCAGGTGCTCGTAGGTGGCGGTGCGCAGGTCGGCGCCGATGCGCTCGCTCACCAGGGCGAGCACGTAGGTGCGCGCCCAGCCGAGGGCCCACGCCAGCAGCGCCGCCGTGAACAAGGCACCGAGCAGGCGCGTCACCAGTGCCTGATCGATCGGCACCCCGGTGCCGAAGGGGATCAGGACCCGGTCCATCAGCGGCATGGTCAGGTAGGGCGGCACCAGCGTCGCCGCGGTCGAGAGAAGAGTGAGAACGAAGCCGAGCACCAGACGGCCCCGGTAGGGCCGGGCGAAACGCCACAGCCGCAGGAGGCTGCGGGCCGCCGGCTGCGCGGCCTCGGCCGTGGCCACAGGTGCCGCCACGGTCTCTGGCGCCGGGACGACACGCCCGGCGCCCCCCGCCTCGAAACGCTCGACGAGGGCCGCGGCCGCCGCGACCAGACGGCGCGTGAAACGCCAGGCGGCCACGCGCTCGCCACCCTCGGACAATTCCAGGCTCGCGACACCGGCACGCTCGAAGAGCCGCAGCGCCCCGTCCGGAGTCAGGGGCCAGTCCTGCCATGCGGGGTCGCGGCCGCCGCCCGCCATGAGTCGTCGGTCGGTGAGCACCAGAAGTCCGTCTGCATAGCGCAGGCGCGCGTCGAGATCGGTCTCGAGCACCGCGAGGATGCGTTCCCCGGGCGCGAGCCGCGCCACCGCCAGGGGCGGCAACACGGAAGGCGTGGGGTCGGGGCGTTGCGCGGAACCGGGAGCACTCACGACGACGGGCCCCGCATCCGGCCATCCGGACGGTCGCACGGACCTGGCGTGGCCCGACCGGCGCACCGCGAAAGGGTCATGACGCCTGATTCGCGGGTCGACGGGACAAGGGCTGGCAGGGCCCCGCTTTCAGATGACATCCGGAACATGGTCCTCGCAGGATACTCGACGGCTGACACGGGCAACGGCCGTCGCGGCAGGCAGCGCCCGGCGGCTCCGCGACGGGCCCGCCGGCACGGCACACCCTGGCATGACGGGAACGCCGGGCCCACCGGGGCCGCCCCGACGCCCGGGCCGACACGAAAACCCTGGAACCGTGGGCCCCGATCCTGTGGACCGGTCCCTCCTGGCAGGGCCGCGCGATCACACACAGCCCTGCAATACCCGGACGGCGACGCGCGATCAGGCAACATGATCGGGCACGTGACCCCGGGCAGGCAATCTCCAGGCATGCGCGGTCTCGGCGAGGTGGAAGCGTCCGCCAGGGCAACCGCGGGCCGGGAGGTTTACGGCTGGCATACTGGCCGCCATCGCGCCGCCCCCCGGCAGCCTGCCTCACGGGCCAGGCCCCGGGCCACGCGCCAGGGTGGATGCCCGCCCGGCGCCATCGTTGTCACCCTGGCACGCGGTCCCGCGGATGCGCGGCGCTGCGCCGCATCCGACTGCGCCACGTCACAGGCCGGGAGGCCCTGAAGATGGAGATCACCCGCATACGCGCCCTCCGGGGCCCCAACATCTGGACCCGGCGCACCGCGCTGGAAGTCATCATGCGCCTGGACCCGGCCGAGCGGACCATCACGACCACGCACCGGCTGGATGCGCGTCTTCCGACGCCCGGACAGGGGTGCACCGCGACAGGGGATGTCCCGGGCTCGCTGGCGCTGCTTCTGGCGCAGGCCACCCTTCGACTGCAGATGGCGGCCGGATGCCCCGTCGGGTTCTGCCGGGAGGCACCGACCAGCGACCCGGCCGTATATCGCTCGGTGGTCGAGTACACCGAAGAGGCGGTGGGTCGTCTCGCCTTCGAACTGGCCTGCACGCTCCACCAGACGGTGCTGCAGGATGCGCCGTTCGACCTCGCGGGCGCCGTCGGGCGCCTGAAGTCGCTCGCCGCCGAGCGCCGCCCCGGGCCGGGCGCGAAGGCGATCGTCGAGGCCGCGACGGCGCGGGGCATTCCGTCGCTTCCCATCGGGGCCGGCGACCTGATCCAGCTCGGCTGGGGCAGTCGGCAACGGCGCATCCGGGGCACCGCGAGCGACCGCTCCAGCGCCATCGCCGCGGCCATCACCCGGGACGCGGCCCTGTGCAGGCGGCTGCTCGCTGCCGCCGGCATCCCGGTGCCGGGGGAAGCGCGCCCCGCCGGGGCCGGGCAGGTCGTGCCGGAGGCCGCGGTCGATGCGGCCGTGGCACCGGGCGACGAGACGCCGACTCCGGACCTGGTGCCCGGCGACCTCCACCGGCTTCTCGTGGCCGGCGGTCGAGTGGTCGCAGCCACCGGCGGCGCGGCCGGCGATCTCACGGAGGACGTGCATCCGCAGGTGGTGGCGCATGCCGTCGAAGCCGCCCGCGTGGTCGGCCTCGACGTCTGCGGCATCGACCTCGTGTGCCAGACCCTGTGCCAGCCGCTCGAGCGCCAGGGCGGCGCGGTCGTTGCGGTCGATCCGGACCTGGATCTGCGCATGCACCTGCCTCCGGCCGCCAACCGGGCAGGTCAGATCGGCGACGCAATCCTCGGCACGCTCTTCGGCCCCAGAGAGGACGGCAGGATCCCTGTCGTCGCGGTCACCGGAGTCAATGGCAAGACCACGACAGTACGCCTCACGACGGCCATGTTCGCGGCGTCCGGCCTGCGCGTCGGCATGACCAACACCGACGGCGTGTTCGTCGACGGGCGGCAGACCGACAGCGGCGACTGCAGCGGTCCGCGCAGTGCGCGCAGTGTGCTGCTTCACCCGGATGCGGATGCCGCGGTTCTCGAAACAGCGCGCGGCGGCATCCTCCGTGAGGGTCTGGGATTCGATCGCTGCAGTGTCGCCGTGGTCACCAACATCGGCACGGGTGACCATCTGGGACTGGACCACATCGACCGGTTGGAGGATCTGGCCGCGGTCAAACAGGTGATTGTCGCGAACGTGGCACCGACCGGCGCCGCAGTGCTGAACGCCGCCGATCCGCTGGTGGCGGCCATGGCACGGACCTGTCCAGGGGAGGTGATCCTGTT
The DNA here is from genome assembly GCA_040373665.1 of Burkholderiales bacterium. GTDB lineage: Bacteria > Pseudomonadota > Gammaproteobacteria > Burkholderiales. The sequence continues at coordinate 34,016 of JBEICA010000001.1, read as the reverse complement.
CGCCGCGGATCCGATGCTCCCGGGCATGGTGGAACATCGCGCGCGCGGCGGGCGATGCGTGCACGCGGCCGACGGTCGGGTGAGCGCCATGGCAGGTCAAGCGGTCTCCTGGCGCATGCCCCTCGGCGCCATCCCGGTCACCCGCGGCGGCATCCTGGGCTTCCAGGTGCAGAACGTCCTCGCCGCGACCGCGGCGGCCTGGGCGGCTGGCGTGCCCTGGACGGCCATCGAGACGGCGCTCGCCGACTTCGACGCCACTCCGTCGAGCGTACCCGGGCGCTTCAACGAATTTCACATCGGCGGTGGTACCGTGTTCGCCGACTACGGCCACAATCCGGACGCGCTGGCCGCCCTGGTGCAGGGGCTGGACGGCATGGCGGCGACCCGCCGCAGCATCGTCATCAGCGCCGCCGGGGACCGGCGGGACGAGGACATCGTCGCGCAGGGGCGCATCGTCGGTGCCGCCTTCGACCGTGTGCTGCTCTACCAGGACGCCGCCCAGCGCGGGCGCGCGGACGGCGAGGTCATGGCCCTGCTGCGCCAGGGGATGCGCGATGCCGCCCGGGTGTCGGACATCGAGGAGATCCGCGGCGAGTTCGTCGCCATCGACCGTGCGCTGGACCATCTGCTGCCCGGAGAAGTCTGCCTGATCCTGATCGACCAGGTGTCGGAGGCGCTTGCGCATCTGGCCGCACGCGCAGCTGAGTGGCGGGCGCGACACGGAGGCCTCCGGCGCTGAGCATGACAAACGTGCTGGATGTATGGCAGATTTCTCCTAAGGGAGAAACGCGCAGCACCCATGAGAATCCACACAGCCGCCTGGCTCGCAGGGACGCAACCTGCCAACCGTGATCGTCACGAACGTCCTGCCTCCGTCGCGGAGCGGCATCGGTGAGCACCGCCGCCGGGACGCCCCCCGTACCATCGGCAGACATCGGCGCGACCGCGCGGTCGGTGGCCCGCATCGCGGGCGAGCTTGCCACGATGGCGCCGCAGGAGCTCGACGGCCGGCTGGCGGAGTTCCTCGGCGAACTCGGTCAGGCCTGCGGCGCCGACCGCATGAGCCTGTGTCGGCCGACCCCGGGCGGCCGCAACGTCGGCGTCGTGCACGAGTGGTCGGAACCAGGGTTGCCCACGGCCAGGACAGGATTGGCCGGTACCCCGCTGAGCGCATTCGGTTGGTGGCTCGCCCGCCTCGCGCCGGACCAGCCGGCGCCGGCCACCACGATTGCCGGACTGCCCTCGGCAGCGACCGCGGAACGCGGCTTCCTGGAGGCGCGCGTGTCGCACGCGCTGGCACTGGTGAGCGTGAGCAGCCCGGGCGCCGATCGCGACCTGCTGTTGCTGGAGTTCGTGCAACCCGACCGCGCCTGGGCGCCTGAACTCGCCCCGCTGCTGCAGCTGGCCGGTGCCGCCATCGCCCAGGCCCTCGAGCGTCACCGCCTGACCGCCGGTCTGTCTCTGGCCAGGACGGTCTTCGACCATGTGCGCGAAGGCGTCTTCGTGACCGACTCCCACGGCCGCATCGTCTCGGTCAACCCGGCATTCACCCGCATCACCGGCTACGACCCCGCGGAGGCGACCGGCCACACCGGCAAGCTGCTCGCCTCGGGCCTGCAGGATCGGCACGTCGATGCGGCCATGTGGGCCTCCATCCGGGCGGGGCGCCCCTGGCAGGGGGAGGTCTGGAAGCGCCGCAAGGACGGCTCCCTGTTCCTTGCCGACGCCGCCGTCACCGCGGTGGACGCCCTCGACGGTTCGGGGCTGCGGTATGTCTGCGCCTTCTCGGACGTCACCGCGCTGCGCGAGCAGCAGCTGCGGCTGGACCGCCTCGCCCACGTCGATGCGCTGACTCACCTGCCCAACAGGGCCCTGCTGTCGGACCGGCTGGAGCAGGCGCTCTCGGCATCGCGCGATAACGGCACGCGCGTGGCGATCTGCGTGCTCGACCTCGACCGGTTCAAGTCGGTCAACGACACCCTGGGCCGGGAGACTGGCGATCGCATCCTGGTCGAGGTGGCGCGCCGGCTGCAGGCCACGGTTCGCTCGATCGACACCGTGGCCCGTCTCGGCGGCGACGTCTTCGCCGTCCTCGTCAAGGACCTGTCTTCCGACGACGAGATCGAGCAGATCCTCGAGCTGCTGCGGGTGGCGACCTCCCATGGTCTGGGGCTCGCCACCGGCGTCGACCTCGGACTCACGGCCAGCATCGGCGTGCGCATCGTCGGGCCGGAGGACAGGGATCCCGATGCGCTGCTGCGTCAGGCGGAACATGCGCTCTACTCGGCCAAGCGCGACGCCCGCGGCAGTGCCGTGCGCTTCAATCCCGAGCACGACCGACGCATCGCGGCGCGGCGGGAACAGGCGTCGGCAGTGGCCGCAGCCCTGCAGCAGGGTCACATGGTGCTGCACTACCAGCCCATCGTGGAACTGCGTTCGGGCCAGGTGCGCTCGGTGGAAGCCCTGATCCGCTGGCAGCGTCCCGGGCACCGGCCCCTGCCTCCCGCGCACTGGCTCGGCGCCATCGAGGACGACCCGGTGATGCTGGAACTGGACGCCTGGGTGCTGCGCGCGGCGCTGGCGGACTGCGCCGGATGGGCGCGCCGCGGTGTGGTGCTCGGCGTCAACGTCAACGTCTCGGCGCGCTGGCTCCACGACCCCGGCTTTCCCGCCGCCGTCCGCCACGCCCTGGACGCACACCCCGACGTGAGCCCGGGCCGGCTGAAGTTCGAGGTGGTGGAAAGCGCGGCCCTGGCCGACATCGCCGCCGTGTCCTCGACCATGGAGGCCTGCACGGCCTTCGGCGTGGAGTTTGCCCTGGACGATTTCGGCACCGGCTACTCCACCCTCACCTACCTCAAGACCCTGCCCGCCTCGGCACTCAAGATCGACCGCTCCTTCATCGAGCACATGATCGAGGACGACCAGGCCCAGTCCATCGTCCGCGGGGTCATCGGGCTGGCTTCCGGGTCGGGCAGGAAGGTGGTCGCCGAAGGCGTCGAACGCGACGCCCAGGCACTGCGTCTTACGGACCTCGGCTGCGACTTCGCGCAGGGCTACCTGTATTCGCCCCCGCAGCCGGCCGAGGTCATGCTCGAGTGGCTGCGATCCCGGCAGGACGGCTGAGTCCCGGCCGGCATCGTCGAGGCCCCGCCATGATCCCCCGGCCTGATGAAACCGCGGGGCTCAGGCACAATACTCACAGGAAGAACCCGCAGGAGGCCGCATGATTCCCGACCGGATCGAAGTGAACATCGCAGGTGGCCTGGACGTGCCGCTGCCTCCCATGGCGCGAGTGCGGCAGAAGTTCGACCCCACCCGCCTCGAGGACATCGCCGGCGCCATCCGCGCCGAGTTCACGCGACCGGAAGTGCGCTCCCGCATCAAGCCCGGCCAGAGCATCGCCGTCGGCTGCGGCAGCCGCGGCATCGCCAACGTCGCCCTGATCGCATGCACGGTGATCGAGGAACTGAAGGCCCTGGGCGCGAAGCCCTTCGTGTTTCCCTGCATGGGCAGCCACGGCGCCGGCACGGCCGAGGGTCAGAAGAAGGTGCTCGAGACCTACGGCATCACCGAGGAGGCCACGGGCGTGCCGATCCGGGCGACCATGGACACGGTCATCGTCGGCCAGCTCGACGACGGCACTCCGGTCCACATGGACCGTCATGCGGCAGAGGCCGACGCCATCGTGGTGATCAACCGCATCAAGCCGCACACCGGTTTTCGCGGTGCGACCGAGAGCGGCCTGACCAAGATGCTCGCCATCGGCATCGGCAAGATCGTCGGCGCGGCCACATATCACACCCATGGCATGGACGCCTTCCCCGACTTGCTGCCCAAGGTGTGTGCCGTCAACTGCAGCGCCCGCAACGTGCTCTTCGGCGTCGGCATCGTCGAGAATGCCTACGACGAGACCGCGCACGTGGAGATCGTGCCGTCGGAGCTGCTCGCCACCCGCGAGCCCGCGCTGCAGGCGATGGCCAAGCTCAACATGCCGCAGATCTTCTTCGACGACATCGATGTGCTGGTCATCGACGAGATGGGCAAGAACATCTCCGGCGCCGGCTTCGACCCCAACATCACCGGCCGCAACCGACGCATCGTCAAGTGGCCGGCGAAGCCGATGGTGAAGAAGATCGTGGTGCTCGGCCTGACACGGGTCACGCACGGCAACGCCACCGGCCTCGGATCGGCGGACGTCATCACCATGCGGCTCTACCGCGAGCTCGACATCCCCTCCACCTACGCGAACATCATCACGTCGATGAATCTCGACGGCGCCACCATCCCGATGATCATGAACGACGACCACGATGCCATCGCCCTCGCGGTGAAGACCGTGGTGCGGGTGAAGCCCGAGGACTGCCGCATCGTTCGCATCCGCAACACCCTGCACCTGGGCGAGATCGAAGTGTCGGCGCCCATGCTCGGGGAAGTGCGCGCGCGGCCGGACCGCTTCGAGATCCTGGAGGCGCCACGCGCCTGGCGTTTCGATGCCCAGGGCAATGTCGCCCCGCTGCTGGAGACCATCCACGCCGCCGCCTGAGGGCGCGCCCGCCGCCGCGGGACCAGGGATCAGCCGGTGACGAGCGTGGCGCGCAGCACGCCGGCGCGATCGTGCCGGGCACTCAGGTCGATGCGGGCGCCAGCCGGGGCGCGGATGACCCACTCGGTGCGGACGCGATCGTCGGTCTCGTCACCGCCCCAGCCCGACCATGACGAGGGCGACGGCCCCTTGTAGGCACGGCCCTCGAGCTGCCCCAGATCCACGCGCGGCTCTCCCGAGACCAGCGTGGCCCCGGCCGGCAGGCCGATCTCGACCACCACGCCGCGCACCAGCCGGTTGTCACGCGCCCGCCGGGTCACGTTGGTGGGAAGCCAGCCGGTGTTGACCACCACCGCCTCGACCCGCCACGCGTCCCCGCCGAGCGATTCGAGACGCGTGGACAGCCACTCGAGGCGGGGCGAGATCAGCGCCTGCCACACCAGCCAGCGCGGAAACCTGTCGACCTCGCGCTCGAGCAGTGCAGGCGGCGGGTTGGTCCAGGTGGTCATGGCGTTCCATCCACCGAGTTCCACCGGCCCCAGTTGCGGGTGTTCGAACGGATACCAGCGCACGAAACCCTCGCCGCCCAGCACCTCGTCGTTCCAGGCGAGCAGCTTGAGGTCGTCCTCCAGCGGGTGTTCGCGATACCAGTCGATGAACTTGTAGTCGGTGATGCCGGCCTCGCGCTGCGGGCTCCAGATCTCGACCGTCCACGCAAAGACGCCCAGGTGGTCGTACATCCAGTCGTCGAAGGCGCCGGTGATGACTTCCTTGGGGTGGTAGCGGAAATCGTGGAACACCGAGATGTTCGGGTAGCCCGTCAGGGCCGTGCCGCGCTCGCCGATCTTCTGGTAGGTCCAGAGATCCTCAGGGGGCAGCGTATCGTCCGCCTTGTGCGAATAGGGCCGCAGCAGCACGCCGCTGTAGGTGTGGAACGCGACGCCGCCGACGATGTTGCGGTGGGCGCTGATGAAGGCCACCGCGGCCCCCACCTCCGGCTCGGAGGCAGGATAGGGACCGGCCCCCTGCTGCTCGTGCTCCTGGCGCCAGTTGGCAGGGTAGTTGCGGTTGAGGTCCAGTCCCTCGCGCCGCGCGCGCATGTGCACGGTGAAGCCGTCGTAGCGGTCGATCAGGCCCTCCGGCAGCACGCGGTAGTAGCGTCCCCCGACCTCGGTCGGCTCACGCCGCACCATCAGCCTCGGGTCCTGATCGGACACTTTCCACGGTCCGTTCGGATCCGCGATGCGCATGCTGAGGATGCGTCCGTCCCCATCGATGTCCTGGCGCTCCAGGCCTCCGATGGGCTCGTCCTCGTGGGGATACGGGCGGGTGGAGGAGCGGATCAGGCGCGGCCGGTCGGCCAGCGCGAGTTCGGCGCCGTCGGGGTTGAGCCGGGGGCAGACGTAGAAGGCACGCGTGTCCAGGGCACGGGTGATGTCGGCGTCGATGCCGTAGCCATGGGCCAGTTGCGTGAGGAAGTGCAGGCAGGCCGCGGAACCCGCCACTTCGGACGCGTGGATGTTGCCGTCCACCCACAGGGCAGGTTTGTCGCCCGCAGCCCCGGAGGCGACGCTGGTCGCGGTGACCAGCCAGATGTCACGGCCCTCGTGACTGCGGCCGATCGACTCGAGCGTGAACAGACCCGGGTGGGAGGCAACGAGAGCCTGCAACGCCTCCCCCAGGGCCTCGTGACGCAGGTAGGCACTCATGTGTGGCCTGACCCGGCCGAGTTCACGACGCGATCACGCAGACCGCACCGGGCACCCCCGGTGCCGACCCGGTGATCGCAGCGCATCGGTCAGCGCCGGCGGGTCGGCTTGGCCGGCGCCTTGCGGGGCTTGTGCGGCCGGGAATTGCCGTAGCTGCTCACGGCGATCTTGCCGCGGCGGGTGCGCTTGTCTCCGGCGCCCAGCGTGCGCGCGGTGGTGTCTTGCCTGTCGGACATGGAAACTCTCCAGGGATGGGGAATCGGGCCGTCGCCGGAACGCCGCGCGACGAAAGGACCCCCGATTCTATGCGAGCCGGCGCGATCCTTCGAGCACGTCGACACTCCCGTCCGCGCCGGGCCGAGGCGCACGGCCGGTGGCCACGGTATCCTTCGCCACCTTCATGAGACCTCGAGGTGCATCCGTGGCTTCCTTCATGCGCATCTGCGCGTTGTGTCTGCTCCTGACGAGCGCCGCCACCACGGCATCGGCGCAGAGCCAGTATGTCGAACGGGCCGACGTCCTGCCCGAGGCCGCGGGCGCCCGGACCGTGGCCGTGGACCAGGTGGTGGGCACCGGAGAGGAAGCCATCCGGGGACGTTTCGTCGTCATCCACTACGAAGGCTGGGTCCACGATCTCAAGGCACCGGACCGCAAGGGCGTGAAGTTCGACAGTTCCCGGGACCGCGGACAGACACTCTCGGTGCTGGTGGGTGTCAACCGCATGATCACCGGCCTGGACCGCGGCATCCTCGGCATGCGGGTCGGCGGCAAGCGGACCCTGCTGGTGCCGCCGAAGCTGGGCTATGGCACCCGCCTGGCCTACGGTGAGGTCCCGCCCAACTCGACCCTGCTGTTCGAGATCGAATTGTTCGATGTCGTGCCCGAGCAGAACGTGCCCTGACACATTCCGCGATCGCGCCGCAGTTGACGTCGCAGGCGCCAGGAGGCATAAGCGCGGCTTCACCGAAGGACACTTGCAGTCCACCGGCCAACCCTGCGGAGTCGACTGTGGAAAGTTTTGCCGAGCGCCGTGAGATCTGGCAGTTGCCCGATGATTGCGTGGCATCGCTCGCCAACCTGGGCACGCTCGAGACCTGGCCGCCGAACGTGCTGGTCATCCGCGAAGGCGAACGGGGACACACCCTGTACGTCATCGTCAAGGGGTCGGTGCGGGTCTTCCGGGAGCAGGATGACGGCCGGCGGATCGAGCTCAACGTGCATGGACCGGGGGAACACTTCGGCGAGATGATGCTGGACCACGGCCTGCGCACGGCGTCGGTCGTGACCGCCGAGGAGTGCGTGTTCGCGGCGCTGACGCGCGAGCAGGTCGAACAGCACCTCGCCGCGCACCCGGACATCGCGCTGGCCATGCTGCGCATGTTGATCGGGCGGGTGCGTGCCCTCACCCGCACCGTCGGCAGCCTGGAGATGCTCGACATCTACGGTCGCGTCGCCCACGTTCTGCTGGGCATGGCGGTCGAGGACGACGGTCGGTTGATCATCGACCAGCGCCTGCCGGTGAAGGAAATCTCGGAGCAGGTCGGCGCCACCTCGGAGGTCGTCGCCGGGATACTCAGGGACTTCCGCGCCAGCGGCTACGTGGAGGACGATGGCGACGGCATGGTGGTGCTGCACCACCCCGCCGCCGACGCCTGACGCGGCGCCGGAGTGCCGCCCCGGCCGTCCCTCAGGGCGCCGGGCGCGCTCCGCGCACCAGCCGCCCCGGCAACGGTCCTGTGGGCTCGCCGTCGCGCATGACTTCGGTGCCCGACACGAAAGTGTGCCGGTAGCCCTCGGCGCGCTGGACCATGCGGCGCCCGCCAGCCGGCAGGTCATAGATCACCTCGGGCCTGAACAGGCGCAGGCGCTCGAAGTCGATCAGATTGAAGTCCGCCTTGTAGCCGGGCGCGAGCACGCCGCGGTCGTGCAGCCCGTAGGTCGCCGCGGTGTCGCGCGTCTGCTTGCGCACCAGCAGTTCGAGCGGCAGCCGGGGACCGCGATGCCGGTCCCGCGCCCAATGGATGAGCGCGCCCGTGGCCGAACTGGCATCGCAGATGTAGCCGACATGCGCCCCTGCATCGGCGATGCCCATCACCGTGGCGGGGTCCTCCATCAGGGTACGCACCACCTCGAGGTCACCGTCGAAGTAGTTCTCGAAGGTGTGCAGCAACATCGCCTTGCCGTCGTCCTCGAGCAGCCACTCCAGCGCCACCTCGAAGGGGTCCCGCCCGTCGGCCGCGGCCACCGCAGCCACCGAGGTCGCCATGTCGGGTTCGTAATCCACCGGCTCCCGCAGGCGGAAGGTGCGGGGCAGCATGTCGGCGATCCAGCGCGTCGTGGCGTCGTCGGGTCGCTCGGCCCAGAGTCGGCGCCGGAGCCCGGCGTCGGCCCGGAGTCGGGCCACACGCTGCGCCGGCGGGAGATCCTGGAGGCCCTGCCACAGGGGATGGGTGATGAAGGGATGGATGCTGCCTTCGAGGGCGAAATTCACGCAGATCGGCCGTGAGCCCACCTGTCCGGTCACCTCCAGACCCTCGGCCCGAGCGGCGTGAATGCGCGCGAGCGTGTCGCGCCACAGGTCCGGCGCGTTGTGGACCTGCAGCAGCAGCACCGTCAGCGGCCGGCCGGCGATACGGGCCGCATCCCGCAGGTGCTCGAAATCGCCGTCGCCGAAGTCCGAGTTCACCTCGATGACCCCGGCCCCGGCACGCCGCATCGCATGGGCGATGCCGGCCAGCTCGACGTCCGTGGCGCTCAAGCCGGGCGTGAAGCGTCCGTCCCGGGCGCGGTGCTTTCTCGTGCGCGAGGTGCTGAAACCCAGGGCGCCTGCGCGCAGGGCGGACTCGAGCAGTCCACCCATGCGCGCGATCTCGGCCGCGGTGGGCACCTCGCCGTGGTCGGCACCACGCTCGCCCATGACGTAGAAGCGCAGCGCCCCGTGCGGCACCTGGGCGCCGATGTCGATGACGTGCGGCGCCGCGTCCAGAACGTCGAGATACTGCTCGAAGCTCTCCCAGCGAAAGTCGATGCCCTCGGCCAGCACCGTCTCCGGGATGTCCTCCACCCCTTCCATCAGGTTGATGAGATAGCGCTCGCTGCCAGGCCGCACAGGGGCAAAACCCACGCCGCAGTTGCCGAACAGGGCGGTGGTCACGCCGTGCCAGGACGATGGCGTGAGCTGGGGATCCCAGATCGCCTGACCGTCGTAGTGGGTGTGGATGTCCACCCAGCCGGGCGTGAGCAGCAGGCCATCGGCATCGATCTCACGACGCCCCGCGCCGACATCGGCGCCAACGGCGCTGATCACGGCACCGTCCACCGCCATGTCCGCCCGTCGCGCCGCCGCGCCCGTGCCATCCACCAGCGTGGCGTTGCGGATCACCAGATCGTGCATCTTGCCTCCCTCCCAACGTGCGAGGTGCCCCCCGGCGGGCGGGCCGCCGGCCTCATTTCGGCGCCGTCGGTGCCTTGCCCGTGCCCGCCTGCGGACCGAAACGGTCGTCCTCGATGCGATAGACGAACACCTGGTCGATCTGGAACTCCTCGACGCCGTTCTCGTCCGGCGGGAACTGGTACTGCTTGGCCGCCTTGGTCGCCGAGTAGTCGAACACGCCCGGCGGCTCCGATTCGATGACCTCGGTCTTGAGCACCTTGCCTGTCCCGCTGACCAGCAGCCGCACCCGCACCCGCCCCTCGATGCCCTGGGACAGCGCGTCCTTGGGGTAGACCGCGGGCGGCTTCTTCACCGGCTTGGCGCGCTTGTCCGGCGGTGGCAGGTCAGGGGGCGGCGGCGGTGGTGGTGGCGGCGGCGGAGGAGGTTCCGGCTCGGGCGGCGGCTCGGGCTCCGGCGCCGGCAGAGGCTTCTCCTCCGGCTTGGGCGGCTCGGGCGGTTTGGGCGGCTCCGGCTTCTTCTGCTTGGGCTTGGGCGGCGGCGGTGGTGGTGGCGGTGGCGGTGGCGGCTCCGGCAGCTTCACGAACTCGACCTTCATGGGTTCGGGTTCGGGCGGCGAAACAGCGCGCTCCAGTTGACCGTCGCGTACAACAGCACCGCGGCCTCCAGACCGACGGCGATGGCAAGCGCCCGCGGGAAGGGCAGCAGGCGCCGTTGGCGACCGTCGTCGCGCAGCGGCGGCGACGGCGGGGGGGTTGACTCGCTCATCGCGCGGGTGCGGCTCCTGCCGCCGGCGCGGCGCCAGCCGCCTGGGCGTTCTTCGAGGCGGCGATGCCGACGGACTGGATGCCCTCGCCCCGCACGATGTCCATGACATCGAGCAGCTTCTGCAGCGGCACTTCCTTGTCACCGGCAATCACGACGTCGACCTTGCCTTTCTCCTTGTCGGCCTTCAGGCGGGCGGTCAGCTGTTCCGGCGTGAACGGCTTGCCCTGCACGAACAGCGCGCCGTCCTTCTGCACGCCGATGGTGATCTGCGTGTCCTTCAGGGCCTGTGTGGTCTTCGCGCCAGGCAGATCGAGCGCGATGCCGCTGCCGGCGATGGTGTCGATCGTGATCATGATGAAGAACACCAGCAGGAACATCATGATGTCGATCATCGGGATCACTTCGATGCGCGGCTTGTCGACCTCGAAGTAACGGCTGGTGCGGGAGCGCATGGCTGCGGTCTCCTCAGCGCGCGCCACCGCCGTGCAGGCGGTTGACCACGGTGAGTTTGATGAGCTCCATCTGCTGCACGCCGAGGCGCACCCGCTTGTTGAAGTAATTCAGGAAGATCAGGCCCACGATGGCGATGAACAGACCCACGCCGGTCGCGACCAGCGCCTCGCCGATGCCTCCCGTCACGGCGCCGGCCCCGGCCCCCATGCCCTCGCTGCCCAGCACGTTGAAGGTCTTCACCATGCCGAAGATGGTGCCCAGCAGGCCGAGCAGCGGGCCCAGCGTGACCGCGGTGTCCAGCACCCACAGGTTGCGGTCCATCACTGGCACCGCCTCCAGGATGGCCTCGTCGATGTGGCGCTCGGCGGACTCGGCGTCCGTGGCCTTCGACTCGAGACCGGCGTTCACCAGGGCGGACTGCATCGCGCCTCCGAAACGCCCGGCGATGCCGCGCAGGCCATCGAGGTCGCGATAGGCCGTGCCCTTGAGGTCACGCTCGATGGCGGCACCCTGGCCGAGTACCCGGTGGAAGAACCAGAGCCGCTCGATCACCACCGCGAATGCCACGGTGAAGATCACCACCAGCACGGGAATCACCCCCATGGAGAGCGTGCTCAGTTCGATGAATGTATTCCACATGTCGTTTCTCTTCGGGTCTGGTGATTGGGGGAATGATGCGCATGCGCCGGCACGGGAACGACCGGCGTCACTGCCCTTCCGGGAAGGGGCGGAAGAACGGCACGCCGTACTTCTCGACGATCGCCCGGATCTCGCCATTGGCGAGCATCTCGGTGAAGGCCTCGTCGATGAGCTGCTTGAAATCGGTCTCCTTGGCCTTCACGCCCCAGGCGCCGTTGAAGCGTTGACCGGGCTGGGGCTGGAAGCCGGGCGACATCGCCAGCTCCACGTTCTTCTCGCGGTTGGCCACGGGGATGGACGGACCCCACACCATGATGGCGTCCACCTCCTTGCGCAGCAGGCCGTCGATCACCCGGGCGTTCTGGAAGTAGGTCTCGACCGGGATGCCGAGCGCGACGGCGTTGTCGTACATCGGAGAGTAGGCGGGCACACCGACCTTGACACCCGTGCCCTTGAGGTCCGCCAGGGTGCGCGCCTTCGGCACCTTGCCATTGCCGACGAGCACGAAACCGATGCCGAGATAGGGCTTGGTGAAGGCCATGGCATTCTTGGTCATGTGCTCATCCTCGCCGGTGATCACCAGGCCGAGGAAGACATCGCAGAAGCCGCGGTTGACCGTCTGCCGGAACGCGAGGTTGAGCCCCCCCCGGTAGACACCGGTGTTGGCCCACATGATGGAGAACTCCCAGCCGTTGCGCTGCGCGATGCGGCCCAGGATCTCGATGTCGATGCCGGGAGGCTCGGCCTTCGGCGCCGTGTGGGAGAACGGGTAGTACCAGGCGTCGGCGCAGGCGAGGATACGCTTCATCGCCTTGGCCCGTCCGAGCGCGGTCAGGTACTTGACGTTGTCGGGGATCTCCACCGGAGGCCCGCCATAACGGAAGCCGCCCTGGTAGAGGCGGTCGGTGAAGGGGTCGAAGGTCTCGGGCTCGACGTAGCCCACTTCGGCCACCCGCGGCCGCGGATTGGCGATGACGTACTCGACGTCCAGTTCGGGCACGGCGGCGAATGCCGCCGGCGCGGCTGCCCCCACGAGCAGGCCCAGCCCTGCGAGGGCTCTCGACAACGCAAACACGGGATCCGATCCTCCGGCCGGTTGACCCGGCACTTCGATGCTCCAGCCAGGAGCGTCGAAGCCGTTCGGAGACAGGTTCGCGTCGCGCCCGCCTCCGACATCTGGCGACCCTGCCGGAGTGGCGGCGAGTGTAACTCATGGCCCGCGGTCGGGCCCAGGAAATGACCGGGCGTCTTGCCGGGGTGCCGGCCCGCGTGCCGCCTCAGGGCGTCTGGCCGGACTGGCTGCGCATGCGGGCGAGCACCGTCATGGCACTGGCCACCATGGAGGCGGGATCGGACAGATTGGAGGGGATGATCAGGGTGTTGCCGGCCTTGGCGAGCTGGGCGAAGGCTGCCACATAGGATTCCGCCACACGAAGGTTGGCGGCGTTGAGCCCGCCCTCCGAGCCCAGGGCATTGGCAACGGCGCGGACCGCCTGGGCCTGGGCATCGGACAGCATGCGGATCGCCGATGCCTCACCCTCGGCCTTGTTGATGGCCGCCGTCTTCTCGCCCTCGGATTGCAGAATCTTGGCCTGGCGCTCGCCGTCGGCGAGGTTGATCTCCTCCTGCCGCTTGCCTTCGGACTTGGCGATCAGCGCGCGTTTCTCGCGCTCCGACGTGATCTGCGCCTGCATGGCCCGCAGGATGGACTCCGGCGGCGTGAGGTTCTTGATCTCGTAGCGCAGCACCTTGACGCCCCAGGTGCGCCCAGCCTCATCGAGCGCCGCCACGATCTGGCGGTTGATGTCGTCCCGGCTCTCGAAGGTCCGGTCCAGTTCCATCTTGCCGATCTCGCTGCGCAGGGTCGTCTGGGCCAGCTGGGTGATGGCCATCACGTAGTCGGAGGTGCCGTAGCTGGCCAGCTTCGGGTCGGTCACCTGGAAGTAGAGCAGACCATCGACGCCCAGCTGGGTGTTGTCGCGGGTGATGCACACCTGCTCCGGCACATCCAGCGGCACCTCCTTGAGCGAGTGCCGGTACTGCACCCGGTCGACGAAGGGAACGATCAGGTTCAGGCCCGGCTCGAGCGTGCGGTGATACCGACCCAGACGCTCCACCACCCACGCGCTCTGCTGCGGCACGACGCGCACGCCCTCGAGGACGAACGCGATGACCACGCCGAGGAACAGGATCGGAATGCCGTAACCCTGCGTGGCAGGGAACATGAATGCGGCAACGGACACCACGAACACGACGACGAGCTTCGGCAGCATGCGGACCCTCCCGGGGTGTTTCCTGCCTGCCCGCACATTCGGGCGGCATAACTGCCGCTGTCTACGGTCGGCGGGAGGAGACCTTGAGACGGGCACCGTCGATGGCCGTGACATACAGCGTGGCGCCCGCAGCCGGATCGGCGGCCTCGTCGACGTCGGCCTCCCAGGGCGCGCCACGGTAACGCACCCGGGCCACCCGCGCCGCCGCGTCCAGCCAGGTCTCGAACACCGCACTCTGCCCGCGATCGATGCTGAGGCCACGGCCGGCGCCATGGAGGGTTCGCCTGCGTCGATGGATCAGCCAGGTGCCTGCCAGAGCCGCGACGCCGGCCACCCCGGCCTGCAACCAGAAGGGTGCCCCGAGAAAGGAGGCGAGGGCACCGACGATAGCCGCGAGGCCGAAGATGAGCAGATGGAAGGTCCCGCTGACCAGTTCGGCGATGACGAGCAGAAGACCGGCGAGGAACCAGGCGAGTGTCGCCGACATGGGGACTTTCTCCGCATGGGGAAGACCCAGTATATCGGCGCTCCGCACGGGCCATTGAGGAAGGTCTGATCCCGTCACGCGGTCGCGACGGAGGTCCGGTCTCGACGTCGCCGCCCGCCTCGCCATCGCCCGTTTCCGACGGCCACGCGATCCGCGTGATTGGATCAGACCTTCCTCGGGCCGGAACCGCCGCGGACCGGCGGCGTGGCTCAGGTCCGACCGGACCGGGCCTCGGCGGCGGCCATCGCGATGTCCAGCAGCTGGCCCTTGGAGGTGTAGTAGCGGTCGAGACGCCACTCGTCGAGCAGGTCGAGGGCAACGCGGAACAGGGTGTGGTCGAGCTCGTAGAGTTCCTGGAGGTGGAACTCCTGCTCGGATTCCAGGGCGAGCACCAGACGCACGAGAGTGCACGACTCCCTGGCATCAGGATGCTCGATGATCTGCCGTCGGATCTTCTTGATGGCCTTCATGCCGGGGGTTCCGGAAACGCGGGTCAGCCGGAGCACACCGGGATTCGGCGCCCCCGGCACGAGACCGAAGCACGGCGAGTCTAGAACAGCCCCCCGCTGCCGCCCATGAGGCGAACGGATCATGCCGTCAGGGGCGACGACGCCGTCGTTCAGCCCGACCGCCCCGCGGGACCGGCCGGCCGCCAGCGCAGCAGGCGGCGTTCGGCGAGGGTCACCAGGCGGTCGAGCATCAGCGCGAAAGCCGTGAGCACGAGCACGCCGGCGAACACGGTGTTGATGTCGAATACGCCCTCGGCCTGGAGGATGAGGTAGCCGACGCCGCGGGCGGATCCGAGATACTCGCCGACCACCGCACCGACGAAAGCCATGCCGACCGCGGAATGCAGGCTGGCGAACACCCAGGCGGTGGCACTGGGCAGATAGACATGCCGCAGCAATTGCCGGCGGCTGGCGCCGAGCATGCGCGCGTTGTCCAGCACCGCCGGGCTCACCTCGCGCACGCCGTGGAACACGCTGAAGAAGACGATGAAGAACACCAGGGTCACCCCGAGCAGCACCTTGGACAGCACACCCAGACCGAACCACACCGCGAAGATCGGCGCCAGGATCACCCGCGGCATGGCGTTCAGGCCCTTGATGTAGGGGTCGAGCAGGCGCGCGGCACCGTCCGACAGGCCGAGCCACAGCCCGAACACCAGCCCGGACACGGTGCCGATGACGAAGGCGAGCACCGTCTCCAGGAGCGTCACGCCGAGGTGGGGCCAGATCGACCCGGACACGAACCAGTCGCGCACCCGCTCCAGCACCACCAGCGGTTCGCCGAAAAAGAAGGCGGGCAAAACCTCGGTGCGCACCAGCACGTGCCAGAGCAGGAACAGGCCGGCCAGCAGACCGACCTGGGCGAGCGCGAGGGCCGGCCGGCTCATGGCGCCACCGCGTCGACGGCGTGCGCGCGCATGACCTCGGCCTTCAGGGTCGACCAGATGTCCCGGTGCAGTTCGACGAAACGCGGCTCGAGCCGGATCTCGGCCACATCGCGCGGCCGCGGCAGGTCGATGCGGAACTCGCCCACCGGCCGGCTGCCCGGTCCGGCGCCGAGCACGACGACGCGGTCGGACAGGGCGATCGCCTCCTCCAGGTCGTGGGTGACGAAAAGCACCGACTTGCGGTCCCGCTGCCACAGGGAAAGAAGTTCGTTTTCCATCAGCGTGCGTGTCTGGACGTCCAGGGCCGAGAAGGGTTCGTCCATGAGCAGGATGCGCGGTCCCACCGCCAGGGTCTGCGCCAGGGCCACGCGCTTGCGCATGCCGCCGGACAGTTCGTGCGGATACTTGGACCCGTGCCCCTCCAGCCCGACCCGCCGGAGCCAGTTCCCGGCCGCGACGGCCGCCTCTTCCGGAGGATCGCCGCGCAACTGGAGCCCGAAGCGCACGTTGTCGAACGCGCTGCGCCACGGCAGCAGCGCCTCGCCCTGGAACAGATAGCCGGCCGCGGCGTTGCGACCGTGCAGGGGCTCCCCGAACACCGACACGCCGCCCTCGGTGGGGGCACGCAGGCCGGCCGCGACATTGAGCAGCGTCGACTTCCCGCAACCCGTGGGCCCGACCAGGGAGACGAACTCGCCCTCCTCCACCACCACCGTGGCATCGCGCACCGCGACGTGCGCAGTCCCGTCCCGCCCCGGAAAGCGGCAGGTCACGCGCTCCAGCCGCAGCGCGGTCATCAGGACCAGCGGGCCAGCGCCCGCTCCGCGAACGCGTTGGTCCAGGTCTGGCTCAGGAACAGCACCGGGGCCCGGCGCACCGCGGTGTTGTGGGCGAGCAGCACCTGATAGCTCGCATCCACCAGCTTCTGGGTGAACAGACCGTCGCGAGAGTATCCGCCGCGCAGGCGCTCGAAGGCGGCCTGGTAGAGGCCGCGGTCGCCCAGCAGGTACTCGGGCGGCAGCGTATTCATGACGGTTTCCGTGCTCGCCGTGCGCAGCCACACCAGGGTGCGCACCATGGCGTTGGCCAGCGCCTGCACCGTGCCCGGGTTGTCACGGATGAAGGCCGCCTTGGCATAGAGCGTGGCGGCGGGCAGGCGCCCTCCGAAGACCCGCCGGGTGCCCTCGTCGGTGATGGTCTCGTGCACCACCCGGATGTCGCCGCTGCGCTCCAGAAGGCTGATCACCGGCTCCACCGAGGACAGGGCATCGATCTGCCCGCCGCGCACGGCCGCAACCGCCGAGGCGCCGGTGCCGACACCAACGATGGCCACGTCATCCGGTGTCAGCCCGACCGATGCCAGAAGGTGGTTGACGAACATGTGAGTGCTGGACCCGGGCGCCGACACGCCGATGCGCATGCCCTTGAGATCCTTGGGCCAGGAATACCCTGCCGCCCTGGCCCGGACGACGCCCAGTTCCAGGCCCGGGTTGGTGCCCTGCAGGACGAAAGCCTGGACCTTCTGGGCGAGGGTCTGCATGGTGATGGTGTGTTCGTAGGCACCGGAGACCACGTCGGCGCTGCCGCCGATCAGGGCCTGCAACGCCTTGCCCCCGCCGGGAAAGTCGCTGATCTCCACCTCCAGGCCCTCGTCCCGGAAATGACCGAGGCGCTCGGCCAGGGTCAGCGGCAGGTAATAGAGCGTGGCCTTGCCGCCGACCGCGAGGCGCACACGGGGACGTTCCGGCTGCGCCCGGAGCGTCCCGGGCACGGAGGCGGCCGCGAGAACGGCACCGAGACCCTGCAGCAGCGTGCGCCGCTGCCCCCCGTGCGGCATCACCGGTTCGTCCGAGGGATCGCGGCAGTCTGGTGTATCCATGAGTGTTCCGCCTGTCGGGAGGGCATGGCCCGCGCTCCGGCAGCCGTGCAGCCGCCGGGCCCGTTTCCACGGTGGCACGGCCCGCAGGACCTTCCCGCGGCGCCCGGAGCGATGGTTTCACACGCCACCGCCTCCCCGGAAGTCCCCCCTTGAAAACGAGGGATAGAAGAATCACTATACCCGCAGAGAGGAAAAACAATTTTCCTCCTCCGAGGGGCTTGGTTAACCTCCCCCATCCGAGGAAGGCGTCAGCGACGAGCCGGTTCCCGGTCACGCACCAAGCCCGACGTCCTCCCACCAGAGCCACGGCCCTCCGGCAGCCGCCCCCTCCCGCGGCGTGCAATGACGGATGCGCTGCCACCGCACGACCCGGCACCGGGCGCCCGCGGCAGGAGTGATTTGAATGCAGGAAAAGCGAACCATGTGGGCAGAGCTGCGCAACCTCTCCGACGACGCGGACCTCGGAACACCGCCGAGGTCGGGCGATCTCGTGCAGCTCACCGTGGACGACGTGCCCGTATCCGTGCCCCGCGGCAGCAGCATCATGCTGGCAGCCGCGCGCGCCGGGCGGTCGGTGCCGAAGCTCTGCGCGACCGACACGCTGGAGGCCTTCGGGAGCTGCCGCGTCTGCCTGGTCGAGATCGATGGCATGCGGGGCTACCCGGCGAGCTGCACCACGCTGGTGGCCGAGGGCATGGTGGTGCGCACGCGCTCCGAGGCGCTGACCCGGTTGCGCAAGGGCGTGCTCGAGCTCTACCTGTCGGATTTCCCTGCAGGCGATGTCCCCGACGGGTGGAGCGAGCTGCACGAGGTGCTGGCCGAGGTCGGCGTCCACAGCCATCCCTACCACGGCGGGCAGGACCACCGCGACAGCCCGGTGGACCTGTCGAACCCGTATTTCCTGTTCGACCCGGCGAAGTGCATCGTCTGCAGCCGGTGCGTCCGCGCCTGCGAGGAGATCCAGGGCACCTTCGCCCTGACCATCCAGGGACGCGGCTTCGAGTCCAAGGTGGCGGCGGGACAGGACGAACCCTTCTTCGAGTCCGAGTGCGTCAGTTGCGGTGCGTGCGTCCAGACCTGTCCGACGCAGGCCCTCGTGGAAAAAAGCCTCTTCGAAACGGAGTACCAGCGTGGCTAATCCGATCAAGCCGGATCGCAGCGTGGTCACCACCTGCGCCTACTGCGGCGTCGGATGCGGCTTCAAGGCGCAGACCGCCGGCGGCCGCATCGTGCGCATGATCCCCTGGAAGGAAGGCAAGGCCAATCACGGCCACAGCTGCATCAAGGGCCGCTTCGCCTTCGACTACTACCAGCACCCGGACCGGATTCGCACCCCCATGGTCCGCGACAGCATCGACCAGCCGTGGCGCGAGGTGGGCTGGGACGAGGCGTTCCGCTTCGCGGCGCGCCGTCTGCAGGACATTCAGGCGCGCCATGGCGTGCGCTCGATCGGTGCCATCTCCAGTTCACGGTGTACCAACGAGGAGATCTGGCTGGTGCAGAAGCTCGCTCGCGCAGTGTTCGGCAACAACAACGTCGACAACTGTGCCCGCATCTGCCACTCGCCCACCCAGTTCGGCCTGTCGGCCACGGTGGGCTGGGGCGCGGCCAGCCAGCACTTCGACTCCATCCTGAAGGCCGACGTCATCATGGTGGTGGGCGCCAACCCCACCGAAGGCCACCCCGTCTTCGGCTCCCTGCTCAAGCGCCGCATCCGGCAGGGGGCGAAGCTCATCGTCATCGACCCGCGCCGCACGGAGACCGTGCGCTCGCCCCACGTCGAGGCCTCCGTCCACCTCGCGCTGCGACCCGGCACCAACGTCGCCGTGCTGGACAGCATCGCCCACGTCATCGTGCGCGAAGGGCTGTTCGACGAGGCGTTCGTGCGCGCGCGCTGCGAATGGGACGAGTTCGAGGTCTGGCGTGACCTGGTCGGCTCGGACCGCTACACCCCCGAGGTCATCGGCCCGGAAGCCGGCCTCGACCCCGCGGACATCCGCCGTGCCGCGCGGCTCTACGCCGGCGGGCCCAACAGCGCCATCTATTACGGCCTGGGCGTGACCGAGCACTCCCAGGGATCGACCGGCGTCATGTGCCTGGGCAACCTGTCGCTCGCCTGCGGCATGCTCGGCCGCGAGGGGGTGGGGGTGAACCCGCTGCGCGGACAGGGCAACGTCCAGGGCGGCAGTTGCCTGGGCAGCTGGCCCCACGTGTTCAGCGGCTACCGCTTCGTCACCGACAACGAGGTGCGCGCCGGCTTCGAGTCGGACTGGGGGGTGCCGCTGGACGCGGAACCCGGCCTGCGCCTGCCCAACATGTTCGACGCCGCGCTCACCGGGCACTTCCGCGGCATGTACATCATGGGCGAGGATCCGGTGCAGAGCGACCCGAACCAGAGCCACATCATCGAGGCGCTGAAGGCCATGGACTGCGTGATCGTCCACGACCTGTTCCTCAACGAAACGGCGAAGTACGCCCACGTCTTCCTGCCCGGCAGTTCCTCGCTGGAGAAGGACGGCACCTTCACCAGTGCCGAGCGGCGCGTGAACCGCGTGCGCAAGGTGGTGGAGCCCCTGGCGGGCTACCAGGACTGGGAGGTGGTGGTGAAGCTCATGAACGCCATGGGCTACCCCGCTCACTACCAGCACGCCGGCGAGATCCTCGACGAGATCGCGCGCCTGTCGCCGACCTACCGCGGACTGAGCTTCGCCCTCCTCGACGAGATCGGCTCGGCGCAGTGGCCCTGTGACGAGCGCGCCCCGCACGGTACCGAGGTGCTGCACACCGAGCGCTTCCCCCGGGCCAATGGCCGCGGCACCTTCATGCTCACCGAATACGTGCCCACGCGGGAACGCACCTCGGACCAGCTGCCACTGCTGCTGACCACCGGCCGCATCCTCACCCAATACAACGTCGGCACCCAGACCCGCCGCACCGCCAACTCGCGCTGGCACCCCGAGGACGTGCTCGAGATCAGCAGCGGGGATGCGGCGACGCGGGGCATCCGCGACGGTGACAGAGTCTGGGTCACCAGCCGTTTCGGTCGCACGCAGCTGCGCGCCAGGATCTCGCCGCGGGTCAATCCGGGCATCGTCTACACCACCTTCCACCACGCCGAGACACGGGTGAACGTGGTCACCTCCGACCTCTCCGACTGGGCCACCAACTGCCCCGAGTACAAGGTCACGGCGGTGGAAGTCTCGCTGGTCGGGCAGGCCGCTTCCGGGCGCGCCGCGGCAGAGCGCGCGACCCCCGAGGCGGTGGACGCATGAGCACCGTGACCGACTCCCACGCCGGGCGCGACGCGGACACGCCGGTGTTGGCCATGTCTCGCATGATCACCATGGCCAACCAGATCGGTGACTTCTTCGCCCCCTATCCCCCGGGGCGACGTGCCGAGGGCATCCGCAACCACCTGCGCACCTACTGGGATCCGCGCATGCGGGAAGCCCTGCTGCGCCACATCGACGGCGGCGGCGAAGGCCTGCACGCCCACGTCGTCGAGGGCGCGCGCCTGCTGCGCGAGATCACCGACCGCAAGGGCTACTACGGCCCGCCTCCGGGCAAGGCCTGACGCCGGCCTCCGGCGTCACGAGTGGCTCCAGGGTGGGGTCCCGCCCGGCATCGGTGCGGTTTGACCCGGGGGAGGCCGGCCGATACATTGGGTCGCTCTGGCGGTCCGGCGCGCCCTGCCGCGCGCCTGTCCCCATCTTTCCCCCGCCCGGACAGACGCCTCCATGACCGACAGCCGTGACATCACCCGCCACTACGTGCACGCCGGGGACCTGCGCAGCCGCCTGCGCGAGGCGCTGATGGACGATGGCGCGGACCCCGACCACCCGACGCTCGAGGCGCTGGCGCCCTACGACCAGTTCCACGGACGCGGCCTGGAGGCCACGCTCGAGCTCGCGACCCTGATCGAGGCGCAGCCGGGCCACCACCTGCTGGACATCGGCAGCGGCATCGGCGGGCCGGCCCGCTTCTTCGCCGACCGCTTCGGCTGCCACGTCACGGGCATCGACCTCACACCCGAATTCTGCGAGCTCGCCGCCCACCTCACGCAGCTCACCGGCCTCCAGGACCGCGTGACGTTCGAGGTCGGCGACGCGCTCGCCATGCCCTTCCCGCCCGGCACCTTCGACGGCGCGTACTCCATGAACGTGTCGATGAACATCGCCGACAAGGCCGGCCTGTATGCGGCGATCCACCGCGTACTGAAGCCCGGCGCCTGGCTGATCCTGTCCGAGATCGCGCGCGGCGCGACCGGCACACTGTCCTACCCGACGCCGTGGGCCTCGTCCCAGGCAACCAGCTTCCTGGCGACGCCCGAGGACACCCGGCGCGGACTGGAACAGGCCGGCTTCGACGTGCTGGCCATGCGCAGCACGCGCGAGGCCACCCTCGCGTTCGGCGCCCGCTCGCGGGCAATGGCAGAACGCGGTGAGAAGCCCCCGCACCGTTCCGTGATGCTCATCCACCAGGCGCTGGCGAAGCCTGCCATGGCCAACGTGGCGCGTGGTCTGGCGGACGGCGCCATCGAGCCGGTCGAGATCGTGGCGCACCGACGGGACTGAGTCGGTGCGCTGCCGCCCCGTCCGACAGGCGCGCGCCACCCGTTTTGCGCACTGCCGCACCGCAGGGCGTGGCGAACAGAGCCGCCTTTGCCCGAGGGCAGCGCCCCCCCTCCCCGGAGACCCGCGCGTCGTTTCTCCAGACACCATATGGGCGCGTTGCTCACGGACCCATGGACCATTGTGTTGCAGCGCAGCTTGACGCCCCGAAAACGCGCGGCCTAGACTGCTTCCCAATGCAATTTCGTCCCGGGACGACGCCCGCCCGATGAAGGCGGCCACCGGGACCTGTCGGCACAGCATCCGACCGGATCGCACGTCGAACAGCGCATCGCGCATCGACGAGCAGGTGCAGGCCCGTGGAGGGGTGGCATTTGGAAACGGTGGTCGCACAGGACAGTCGTTCAGGCCCGGGTCCGGGCGGCGCGGTGCCGCATCCGGCGCCGGCCGCGCATCCGCGGCGAGGCGACGCCATGCCTGCAGGCTCCCGGGGCCCGGCGCCCGCTCCGACATCGGCCAGTGCGCCCCGCCCCGCCTTCCATCGGTCCGAATCAACAGCCCGCCCGATCCGGTTCGCGCCGGCCACGCGGCGGCGCCACATCCCTGATCCGGCAACACCAACCCCCTGAGGAGACACGAGCATGGCAAACGCACAGGCCGCCCTGCCGGCGCAGTCGACGCCGGCCGCCAAGGCGAAGAAGTTCGGGCTCAACTACACGATGTTCCTGGTCTCTCTGGTGATCCTCTCTGCGGTGTATGTCGGTTATCGCATGTACCAGCAGGCCCACGGCATGACCGTCGGCCTGGACTCCACGGACCCGGCCTTCGAGGCCGTCTGGATGCGGTTGTTCTACATCCAGATGCCGGTGCTGTTCGGCATCGCCGCCGCCGTCCAGGTCTACCTGATCGCCACCCGTGAGCGCGACATGGACAACGTCGCCCCGGCGGTCGAGCTGCGGCGCTACTTCTACCTCACCATGTGGCTCGTGGTGTACACCTTCACCTTCTACTGGACCGGCAGCTTCTTCGCCGAAGGGGATGGCAACTGGCACCAGACCGTGCTGCGCGACACCCCGATCACGCCCAGCCACATCGTGCTGTTCTATGCCTGCATACCGATCTACCTGCTGTTCGGCGTCGGCAGCTTCGTCTACGCCATGACGCGCATCCCCGCCTTCTGCCGCGGCATCTCCCTGATGCACGTGTTCGCGGTGGTCGGCCCGTTCCTCATCCTCCCGAATCTCGGCTACAACGAGTGGGGCCACGCCTACTGGCTGACCGAGGAGATCTTCTCCCATCCGCTGCACTGGGGCTTCGTCGTGCTGGGCTGGAACGCCCTCGCCCTGGCCGGCGTGCTGATGCAGATCATCGCGCGCATGCGAGAGCTGCTGCCGCAGGTCTTCAAGGGCGAAGCCGCCACCTGAGACGCCGGCAGCCCTGCCCCGTGTCCCGGCCTGCAGGTCGGGACCCGGCCCCTGAACGAACCGACACGACCCGACGGGGCGCACTGCGCCGGCCCCGGTGGGGTCGTGCACGCGAGGAATGTCCAGATGAACTCCACACACAGTGCCTCCGCTGCGCCCCGCGCCGGCGACATCGTCTCCGGCTCCTTCTCACCCGTGGTCCAGGCCGCCGGCCTGTCGCCTGCCGCCGCCCGCACCTCGCGACTGTTCGACCTGCTGGTGGTCATCGCGGTGGTGCTGCTGTTCACCGGGGCGATCCACCTCCACGTCATGCTGCTGGCCGGCGACTGGGACATGTTCATCGACTGGAAGGATCGCCAGTACTGGCCGCTGGTCATGCCCGTGGTGATGATCATGTTCCCCGGCGCCCTGCAGGCGGTGTTCTGGAACTACTTCCGTCTGCCCATCGGCGCCACCGTGGGTGCCGTGTGCCTGATGCTGGCCGTGTCCATCACCCGGCCGATGCAGTTCATGCTCTGGACCGACTACCCGCTCAACCTGGTGCTCCCCGCCCAGATGATCGCGGGGGCCCTCGTGCTCGACGTGATGCTGCTGATCTTCCGCAACGCCTTGTTCACGGCCATCTTCGGCGGCTTCGCCTTCGCCTTCCTGTTCTATCCATCGAACTACATCATCCTGGCCCCCTACTACGTGCCGGCGGCGCACCAGGGCATGATGGCCTCGATGGCGGACCTCATCGGCTACGTCTATCCGCGCTCCGCAACCCCGGAATACATCCGCATCATCGAACGCGGCACCCTGCGCACCTTCGGTGACTCCGCCAGCTGGGTGTCCGCGCTGTTCTCCGGCTTCATCTGCATGTTCATGCACTACGGATGGTGGAAGCTCGGCATGCTCATGTCCAGCGCCACCTTCCTGCCCAACAACAGGAAGGTGATGGCGATGATGGGCGTCAAGGTCGACCAGAAGACTGCGGGTTGAGGGGAACCACCATGACGAACATGCTCCGCGGCGCGCTCCGCCGCCTCGCCCTGCTGCCCCTGGCCTGCCTTGCGCTGCTGGCCTCCCTCGACGTCCTCGCCCACGGGGAACGTGCCCAGGAGCCCTACCTGCGCACCCGCACGGTCCAGTTCTACGACGTGCAGTTCGACCGTTCCAAGATCGCGGTCAACGAAGAGTTCACCATCACCGGGCGTTTCCGCCTGATGCAGGACTGGCCGGACGCGGTCTCGCTGCCTGAGACGGTGTACATGTCGGCCTACTCGCCGGGCCCCGTCATCACCCGCGTGGAGAGCTACGTCAACGGCGTCCCGGCGCGACAGTCCTTCGCCGACTTCCAGCTCGGGCGCGACTACGAGTTCCGGCTGGTGCTCAAGGGTCGCGTGCCGGGCAGCCACCACATCCACCCGATGCTCTCGGTGAAGGGCTCCGGCCCCCTGGTGGGCCCGGGGGTCTGGATCGAGGTCACGGGTGCGCGCGCCGATTTCCGCCACGAGGTCAAGACCATGACCGGCGAGACCATCGAAAACCTCGAGGACTACGGCGTGTCACGGGCCCTCGGCTGGTACGGCGTCTGGCTCGCGCTGGCTGCCTTCTGGCTCGCCTTCTGGCTGGTGCGACCGCTGCTGATCCCGCGCTGGATCGCGCTCAACAAGGGCCGCGAGGATCTCCTTGTGACCCGCCGGGACCTGATGGTCGGCATCGCCCTGGGCATCACCGTGATCGGACTCACCCTCGGCGGCTACGCCTACGCGAGGAAGAGCTACCCGTACGTGGTGCCGCTCCAGGCAGGCACCAGCAAGGTAGACCCGCTGCCCGCGCAGCCCTCGACGGTCCAGGTGAAGGTGCTGGACGCGACCTACGACGTGCCGGGCCGCGCCATGCGCATCAAGGCGAAGATCACCAACACCGGCAACGAGCCGTTGCAGGTGCTGGAGTTCACCACGGCCAACCTGCGCTTCATCAACCGGCAGGCGCCCGGCGCCGACAAGGCGGTGCTCGCGGGATCACCCACCGACACCATCGCCCCCGGCGGCCTGGTCCTGTCCGATGCCAGCCCGATCGGCCCCGGCGAGACCCGCGAGATCGCCCTGGAGGCGAGCGACGTGCTGTGGGAACTGGAGCGTCTGGTGAGCTTCCTCACCGACGTGGATTCCAAGTTCGGCGGTCTGCTGTTCACGGTGACGCCCACCGGCGAGCGCCAGCACACGGAGATCGGCGGCCCCATCCTGCCGACCTTCACCCGGCTATGAGCCTCGGCATCGCCCGGGTCGCGGTGCTCGCCGCGACCCTTCTCGCACCGGCGGCCCACGGCCACGGCGGACTGGCGATGGACCAGGACCAGTGCAAGCTGACGCTCGGTCCCTACCAGATGCACTTCGCAGGCTACCAGCTCGACGCCCAGCGCTCCGAGTTCTGCGAGGACATCCCGCGCACCGGTGAAACCATCATCGTGCTCGACGCCGTCGACAGCGTGTTGCGCGACATGCCCATCGAGGTGGTGATCGCGCGTCGCCGGGCCGACGTCAACGATGCCAGCGATGTCGCCTACCGCCTGCCGCCCCAGGTCTACCCCAAGGGAACGCTGACACTGCGTTACCACTTCCAGGAGCCGGGCGACTTCGTCGGGGTCGTGTACGCCGGGGAGAAGCGCCAGCACACGGCCGTGTTTCCCTTCTCGGTGGGCAAGGACCGCGCCGCGTGGCCACTGTTTGCCGGTGGCGCCATCGCGCTGCTGCTCCTCGGTGCCGGGGGATACCTGCTCGGCCGGCATCGCCTGCAGCGCTCGATCGCGACCTCGGGCGACGCATGAAGCCCTGCGGCCCCGCGATGATCTGCGCCGCCCTGGCGCTCCTGCCGTCGACGGGCTTCGCCCATGCCTACGTGGTGGCCAGCGATCCCCCGCACAGGGCGGCGCTGGGTGCGCCGCCGTCCCGGGTCCGGCTGCAATTCTCCGAGCCGGTGGAGCCCGCCTTCGCCAGGGCCACGCTGCGCTGCGGCGGCAAGCCGGTGCAGGGGCGGCTCGGGACCAGCGCGTCAGCCGACGGCCGTACCGTGACGATCCAACTGCCAGCCGGCACGGCTGGAGAGTGTCTCCTGGCCTGGTCCATCGTCGCGCGTGACGGCCACCGGACCAAGGGTGAACTCGCGTTCAGCGTCGCACCGCGCTGAAAGCTCATGGGCTCACCGGGTCCCCACGCGCCCCGCCATCATCCCGCAGGCCGCTGAGATCTCCGCGCTGGAGCCGGGATGCTGCGCGCCGCTCAACTACTTCTTCCCGCCCTGGCAGCCGGCCTGCTCGGCCTCCGCCTGTTGCCCCCGGACCGCTTGGACGACTGCACCCGGGCGCGGCTGGGACGCATCGCCGGCGGCGCCCTCGCCCTGTGCGTCGTCGCCGCCGGTCTCATGCTGGCAGGCCACGCGCGGATGCTGCTGCCGGACGAGCCGCTTTCGGAAAGGATGGGCGCGGCGCTCACCACCTGGATCGGCCGGGTTCTGGTTGCCCAGGCTTTGTGCGCAGCCCTCGCGCTCGTCAGTCTGGCCATCGGCGGCTGGACACGGGTGGCGGCCGGTCTGGCGCTGGCGGCGGCCGCCGGGGGGGCACTGCGAGGCCATGTGATCGCGTCGGGGGACGGCGGGGTCCTCGACATCGCGGCCGTAGTGCACCTTGCGCTCGCCACCCTGTGGGTCGCGGGTCTGGGGGCCCTTGTCACCTGCCGCGCCCTGGAGGCGCGCGGTCGATTCGGCGGCCGCTGGCGCGACGTCCTGCAGGCCTTCTCGCCCTGGGCCCTGCGCGGCATGGTGCTGTTGCTGGCCACGGGCGTGCTGCTGGCGGATCGCACCGTCGCCTCGGGCGCGGCGCTGCTGGCGACACCCTACGGCCATTGGCTGCTGGCCAAGCTCGGCTGCATCGTCGCCGCGCTTTTCTGCGCGGGCCGGTTGCGGCGCTGGCTGGCGCGCGGCACCTCGGCGGACCATGGCCGGGCGGCCGCATGGCTGGCGTTGGAGAGCGCCCTGTGCGTGCTCATCGTCGCAGCGGCGGTGGAGGTGGCGACCACCATCCCCGCCGCCCACGACGTCATCGACTGGCCCTTCCCGTTCCGTATTGCGCCGACCGCGGCATGGCTCCAGAGCAGCTGGACGGCGCTGTGGCCTGCCCTGCTGGCACCCATCCCGGCGGCGACCGGCGCGCTGCTCGCCTGGCGACGCCGCCACCGCAGTGCCTGGCAGGCAGGCGCGATCGCCACCACCGGACTGGTCGCCGGCATCGCACTGGCCGTCCCGGCGCTCTCCGTGGACGCCTATCCGACCACCTACCTGCACTCACCCGTGCCCTACGACACCGGCTCGGTGACCGCCGGGGCGCGGCTGTATCGGCAGTGGTGCGTGGACTGCCACGGCGTGCAAGGTCGCGGCGACGGCCCGCTCGCCGGCCAGCTGCCGGTGCGCGCCGCCAACCTCACGGAACCGCACGTCCAGTGGCACACCCACGGCGATCTCTACTGGTGGCTGTCCGAGGGCATGGGCCGCTCCGGCATGCCCGGATTCCGCGACCGCCTGTCCGCGGACGAGCGCTGGCAGCTGCTCAATTACCTGTCAGCCCTGTCCCTGGGCCACGAGGCGCGGCCGGTGACCGGCCGCATCATCCCGAACGATCCCTGGCTGCCTGCCATCGACCTGCGCCATGCCGATACCACCAACGAGTTGCGCAGCCTCGCCGGGTGGCGCAGGCAGGAGCAGCCGGTGCTGCTGGCCTTCGCGGACGACCCCGCGCAGGCCCGGCGGCTGGGCGCCCTGGCGGACGCGCGGACGCAGGCCGGCGTGCAAGCGGTCGCCGTTCTCTCGCCTGCTGCAGCCACGTCCGCGCGGCCACCGGGCTGGGATGCGGTGGTGGACGAGACCGGTGACGTGGCCGCTGCGTGGGCGCTGTACCGGCGCACGCTGGAAGATCCCGACTTCGACGACGAACGCGTCAGCGCAGGCGGCCTGCTGTTCCTCATCGACCGCTTCGGCTTCGTGCGCGCCCGCTGGACCGCGACCACTCCGCTTCCGGGCGTCGACGAGGTGGCGGCGATGGTCGCAGGGCTCGCGCGCGAGCCGCGGATCCGCGATGCCGATATCCATGGTCCGCGCTGAACCGCCGGTCACCGCGCGCGGGGCCGATCGCCACGCTGGAAGAGGCACGCCGTGACGGGCGGCAAGACCCTCACGCGCGTAGCCCGCGTGGCGCCGTGGCTGCTCGTGCTGTCGCTGGCCATCCTGTTCGGCCGCACCCTGCTGCAACCCTCTCCCGAGGCGCGTCCCGCCGGGCCGCAGTCGGCGGGCATGTGCGAGGCGCCGGCACCCGGACCGGCCGGCCGCAGCGAGACCAGCACCCCTCACGGCCTGGAGATCAGCGTCGTCACGCCGACCGACTACCGTGCAGATCGGCGCTACGGCCTGCTGGTGCTGTTCCCGCCCGCCGGCTTCGCCCCATCGGCAGCCGAGCGCTTCTACGACGTCACGGCCGAGGCAACCGCGGCCGGCTTCGTCGTGGCGCTGAGCGCCCCGCTGCCGCTGTCGGCTCTCGCTGTCCAGCGCCAGTCGGAGGTCGCCGCCACGGTCGCAGGACGCTGGTGCATCGACACGCGGCGCGTGGTCTTCGCCGGTCACTCGGACGGCGGGTCGATGTCACAGGGAGCAGTACTGCGCCGAGCGGCGGACGCCGTGCAACCCGCTGCCATCGTCGCCAGCGCCGCCGGGATCCGCGCCGAGGATCTGGCCCGCGAAACCTGCCCGGCCCCATTGTCGGTGACCATCCTGCATTCCGGCACGGACGAGCATTTTCCCGGCTATGGCGAGGGTGCCGCTCACTGGTGGGCACGCTGCTTCTCCTGCGCCCCGCTGCCGGCCGGCGTCGGCGCCGACACCTGCAGCGTCGCAGAGCACTGCGCTCCCGGCGCACGCGTGGAGTTCTGCGCAGGCACCGAAAGCCACGCCAGGCGGCCTGCGCGATTCACCGAGCGCCTGCAGGCCGCGCTCGCCGGGGCCCGCCCCGTTCCCGACCCCTGATCCCACGAGCAGAACCCCATGTCCATGACCGCCCCGGTACGCATCGCCCTCGCCTCGCTGCTCTGCCTGTCGGCATCGTCAGCCTGGGCACACGACTTCAGGCACGGCCCGATCACCATCGCACATCCCTTCGTCCGGGTGGACAGCGCCTGCGACGGTCCGGTCACGAAGGCCTACGTGATGCTGCTCGTCAACCAGGGCGGTCAGCCCGACCGGCTGGTGGGCGCGCAACTCGGAGACGGGCCGTGGGGCAGGATCCTGGCGTTGCCCCGGTCCGGCGGGGGTGTGCCACAGCCGGTGGCGGGGGTCGACCTGCCGGCCGGGGGACGCGCCAGCCTCATGCCCCCGGCGCACGTGATCGAGTTCCCGCAGGCGTCCAGGGACCTGCGGCAGGGCGCGGCGGTGCCGGGTGCGCTGCAGTTCGAACGCGCCGGCGCCGCCCGCATCAGCTTCATGATCGAGACGGCCGGCCAGACCGGCAAGGGCTGCACGGCCGGCGGTGCTGCCCCCCACGGCAAGCACCCGTCCGGGCACAAGCACTGACGAGACGCAGGGTCCCGCGACACCGACACCGCGCGTCTCTTTTCCACCGGTCGACGGGCGAGCGCCCGGCCTTCGACAGCGCCCACTGCATAGCCTCGATTCAACCCCGCGTGCTGGCACGCCGGCGTCGCGAGGCCGCGGCGGAAAACGACGCCGGCATTGCGCCAGATCAACGCCGGGCATCGGAGTCGATGGTGCAATGGCCACCGATCACTTTCCTCTACACAGCGGAGTCGCCGTGACGACAAACATGAAGCTGCAGGCAGGCACGGCCTTGGGGCTTGCACTGCTGATGAGCATGCTCGCCCCGGCCGCGGGCGCTGCCGGTGGTACCTGTACGGCTACCGGGAGCACGCGTGCCGATGGCGGCGCGTCGAACAGCTTCGCAGGCAACTGCAGCGATCTGGCCACCTCCAGCGGGACGGTATACGTCGACGCCGAGGAAGGCCGCCGCTTCAGCTTCAGCCAGGGCGCGCTCGCCGGCGCGAGCGCATCCGGGGGCGGCGGGGCATTGCACGCCTACGCCCGGGCACGCGCCAGTTCCGACCCGATGGCCTATGTCTACGTCAACGAACAGGGCGAGACCCGGCAGGTCGACAACGTGTATCTGGCCCAGTCCGAGGCGCAGGCGACGTCCCACTGGCACGACACGATCACGGTCAACATGTCCATCGGCTACGTGCCCAACGTGGTGCTCAACTTCCACCTGAAGTTGAGCGGGAGCACGGCGGTCAGCGGCGCCGGCGAGGCTGCGGTGAATGCCTGGCTGTTCGTTGATCACCCGCGCTATCCGGGCCTCGACATCGCCATGCAACTCACCGGCGGCGATCTCGTGAGCGGCATGGCACAGACCGAAAGAAGCGCAGGCGGCTTCCAGTGGGGCGTCTTCGACATCGACGCCAGTCTGGGCGCCAGTGCGAGTGCCTGGGCCGGCCGTCAGACCGCGGGAGGCAACTACGTCGCGTGGTCCGAAGCCACCGCCAATGCAGCAAATACGGCCGGCTTCTGGATCGAGGTCATGACGCCCGGGGTCACGCTCAGCAGCGCCAGCGGACACGACTACACCAGCCTGCCGATCCCCGAACCGTCCAGCGCGCTGTTGCTGGGCTGCGGCGCTGCGCTGGTGTTTGGCGCCGTCCAGCGACGCCGGCGACGCAACGGCGCCTGACCAAATCGTCGGACGCCCGGCTTCGCCGGCGTGACGGGTCTGACAAGGACTCGAGGCCATCGGAGGCCCTCGCCGAGGGGCCAACGGGTGCAATGGCAGGGCACGACCCAGCCGGCACACGCGGGGGCGGAGATTCCACTGGCGCGGCTGCAGACGGCGTCCTGCAGCCATCGCATTGCCTTGGCGACCTTGACCTTCCAGACCAGACATTCGGCGGTAGTGCGCTCCGCGGCGTACTGGGCAAAGCCGGGCAGCATCACGATTCGGCGTCGGGTCTCGACGCTGATGCTCGAGGCATCCACTGCCTTGTTGCTCGCCAGGCGCCGCTTCACCTCCGCGGTGATGACGCTGTCTTCCACATCGGCGCCGACGATCTCCTGGTCGCGCGTCACTACGCGGACGGACCTGGCCAGCAAGGTGGACGCGAAGAAGGCGGCGCCGTGCACTGCGTTGCGTGTGTGCATGCCTGACTTCATTTGGTCGCACTGCGCCCGGCCTCGGATAGGGAAGGTGGTGCGCAGCCACTGAGAGATCAGCATGCGAGCCGCTTCGCCCCCTGTCGGTGCGGTGGCGCACGGGACGGCATCCAAACCGTCGCGACGCCACGGTCGCCATCGCCTGCAGGAGGCGGTCTGGTGGAACGCCATGCGCATGGCCGGGGGACGCGCTCACAGGGCGATGGTTCGGTAGCGCACGGACTGGCGCCCACCCACGGCGGTACGTTCGGAGCCCCAGGAAGGTGCGCATGGCGTCGTTGGCGACAGCACCGTCCGGACACCGTCGCCATCAAGAAGGAATGCGCCCCATGAGCCTCGGGACAATCCTGCTGATCGTCGTGCTGCTCATGCTGGTAGGCGCGATTCCCGCCTGGCCGTACAGCCGTGCCTGGGGCTACGCTCCGATCGGCGTTCTCAGCCTCGTGCTCATCCTCCTGCTCGTGATGGTGGTCATCGGGCGACTGTAGAGGTGATGCAGAGCACCCGATTGACCGCAGTGGACGTCTCGGAGCATCGGGGATGCAGGCCCAACCGGACGAAAGATGCCGTTGGAAATGCCTGTCCTCTTGATCCCGGTCATGCTGCGTGGGCTCACGAGGGGCGATCATTGTTTCAAAGAAGAATAAGAACAGGATGCTCGCGCCCCTGCCTTCCGCTCGCCAACCTTCCGGAGACCATCATGAAACGACGACTCCCTCTTGTCGCAGAAGCGGCGCTCGCCTTGTGTGCGGGCAGCGTCCAGGCGGCTGGCTGGACCATCACCGATCTCGGCCCCCATACCGGCTACTCCGAAGGCCTGCCGATGGCCATCAACGACAACGGCTGGGTCGTGTTCGGCAACAAGGTCATGTCACCCGGCGCCGGCGGGGTGTATCAGACGCAAACGGTCTCCAACATCCTGCAGTTCCGCGGCATCAACAATGCCAATGTCGCCGTTGGCATGGACATGAACAACAACGCAGGCATGGTCTGGTCCGGCGGCGCAGCTGCGTCCGCCCTCCCCATGCCGGACGGCTCAGTCGGCTCACAGGCATTCGCGATCAATGACGCCGGCCAGATCGCCGGCAGCATCGGGGGTGGCCCCCTCTGGGGAGGCGTGCGCTGGGATCCGAACGGAGCGGGTGGCCATGACCCCAGCCAACTGGGCTTTCTCATGAACGGAAGCGCCACCAGTTATGCGACCGGACCGGGCGTCGGCATCAACAACGGCGGTACCGCATTGATCAACCAGATCTGGCCCTACTACAACGCCGCCCGCTCCGGCCCGACAGGTACCACGGTCGTTTCGGGAACGGACAGCCGCGATCCGCTCGGCGCCCAGCCCGATCTGCGCCCCGCAAACTTTTGCCTGGACACACAATGTGTCTTCATCGGCAAGGCCATCAACGATGCCGGCACAGTCGTCGGCGGAGCAAACCCATCGACCAGCTATGCGGCTGAATACAAGCCGTTCGTCTGGACGATGGGCAGCGTAAGCTTGCTTCCGGTCACCACGCCGGGCGGCGGCATCAATGGCTTCGCGAACGGGATCAACGACAGCGGAGTCGTGGTCGGCGGCGTCTGGTATGCGGGCTACGATCATCGGGCAACGATGTGGACCAACTCTGGCAGCGGGTGGACACAGACCTACCTGAACGAACTCCTGCCGTCCGGCAGTTCCTGGAGCACGCTGACCGAAGCCCTTGATGTCAACGAAAAGGGACAGATCATCGGATTGGGTACTTACTCGGGTGCGACGAGCGTCTTCCTGCTCACCCCGGCCATTCCCGAACCCGGAACATGGGCCATGCTGCTCTCGGGTCTGGGCTTGCTGGGTTTTGCCGCGCGACGAGGGTGTTGCCGAGCGTCGCCTGTTGGAGCCAGGCCGGAACCGCTACATCAGACTTGAGGTTGCCTCCGAAAACCGGAGCGCATGATCAGGTCATCAAGCGGTAGTGTTGTGCCGCACCGCCAGCCCGCGTTGCTAGCCCGCAAATTTCACCAGGTCGGCCCCGAAAATGGGCTGCACACGGATATTCATGGGGTTTGCGGCGAATTGGCCGTCGGCACGATTTTGTCTGTCGGCCTCCACGGGCGCTGGCTGGCGCCCTGCGGTCATCCCGCGCCCCCGCTTCGCGCCAATAGGCTCGGCTATTGGCTTGGCGCGGGATGCGCGGCCTGCCTCGCAACGAGCCTCGCCATCATCCCGTGGCCTGATGAAATATCCAGGCTAGAACTGCAT
>JBEICA010000397.1:0-2493 GCA_040373665.1 Burkholderiales bacterium | reverse complement strand
CGAAGCACACCCCACTGCGAGAGGTGCCGCTGACTGTGGGCGAACAGCAGGGAGAGGAACCAGATCGAGACACCTTGCAGACAGGTGAAGACACGCCCGGCTGGCCCCTTTTTCCGTCGCGAATCGTCGGTGAGCGACGCGACGAGGGTTACGTCCATGTCCGGATCGCGCGGTTCGTGCTGGCAGAATCGGTGATGCAGGCGGTGCCGTCCGTACCACTCTGCGAAGGCCAGGCCGGTGAACAAGGTCATGCAATACTCGCCGACCAGGGTATGAAGGCGAGGCGAGATCCCGAGCGAACCGTGCCCGGCATCGTGTCCGACGAACGCGAATTGGGCGAGGATGAGCGACAGCCCCATGCACGCCAGGACGCTCCCAGACTGCCCCACGCCGAACCATGCCTCCACAAGGAGAAAGCCGGCGGCGACGGTCAGCAGCGGAATCTTCAGGAGCAGCGTCCCCGTGGCTGCCCGGTCAAGGCCTTGCGTCGCGATCCGGCGCCGCATCGCGCACCAGAGGGTGCGCGACTGCCTGCGGTCGAGCCGGGGTCTGGCGAAGCTCTGGGTTCGAGTGGGCATCGGGGAAAGCGGGTGTCGGTGGCAGGCTTGGTTGCGCGATCGATGGTGGCCTGCCGTGTCGTTGATCCAGGGAGCCATCGGGTGCACGTCCGGCTGATCGAACTGACGGGGCTCGCGGCCTTCATCGCGCTCTGCGGAACGTCCTGGGGGGCGTTGTTCTCCGCAGGTCCGCTCGAGGCGATGTGCTGGACCCTGCTGGCCTTGCCGGTCGCATTTTATCTCGCGGACATTCTCACGGGGATGATCCACTGGGTGTGCGACTCCTTCGGTTCGGAACGGACGCCTCTCTGGGGGGCGCTGCTGGTGGGCCCGTTCCGACGCCACCATCGAGATCCCCTGGCGATCACCCGGATATCCCTCGTGGAGAACCTCGGAGCTTCTGCCATCGCGGGCAGTCTCGCCTTGCTGTTCATCCGGCCGGCACCGGGCGACCACGGATTCCTCTGGCATTTCTGGATGTGGTTCCTTGTGTTCGGCGTGGTGTCCAACCTGTTTCACCGCTGGGCCCACTGGCCGCGGCGGGCCCGGCCGCGCTGGATGGTGGCGCTCCAGACACATCGGCTGCTCCTCTCGCCGCAGGCGCACCTCGCGCACCACAGACGGCCGCATCGCGTGAACTACTGCATCCTGAGCGGTTGGGGCAATGCGCTGACCAACCGCGTCCCTTGGGAGCGTCTGGAAGGGTGGCTGTCGCGCCTGGGAATCCGCACCAACTTCGACTGAGGCTTCGCCGTGAAAACGTCATTCCGGGACGAACTCGCCCAGATCGGGCTGTTCCTGGCCGTGTTGTGTCTCCTCGCCGTGCTCGCGTTCCACTTTCCCGGGTACCTGTCGAACCCGCAACTGCGCGCCGTCTACGATGTCGACATGCTGCGGGTGGTGCTGCAGGTCAGCCTGTATGCCGCATTGAGTCTGGGGCTGGCCGCGCTGGTCGTGGCGCGGCGCAAGGGCCTTGCCCTCGCGGTCCTGTGCACCGCGATCGTGGCGATCACGCTCGGTGGGGCCACCGTGCAGGTGCAGCTCCCCGTCCGCCAGGCGCCCATCTACCTGAGCCTGGATCTGATCATCCTCGACCTGCTGTTCATGTCGATGATCTTCGTCCCGCTGGAGCGTCTGTTCCCGCTGCGGCGGCAGCGTGTGCTGCGCGAGGGACTGACCACCGACCTGAGCCACTACGCGCTCAACCACCTGCTCATGGGCGGGTTGCTGGTGCTGATCGTGTGGCCGGGGAACTGGATGCACCAGCACCTGTTCCAGGACAAGGTTGCGCGACTGACGCAACAGATGCCGCTGTGGCTGCAGGTGCTCGGCATCATGTTCGTGGCGGATTTTGCGCAGTACTGGATGCACCGCTGGATGCATGCCCAGCCGCGACTGTGGCGTTTCCACAAGCTTCACCATTCGACCGTGAAAATGGACTGGCTGGCCAGTTCCCGGTTGCATGTCGGCGACGTGATCATCACGAGGTCCTTCAGCTACATCCCGATCGCCTGCCTCGGTTTCTCCGAGGAAGCGGTTCAGATCTACATGCCTGTGGTGGCGCTGCAGGCCCTGCTCGTGCACAGCAACATCCGGCTGGCGCTGGGGCCGCTGCGGTACGTGCTGACCACGCCGCAGGTGCATCACTGGCATCACAGCAGCCAGAACGAGGCGCTCGACAGGAACTTCGCGGTGACTTTTTCCATCATCGACGTGGTGTTCGGCACCTTCCACTGCCCGCGTCACTGGCCCGAGCGATACGGACTGCATCGGGAACGGATCTCGAGCAGCTTCCTGCGGCAGCTGCTCTATCCGTTCATCGGGCAGTTTCGGAAATCCAGACGGGTGTGACCGCACCCCCTGCCGGGCGCGTCCGGGCCTTCGGGGCGGAGCTACACTTCGGTGCGTGAACATGGTCCGGAGAGTCGGCATGCGG
>JBEICA010000069.1:0-14897 GCA_040373665.1 Burkholderiales bacterium | reverse complement strand
GCTCACCCGCTACCACCGGATGCGCGGTTTCAACACCCTCTGGCTCCCGGGCACGGACCACGCCGGCATCGCCACCCAGATCGTGGTGGAGCGGCAACTGGAGTCACAGGGCACGGGCAAGCACGCGCTCGGGCGCCCCGCCTTCATCGAGAAGGTGTGGGCCTGGAAGGAGCAGTCCGGCTCCACCATCACGCGCCAGATGCGGCGGCTGGGCGACTCCTGCGACTGGTCGCGCGAGTACTTCACCATGGACGGCAAGCTGTCGCGCGTGGTGACCGAGACTTTCGTGCGCCTGCACGAGCAGGGACTGGTGTATCGCGGCAAGCGCCTGGTCAACTGGGATCCGGTGCTCAAGACCGCGGTGTCCGACCTGGAGGTCGAGAGCGAGGAGGAGGAAGGCCGCATCTGGGAAATCCGCTACCCCTTCGCCGACGGGCCCGTGGACGGGCTGGCCGGCCTCACCGTGGCCACCACCCGTCCCGAGACAATGCTCGGTGACGTCGCGGTGGCCGTGAACCCCGAGGACGAGCGCTACCGTCATCTGGTGGGGCGGCAGCTCAGCCTGCCTCTCACCGGGCGCACCATCCCGGTGATCGCCGACGACTACGTCGACCGCGAATTCGGTACCGGCTGCGTCAAGATCACCCCCGCGCACGACTTCAACGACCACGCCGTCGGCGTGCGTCACGGGCTGGCAATGATCAACATCTTCACCCTGGACGCCCGCATCAACGACAACGGCCCGACGGCGTACGCGGGTCTGGACCGCTATGAGGCGCGCAAGCGCATCCTGGCCGACCTCGAAGCCGGCGGTGTGC
The DNA here is from genome assembly GCA_040373665.1 of Burkholderiales bacterium. Classification (GTDB taxonomy): domain Bacteria; phylum Pseudomonadota; class Gammaproteobacteria; order Burkholderiales. The sequence goes on along the minus strand of JBEICA010000069.1, from coordinate 14,079 downwards.
TCACCGGCAGCAAGGCCCACCGCATGATGGTGCCGCGTTGCGCCCGCACCGGCGCGGTGGTCGAGCCAATGCTCACGGACCAATGGTTCGTGGCCATGTCCCAGCCCGCCCCCGAAGGCACGCTGCATCCCGGCAAGTCCATCGCCGAGGTGGCGCTGGACGTCGTGCGCCGGGGCGAGGTGCGTTTCGTCCCCGAGAACTGGGTCAACGTCTACAACCAGTGGCTGGACAACATCCAGGACTGGTGCATCTCGCGGCAGCTGTGGTGGGGCCATCAGATCCCGGCCTGGTACGACGACGCGGGCAATGTCTACGTGGCCCGGGACGAGGCCGACGCCCTGGCGCAGGCGCGTGCTGCCGGCCGCGACGGCCCGCTCACCCGCGACCCCGACGTGCTCGACACCTGGTTCTCCTCGGCCCTGGTGTGTCACTCGACGCTGGGCTGGCCCGACCCGGCAGGCGACGACGCGCAGGCCATGGCGCTGTACCTGCCCTCGACGGTGCTGGTGACCGGCTTCGACATCATCTTCTTCTGGGTGGCCCGGATGATCATGATGACCACCCACTTCACCGGCAGGGTGCCGTTCCGGGACGTCTACATCCACGGCCTGATCCGCGACGCCGAGGGCAAGAAGATGTCCAAGTCCGAGGGCAACACCCTCGACCCGGTGGATCTGATCGACGGCATCGACCTCGACACCCTGCTGGTCAAGCGCACCACCGGCCTGCGCAAGCCCGAGGACGCGCCGCGCATCGAGACGAAGACCCGCAAGGAATTTCCCGAGGGCATCCCGGCCTTCGGTGCGGATGCCCTGCGTTTCACCATGGCGGCCTACGCCACCCTCGGGCGCAACATCAATTTCGACCTCAAGCGCTGCGAGGGTTACCGCAACTTCTGCAACAAGCTGTGGAACGCCACCCGCTTCGTGCTCATGAACACTGCGGACAAGGACTGCGGCACCGATGAGTCGCTGCCGGTGCGGCTGTCCACGGTGGACCGCTGGATCATGAGCGCGCTGCAGCGCACCGAGGCCGAGGTGGCCCGCGGGTTCGAGGAATACCGCCTCGACAATGTCGCCAACGCGATCTACCGCTTCGTCTGGGATGAGTACTGCGACTGGTACCTGGAGCTGGCCAAGGTGCAGCTGCAGGCCGGGGACGAGGAGGCGCAGCGCGGCACCCGGCGAACCCTTGTTCGAGTGCTGGAGGCGGTGCTGCGGCTGGCCCATCCGGTGATCCCCTTCATCACCGAAGAGCTCTGGCAGCACGTCGCGCCGCTGGCTGGCCGCTCTGGCGAGAGCGTCAGCCTGGCGCACTACCCGCAGTCCCAGCCCGAGCGCATCGACGCCCACGCCGAGGCCTGGATGGGCGAACTCAAGCAGCTCACCGACGCCTGCCGCAACCTGCGTGGCGAGATGGGTCTGGCGCCGGGTGAACGCGTGCCCCTGCATGCCGCCGCCGGCATGGACTTCCTGAACTTCGCGCCCTACCTCAAGGCCCTGGCGCGCCTGTCCGAAGTCCACATCGCCAACGGCCTGCCCGAGGTCGACGCCCCGGTGTCGGTGGTGGGCAGCACCCGCATCCTGCTGCACGTCGGGATCGACGTCGCCCAGGAACGCGAGCGCCTTGGCAAGGAGATCGAACGGCTGGAGAACGAGGTCCGCAAGTGCGGCGCCAAGCTCGGCAATGCCTCCTTCGTCGAGCGCGCGCCCGCCAACGTGGTGCAACAAGAGCGCGAACGCCTCGCCGGGTTCGAGGCCACCCTCGAAAAACTGCGCCCGCAACTGGCCAGGCTGGCGGCCCGGCAGGCGGGCTGAGCCGCCCCCCCTCCCGCCGCATTCCGCGCCCGGGTCGAGACCGCGCGCCCGGGAACCATGATCGGGGGGCCACGGCCTGAACCGATGGGAGGGGCTGGTGACCGGCAGGCGCCTTGGCATGGACTGGGAGGGGCCGTGTCGACAAAGCATCTCCCGGCGGGGGACTGGGGCTCCCGCGCCCCACCCGCCTCGCACCCGGGCCTGCGATGAAGCTCCCCCACGGCATGCGGGCTTTCCGCTACCCGGCGTTCCGCCGCTTCTACGCCGGGCAGACCGTGTCCATCATCGGCTCCTGGGTGCAGTCCATCGCCCTGTCGTGGCTCGTGTACCGCCTCACCGGAGCGGCCACGCTGCTGGGCCTCACCGCCTTCCTCACCCAGGCCCCCATCCTGCTGCTCGGCCCCGTGGCGGGGACGCTGCTGGACCGGTTCGACCGCAGGCGCCTGCTGCTCATCGCCCAGTGGTCGCTGGCGGTCCAGGCCGCAGTGCTGGGAACGACGGTGTTGTCGGGTCTGCCCGGGGTACCCTGGCTGCTGGGCCTCGCCGCCATCCAGGGGGTGATCGCCTCGCTCGAGACCTCCGCACGCCAGTCCTTCCTCAATGTGCTGGTGCCGGACCGGGATGACCTCCCCAACGCCATCGCCCTCAACTCATTTCTCATGAACAGCGGGCGGCTGATCGGGCCGGGGGTCGCCGGGTTCCTGCTGAGCCACACCAGCGAGGGTGTGTGTTTCCTGGTGAACGCGGCGAGCTTCCTGGCAGCCATCGCCGCCATCACCGCCACGCCCGGGCATGCGTCGCGTCGTGCCGCGTCAGGGCATGGCCAGGGCGGCATCCTCGACGGCATCGCCCACGCCCGCACTCACCCGATCCCACGCACCCTGCTGCCGGTGGTGCTGGGCGTAAGCTTCTTCGCCAGCCCCTACGTGGCCATCATGCCGGCCCTGGTGCGCGGGAGTTTCGGCGGGGACGCGGGCACACTCGGCATGCTGGTCGGCGCCGCCGGGCTGGGCGGACTCCTGGGCACCGCGACGCTGGCCAACTGGCGCCGCCTGCCACGCCTGCCGCGGCTGACGTTGTTCTCCTGTGCACTCGCGGGGGCCAGCCTGATCGGCCTGGCGCTGTCGCCTGGTCCGTGGGTGGCGGCGGTGTTCATGCCCGGCGTGGGCTTCGGCATCATCGCCTCTGCCGCTTCGGTCAACGTCCTGCTGCAAGCGACCACCGAGGAGCGGATGCGCGGACGGATGATCAGCCTCTACCTCGCGGGCTTCCTTGGAGTGTCGCCGTTCGGCGCTCTGGCGGCCGGCTTGCTGGCGGACGCCGTCGGCCCGGTGGCCACGCTGGCGCTGGGCGGTACGGTCTGCCTCCTGCTGGGGCTGGTGCTGATGAGGCGGATCGTTGCGCTTTCCCGTCAGGTGGCAGACGCCCTCGGTGCCTGAGCCCGGGAGTGCTCGAACCCTCATGTTTCCGGAGAAGTGCCCCAGAACCATGCAACTGAGATGCTTGTCGTAGGACTGGTTCGACTGAAGGTCGCGGCCGCGGCTGCGCGCATCGGTCGGGCATCCCCTGGGCTTCATCTGCCTGACAAGGAGGTTTCCAATGCTTGTGCGCTCCATCATGCTGGGCGCGGCGGTAGCGGTGGTGGGATCGACAGTCGGCTGCAGTTCAATCCGCCCCACCTCGCAGGCTGTCGTTCCTGGCACCGACACCCGAGCCGAAGTCCTGGCCCGCGTAGGTCGCTCGCCATTCGTCTGGTTCGACCAGGACGGCCGGGAAAACTGGGACTATGGCGGCAACCCGTTCGGTGGCATCGGCCATCGCGCCACGTTCGACGAGTCCGGCAAGCTGGTGGAATGGCGCCAACTACGCCGTCGCCAGGACGTGTCTGGACTCGAAGTCGGCAAATCCACGATCGCGGACGTGCGGCGCGCGTTCGGCCAACCCCAGCAGCTCTACTACATCCGCGGAGACGCGCACTGGCAGTGGCGGGTCGATCGTGTGTCAGGCCCTTTCCGCCTCGTCGCCCAGATTGCGCCCGACGGCACGCTCAAGGGCCTTGGCGAGTATCCCCTCGAACGCTGCTGTGGCGGAGGCATGCCATGAAATCAACGATCCGATACCGAGTGAAGGCCACGCTGGGTGGGTTGCTCTGCTGTGCGGCGGTTGGCATGCCTGCCATGGCCCTGGCCACCGATACCGCGGTGGCGCCAACGGTGTCCGGCACCCAGTACACCTTGCGTCATTCGGAAGGCGCACCGCAGGCCATCCGCCTGGACGGCGACGGGATGCAGCTCTGGGAGTACACGGCAACCCGGTCGCGCCCTGCCATGGAGGTCCGCTTCGACCGCGACAGCCGGGTGGCTGGCGCACGCTGGTTGCGCGGAAGCGCCGATTTCGCTCAGGTGGCGGCGCAGCGTCTCGGCATGCCACAGACGCTGGCTCTGCTGGGACAGCCCGAGTCCGTGGCCGTCACTGCGGAAGGCGTGGTCTGGCGATACCGCAAGGCGGAGGGCGGTGCCGCCGTGGTCCGGTTCGGCGCCGACAGCAGGGCGCTGGGTGTGGAGTGAGAGTCAACGCGGCGGCCTGACGACCGCTGCTGATCGTCGGTTGGTCACCCCGTGGCCCCAGACGTACCACCGCTGCAAATAAAAACGGGCGCCCCGCAGGGCGCCCGTTGAACTTCCGGTCAGCGCGAAGCGCGTGATCAGAAGGAGTGCTGGATGCCACCGATGATGCTGGTGGAGGTCACGCCAGGAGCTCCGGCGTAGACACCGTTGGCACCGTTGGCCACACGCTGGAACATCACGTACGGCTGGGTCTGCTTGCTCAGGCTGTGGAAGTACGAAGCCTGCCAAGCGGTCGCACCCGTATCACCCGTGTTGAACGTCCCACCGACGTTCGTGCCGGACAGGTCATTCGCCTTCAGGTAGGAGGCGCCGATCACGCCCGTGGGCAGGGAATACGTGACGGGGATCCAGAAGGCCGTACGGGAGATTTCCGACAGGCCAGCCGTGACATTGGAGGTCTTGTACTTGACACGATCCATCCAGATGCCGACCTTCAGGTCACCGAACTTCAGGCCACCACCGATCAACATGACCGAGTCGGTCGAGCTCATCGTGTTGCCAGCAGCAAGGGTCTGACCACCACCGATGGCGGGTGCCATGGCGCCAGCGCCGTTGGCGTCAGCACGCGTCGAGTACACCGCGCCCAGGTAGTAAGGAGCACCTTCCGGCTTGTAGTCGGCGCTGACGCTCAGCTCGTTGGTCTCAGGAGTGGAGCCGCCAGCGACCAGGCTGTTGTTCTTGTTCGATTCCGTGAGGTACGCAGCGCGGAAGCTCAGGCCGCTGTAGTTGGCGGAGGTGAAGTGCAGGCCGGTGCCGGTGCGGAAGAAGGCATGAAGAGCCGTGCCACCGTTCAGGTTGAGCGCCTGACCGCCAGTCTGTCCAAGAATGGAGAACGCACCAAACCAAACCGGGCCCTGGTTATCGGGATGCTCGATGATGACCGTCCAGGTGTAGGGCGAGAAGTTGCGGCCGATTTCCAGCTTACCCCAGCCACCACCGACGGACACGCCGTAACGGAAGGCGTTGAAACCAGACTCACCACCGCCACCAGTGGCGTTGTACGAGGGGAAGGTACCGTTCGAGCCACGAAGCTCGACGAAGGCACCGGCGTTCATGCCGTCACCGAGGTCTTCGGTGCTGGTGATGGAGAAACGGCTGGACGCGTCGTTCAGGAAGATACCGGACTGCTTGGCAGTGGCGGCGATCGCACCACCCAGGGCACCCGTGCCGCCAGCGTAGGCGCTGGTGGTGCTGTGACCGACGAACGGGGCAAAGGTACCGGCGATGGTGACGTCGGCGTTGGCCATCGGGGCGGCAAACGCGGCGGCCAGGGCGGCCACGGTCAGCTTCAGTTTCATGTTGACTCCTTGTTAGTCGGACCAGTCTGGCCCGGGATAGCGTTTCCACGATACGCCCGTCTGAACGACGGGAAGTCGCGAACCTCACTTACCTACCCCTTCGGGGAGCGGTGGCCGGAGTCTGCCTGCGCCACCATGCGCAGTGCAAGGGGATGACAAGAGAAATTTCAGGATCCGGCGGAAGGTCGTTGTAAAAATACAACACTCTTGCGGCGGTACTCCAGCACGCCCGGCCCCGGCCTGCCGCAGAAGTGGGGACGCACCGGCAATTCCGGCACCCCGGGAAATCAACCCGTTTCGCACCGGGGAGCGGACACGAACAGTGCACAGGCCGGGCAGGGGCCGAGGTCCCGCCTCCCCGCGAGGGGCAGTCCGCTCTCGCGCCGTCAGCCGCCGGACAGGGGGGTGAACAGCCGCTGCAGTTCGGCGCCCGGATCCGGGGCACGCATGAAAGCCTCGCCCACGAGGAAGGCATGGATGCCGTGGTCCCGCATGCGCCGGACGTCGTCGGGCGTGTGGATGCCGCTCTCCGTGATGAGCAGCCGGTCACCGGGGATGCGCGCGACCAGGTCCAGGGTGGTCTCGAGCCGCGTCTCGAAAGTGCGCAGGTTGCGGTTGTTCACCCCCACCAGTGGCGTCGACAGGGCCAGGGCACGTTCGAGCTCGGCAGCGTCGTGCACCTCGACGAGCACGGCGAGGCCTTGCTCCACGGCGCAACGTTCGAGCTCGACCATCCGGGCCTGCTCCAGCGCGGCGACGATCAGCAGGATGCAATCCGCCCCCATGGCACGCGCCTCGACCACCTGATAGGGGTCGACGATGAAGTCCTTGCGCAGCACCGGCAGGCCGCAGGCGCCGCGGGCTGCCTGGAGGTAGGCGGCGTTCCCCTGAAAGAACTGCCGGTCGGTGAGCACCGACAGGCACGCCGCGCCACCCGCCTCGTAACTGCGGGCGATAGCCGCAGGGTCGAAATCGGCGCGCAGCAGACCCTTGCTCGGGCTGGCCTTCTTGACCTCGGCGATCACCGCCGGCCGCCCCGCGTCGACGCGGGTGCGCAGCGCCCCCACGAAATCGCGGGCAGCCGGCAGGGCTGCAGCCTCCCGCTCGAGAATGGCGAGGGGCCGCTCGCGCCTGCCGGCCGCGACCTCCTCATGCTTCACTGCCAGGATCTTGTCCAGGATGTCGGTCATGTTCGTGCTCCGGCGCGGTCAGGCCAGGCTCTGGGTGAAGGCGGCGAATTGCTCCAGCCGGCGCCGGGCTGCGCCGCTGGCGATGAGCTCCAGCGCCCTGGCCACGCCGGCCTCGTGGGTGTCGCTCAGGCCGGCGACGTAGATGGCGGCACCGGCATTGAGCGCGACGATGTCGCGCGCCGGCCCAGGCCGGTCGTCCAGCGCATCCAGCAACATGGCCCGGGAGGCCTGGGCATCGGCAGCGCGGATGGCCTCCAGCGGTGCTGGCGCGAAGCCGAACTGCTCGGGACGCAGGCGGTACTCGCGCACCTCGCCGTCCTTGAGTTCGCCCACCAGCGTCTCGCCGGACAGGGAGATCTCGTCCAGCCCCTCCATGCCATAGACGATCATGACGTGGCGGCTGCCCAGACGCTGCAGCACCCGGGCCTGGATGCCCACGAGATCCGGGTGGAACACCCCCATGACCTGGTTGCGGGCACCGGCCGGATTGGTGAGCGGACCCAGGATGTTGAAAAGGGTGCGCACCCCCAGCTCGCGGCGCACGGGCGCGGCGTGCTTCATGGCGCCATGGTGGGCAGGCGCAAACATGAAACCCACGCCGGCCTCGTCGATGCAGCGCGCGACCTGTGCCGGCGTCAGGCCGATGTTCACGCCGCAGGCCTCGAGCACGTCGGCGCTGCCGGACTTGCTGGAGACGGACCGGTTGCCATGCTTGGCCACCCGCGCCCCAGCAGCCGCCGCGACAAAGGCGGCTGCCGTGGAGATGTTGAAGGTGTGGGCGCCATCACCCCCGGTGCCGCAGGTGTCCACCAGATGGGCGTGGTCAGCCACTTCCACCCGGGTGGCGAACTCGCGCATCACCTGGGCGGCCGCCGCGATCTCGCCGATGGTCTCCTTCTTGACCCGCAGGCCGATCAGGATGGCCGAGATCAGCACCGGCGAGACCTCGCCACTCATGATGGCCCGCATCAAGGCCAGCATCTCCTCGTGGAAGATCTCGCGGTGTTCGATCACGCGCACCAGCGCGTCCTGCGGATTCATGCCCGGCTCTCCTCGAGGAAGTTCTTCAGCAGTTCGTGACCGCACTCGGTCAGGATGGACTCGGGATGGAACTGAACCCCTTCGACCGCGAGCTCGCGATGGCGCACGCCCATGATCTCGCCGTCCTCGGTCCAGGCGGTGACCTCGAGCACCTCGGGGCGGGACTCGGGCTCGATCACCAGCGAGTGGTAGCGGGTCGCGGTCATCGGGTTGGGCAGGCCGGCGAACACGCCCTGGTTGGCGTGATGGATGGGCGAGGTCTTGCCGTGCATCAACTGTCGCGCGTGGACGATGCGCCCGCCGAAGGCCTCGCCGATCGACTGGTGCCCGAGGCACACCCCGAGGATGGGGATGCGCCCCGCGAAGTGGCGGATCAGCGGCACAGAGATGCCTGCCTCCTTCGGCGTGCAGGGCCCGGGCGAGATGACGATGCGCGCCGGCGCCATCGCCTCCACCTCCTCGAGCGTGATCTCGTCGTTGCGGTGGACGCGCACGTCCTCACCCAGCTCGCCGAGGTACTGCACGAGGTTGTAGGTGAAGGAATCGTAGTTGTCGATCATCAGCAGCATGTTGTCTCCAACCCTGTTTCGGGCGAATGCCCCTTCCGCGCACGCGCAGGCCCGCCACCCGATCGACCGGAGCAGTCCGGGAGAATGCTGACTCGACAGCCGGAATCAGGGGATCCAGAGAAAACGGCGGGTCAGGGTGTTGTCACGGCGACCCAACGCCAGTGGCCGGCGCGGCCACCACGCCCCAACTGCCAAGCCTGTCACACGCGGCCACGGATTATTGCGGTGGCCAAGGCGGGGGGCAAGCCGGACGCCGGGCCCCAGGTCACTCTCGTGGCGCTGACGGGCACAGCGCAGGCGATCACCACGGAACAACCTTGCAGGCTTCTTCTCAGGCACCCTGGTAACCCGCCTCGCGCGCATTCCTGACGGCCAGCACCAGAACCACGTTCATCGCGGGCATCCAGCGGTAGAGCGCAAGATAAGCCTCCACCCCCCGCCCCATGACCAACTCCCGGCGACCGTCCTCGACCTGCCGGCCCATCATCGGATGCTGTTCGAGGATCAAGACTGCATCGCGGATTCGATGCACCGTCTCGAGTGCCCGGTCAGGGTGACTGACTGCGACGGACTCGAAGATCCGCTCCAGATCGGCGAACGCACGGGCGCTCAGGACGAGGCGCGCCATCCCTTCAACCTCGGCCGGCGCACGGTCTTGCCAGCGGCGCGCGCCTCAAAGTAGGCAAACGCCTCCCGCGCGTCGAATGCCTTGCCGGACGCGAGCACCTCATTCTCCGCCTCAGCCGCGTCAGCCCCGAACTGTCGCCGCAATTCCTCGGCGAAGGCAGCCTTCTCGATGGCTTCGATCATGAATGCGTGCGCGGTCCGGTTGCTGTCCTTGACAAGCCGTTGGATGCGTTGCTTCAGTTCGTCGGGAAGTTTCAGGCTGGTGACCGGCATGGATGACTCTCGCTTGAGTAACAATAAAGTATTACTCGAGAGCCACCGCGTCAATCGATACGCCGCCTTCAGGGCGAAGACAACGCAGTCGAGGCAGGGCCTGGATCCGACCTGCCCTACCCCGACCGCCCCGAAAAAAGCCCGGCCTGAGCCATCTCCGCCGCGCGCAGGATGGCGCGGGCCTTGTTCTGTGTCTCGGTCCACTCGCTCGCCGGCACGGAGTCGGCGACGATGCCGGCACCGGCCTGCACGTACAGGCGGCCGTCCTTGATGACGGCGGTGCGGATGGCGATGGCCAGATCCATGTCGCCGTTGAAGCCGAGATAGCCCACGGCGCCGGCGTAGATGCCGCGCTTGGAGGGTTCGAACTCGTCGATGATCTCCATGGCGCGCACCTTCGGCGCGCCGGACACCGTGCCCGCCGGGAAGGTGGCGCGCAGCACCGCCATGGCATCGAGGCCTTCGCGCAATCGCCCCTCCACGTTGGAGACGATGTGCATCACGTGCGAATAGCGCTCGATGGTCATGTTGTCGGTGACGCGCACGCTGCCGATCTCGGCGACGCGGCCCAGGTCGTTGCGGCCGAGGTCCATGAGCATGACGTGCTCGGCGCGCTCCTTCGGATCGGCCAGGAGCTCCTCCTCGAGGGCGAGATCCTGCTCGCGCGTGGCACCGCGCGGCCGGGTGCCGGCGATGGGGCGCACGGTGACGGCGCCGCTCTCGAGCCGCACCAGGATCTCGGGGCTGGCGCCCACCACGTGGAAGCCGCCCATGTCGAAGAAGAACATGTAGGGCGAGGGATTGAGCGCCCGCAGCGCGCGGTACAACGACAACGGCGAGGCCGGATAGGGATGCGACAGCCGCTGGGACAGCACCACCTGCATGATGTCGCCGTCGAAGATGTAGCGCTTGGCCCGCTCCACGGCGGCCTTGAAGCCGTCCTCGGTGAACTCGGACTGGGCCTGGGCGGCAGGCATGGGCACCTCGGGCGGCACCGCCACGGGGTGCCGCAGCGCCGACAGCAGCACCTCGAGCTGGCGCTGGGCCGCCGCATAGGCGCCCTCCTCGCGCGGGTCGGCGTAGACCACGAGGTAGAGCTTGCCGGAGAGGTTGTCGACCACGGCCAGTCGGTCCGACAGCATGAGCATGATGTCCGGGCAGCCGAGCGCGTCGGGCTTGCGGGTGTCGGCCAGGCGACGCTCGATGTAGCGCACCGTGTCGTAGCCGAAGTAGCCCACCAGCCCGCCGGCGAAGCGCGGCAGGCCGGGCAGGACCACGGCACGGTAGCGCGCCTGGCAGGCCCGCACCCACTCCAGCGGGTCGGCCTCCTCGGACTGCGACACCAGCACGCTGCCGCGGTACTCGCTGCACAGGTGGTCGCGCACCTCGAAACGGATGTCCGAGGGCAGGCCGATGAAGGAGTAGCGACCGAAGCGCTCGCCGCCCTGCACGGATTCGAGCAGATACGAGTAGGGGCGGTTGCCGAGCTTGAGGTAGACCGACAGTGGTGTGTCGAGGTCCGCGAGGGTCTCGAGGACCAGCGGGACGCGGTTATAGCCTTGTTCGGCGTACTGCTTGAATTCCTGTTCGGTCATGACGGCTCCAGCGGGACATCCGGATCTGCACGGGCTGGTGCGCGCTTCAGCGCGCGGAGGGGGTCGTGTCGGACTGTCGCCAGCGACGCCAGCGGCCGCCGGGTGCGGGCCGGATGTCGTGCCGTTCAGGGAGCCGGGATCGGAGCAGCATGTGAATCAGCGCGCGCCGGACAGGAGCCGCGCGAGTGCGGGAACGTCGGGGACTATAGCATCGGCCCCGAGATCCCGCACATCGAGCTTCCCCCGGTAGCCGTAGGGCACACAGGCCACCGGGCACCCGGCGGCACGGGCTGCGGCCACGTCGTTGGACGAATCGCCCAGGTACACGAAACGGCCCGGCGTCACGCCGAACGCCTCGCAGCAATGCAGCAGCGGCAATGGATCGGGCTTCTTGCGCGGCAGCGAATCGCCGGACAGCACCACTTCGAAACATCCACGCAGGCCATGGGCCTCGAGCAGCGGCAGGGTGAAGCGCTCTGGCTTGTTGGTGATGCAGGCCAGGCGCAGCCCTGCCTCGGCCAGAGTCGCCAGCCCCTCGGCCACGCCGGGGAAGGGGCGGCTGTGGACGCTCACATTGGCGGCGTAGTGGGTCTCGAACCGATGCAGCGCCCGCTCGAACAGCGCCGCCTCGGGCTCGCCATCGTGGCGGCCGGTGAGCAGGCGCTTGGTGAGGATGGCAACGCCGTCGCCGATGAAGCCACGCACCACCTCCTCTTCGACCGGCGGTTGCCCGAGCGAGGCCAGCATGACATTACCGGCGGCGGCGATGTCGGGCAGCGTATCGAGCAGGGTGCCGTCGAGGTCGAAGCCGACCGCCGCGGCACCGGCGAAGACGGCCGCGCTCACCGCCCCGGGGCGCGCGACAGTTCGGCACGCATGGCGTCTATGGTGGCGCGGTAGTCGGGACTGTTGAAGATGGCGGATCCGGCGACGAAGGTATCGGCCCCTGCCGCGGCGATGCGGGCGATGTTGTCGGTCTTCACCCCGCCGTCGACCTCCAGCCAGATGTCGCGGCCGCTGGCGTCGATGCGCTGGCGCGCCAGGCGCAGTTTGTCGAGGGCGGACTCGATGAAGCTCTGGCCGCCGAACCCCGGGTTGACCGACATGATGAGGATGAGGTCGAGCCGGTCCATGACGTGGTCGAGGTAGCTCAGCGGCGTGGCGGGGTTGAACACCAGGCCGGCGCGGCAGCCGTGCTCGCGGATCAGCGAGAGGGTGCGGTCGATGTGCTCCGAGGCCTCGGGGTGGAAGGAGATGATGTCCGCCCCGGCCTTGGCGAAGGCCGGCACCAAGGCATCGACCGGCTTGACCATGAGGTGCACGTCGATGGGCGCGGTGGTGTGGGGCCGGATCGCCTGGCACACCAGCGGCCCGACCGTCAGGTTGGGAACGTAGTGGTTGTCCATGACGTCGAAATGCACGACGTCGGCGCCGGCGGCGATGACGTTGACCACTTCCTCGCCCAGGCGGGCGAAGTCGGCCGACAGGATGCTGGGAGCAATGCGGAACATGACGGATGTCGACGCGCAAAACCCCGGATTCTACTGGCCATGTTGAGGATTTGCCGCCTTTGAGGTGCAATAGCGTCATGGATGACAGCAAACGCCACGAGATCACCGTCACGGCGCGCACCGAGTACGTGCCCGACCAGTCCGACGAGGCCCAGGGGCGGTACGTATTCGCCTACACGATCACCATTCGCAACACCGGCACTGTGGCCGCCAAGCTCATCAGCCGCCACTGGATCATCACCGACGCCAACAACCCTGTGCACGAGGTGCGCGGCGAGGGCGTCGTCGGCGAGCAGCCCACCATCCAGCCCGCCGAGCAGTTCGAGTACACGAGCGGTGCGGCCATCCTCACGCCCGTGGGCACCATGCGCGGCAGCTACCAGATGCAGGCGGCGGACGGCACGATGTTCGAGGCCCCGATCCCGCAGTTCATCCTGTCCATGCCCCGGGTGCTTCACTGACCCGGTCGCCGGTCCTCCGGTGATTCGGTCTCCCTGCCGCCGTCATCGACGGTCGATGCACTCCGACGCGACTTCGGCCACGTCCACCAGACGATGAACACACCGATGGCCAGCGCCGCCGCCGCCTCGATCAAAAGCCAGACCATGCACCTCTCTCCTTGCCTCGAGCACACCCCTGACGCCGGTTCGCGCGTCGGACAGGGCCGGCTCCGGATCATCGATCATCCCGCGCCCCGGCCGGAGGGGCAAGCCACCGGACCTGCGCCACGCCTTGCGACGATGGTGCTCCGCGGCCTCCCGCCGGCAGGTGGCCGCAATGGTGTCGCCGCCCTTTTGCTGGGCGCGCTGCTGACCGCCTGCGCCCCGGTCGCCCAGCGCCCGCCGTCCGTCATTGGCAAGCCGCAGGCATCGGCGGTTCCCCAGACCACGCCGCCCGCTCCGGCGGCCAGCACCGAGAAGGCACGGCTGGAACGGGTCGATTTCGCCGACCTGCCCGACTGGCGGCAGGACGATGTCTCGGCGGGCTGGCGCGCCTTCCTGCGCGGCTGCAGCGCCCTGCGAAACCGGCCGGAGTGGGCGCCGGTGTGCGAGGCCGCCCGTGGCATCGACCCGCAGGACGACGCCGAGGTGCGCCGTTTCGTCGAAAGCCGACTGGTGCCCCACCGGGTGGTGGCGCCGGACGGGCGGACCGAGGGGCTGCTCACCGGCTACTACGAACCCTTGCTGCGCGGCAGCCGCATCCGCAACGACCGCTACGCAGTCCCGCTTTACGCCGCGCCCGACGATCTGGTGTCGGTCGACCTGTCCGCCGTGGTGCCCGAGACGAAGAACCTGCGCCTGCGCGGACGCGTGGTCGGCCGCAAGCTGGTGCCCTACTGGTCGCGGGCGGAGATCGAGAACGGCACCGCCGCCCTGGACGGGCGCGAACTGCTCTGGGTGGACGACGCCGTCGACCTGTTCTTTCTGCAGGTGCAGGGGTCCGGCCGGGTTGAGCTGGACGGCGGCGAGCTCGTGCGCGTGGGCTACGCCGGCCAGAACGGCCATCCCTACCGCTCGGTCGGACGCCGGCT